>CAVJHV010000013.1:0-35411 GCA_963649315.1 Treponemataceae bacterium | reverse complement strand
GCATAAGACTAAATTTCTCAAAAAAATAATTGCCGTAATGTCCTTTCTTTTTTTCTTTCAGAATTTTTTTGGGCAGGCTGCAAAAAATTCAAATCAGGAAATTAATGAACCTGTAAAAGTAACAGAGTTGCGTCAAAAATTTATTACCTACAGTCTGGGATTTGTAGGCTTGCCTTATGTTTACGGCGGTGACAATCCGGAAAAAGACGGAGGCTTTGACTGCAGCGGCTTTATTCAGTACTCGGTAAAAAATGGTCTTGGAATCAATATGGAAAGAACAGCCCAATCCATTTATGACAGCGTAGAAATCATTCCGGTGTCGCAAAGGGAACCTGGCGACTTAGTCTTTTTTAAAAACAATATGAACTCTTCCAGAGTGACACACGTTGGCATTTACTTAGGACTTTACAATCACGGAAAAGATTCAAACCTTGAAGGAAAAAAAGTTTTTGTAAGCGCAGTAAGTGACGGTCCGCGGAGGGGGGTAATCATCACATCCATGGACGAAAAGTTCTGGAAAAACCACTACTTTGCAACAGGCCGCTTTTTGCCTTCAACATTAGACTACAGCAAATAGGGCGTAACTTTTTTCTACAGGGCATTGTTTTACAGGTATGAAACTTTTTAGGAAAAATAATCTGTTAAAAAAAATATTTATTCTGATTTTTACGGCCGGTATTTTTACACTTACATCATGCGGGGCAAAGACAGCCTTTGTTGCCAATTCAGACAAAAGCGTAAACATGTCTGTAAGCATTCAGTTTGGAAAAGAAATTTCTTCTGTGTTAAAGGCCTTTTCCCTTACCGACACAAGTGATTTGTCAAAATTACTTCCTGCCGAAGAAATGATAAAGGGCTTTAAAGAAAGTGACATTACACTTACGAAGGCCCAGTGGCTTTCTTCTTCCAGCCTTATTCTTTCTGGAATAATTTCTGCCCCGGAAAAACAAAAATACCAGCTGGCGGATTCAAATCTGATGGTAAAGGATTTTGTAAACTGCCAGGACAAATCTTTAACGCTAACACTTTCTCCACAAACAATTCAGGCTTTTGTTTCAGCCATGCCTGAAGAAGGACAGGCACTTCTTTACCTTTCTATGGCCCCGGTTTTTACAGGCGAAAAACTTTCCAGAGCAGAATATGAAGAATTAATTTCGTCTTTCTACGGAAATGAAGTTGCCGATGAGTTAAAAAAAGGAAGTGTAAACATAACATTAGGCTGCCCGTCAGCAAAAAAGATTACATCTTTTACAGAAGGAAAAATTTCTTCGGATTCAAAAAGCCTTTCTGTTGAGCTTCCACTTCTGGAATTTTTCACCATGGACACCAGCAAAATTTACAAAATCACATGGTAGGCATTTTTCAATTTTCAACGGTCAACTGACAGCGGGCAACAACTAACGGTCAGCGGGCAAGTGTCTGCTGTCAACATCAAACAGACAGCGGTCAGTGGCAACGGGCAGCCGTCAACGGTTAGCGTCTGCCGTCAACAATTTGCGGTCAGCGGGCAACTGTCAACGGTAAACAGTTAGCGGTCAGCCGTCAACAGCCGGCGGTCAACAAACAGCATTCCCCCTCTCAATTTTCAATTAAAAAAATCAATAATGCGGTGGCCGGCGGTTTGGAATTTCACCTTCCAGCTGGTCTGCCATGTCGCGGATTTTTGAAGCCATAGCCTTATTTTCTTTAGTCAGCTTTTCTATTGTTTCCGAATTTTCCACGCAAACCGCCTGCAGTTGATTTAAAAAATCTTCCAGGTAAGAAACCTTTGTTTCCAGTGCAATAATGCGATCTTCACTTTCCTTTTCCATACAAAATACCTTTTCACTTGCAAAAAATGGCAGCTTTAAAAATTGAATTTTTTAAAGGCCCCAAAAATCAATCTAAAAAAAGCCCCGCCAGATTTTCCGGCAGAGCATTTCAAGTCAGACAAAAAGAATATTTCTATTCAAGATCGTAGGACTCACCGTACTTAACAATCTGCACATTCTTGTATCCATTTTTTTCAAGATGAATTTTAAATGCAGCCTGGGCATCCTTTTCTCCATGAACCATAAAAATTTTCTTTAAGCGGCTTGTGTCAATCTTATTAAGCCAATCCGTACATTCCTGGTAGTCAGCGTGGGCAGAAAAAGCGTCAATCTTTTCTACACGAGCCTTCACCTTGTACCAGTCCCCCAAAATGCGGACCTCTTTCTGACCATCATAAATTTTACGGCCCAGAGTATTTTCAGACATGTACCCCACAATCAGGACAATGTTTTTTGGATCCGAAATATTGTTTGCCAGATGGTACAAAACCCTTCCCGCTTCACACATTCCATCCGCAGAAATAATAATCATAGGACCAGTCTTTTTATTCAAAGCCTTAGATTCGTCTACACTGGAAACAAAAGTCAACTCATTAAAACCAAAAGGATTTTTATGCTGGTTAATAAATTCGTTGTTTGCTTCTTCGTCATAACATTCAGGGTGCAGTTGGAAAATACCCGTTGCATTAACAGCCATAGGACTGTCAAGGTAAATAGGGATTTTTGGAATGCGCTTCTGTTTAACAAGAAGGTGCAGGTAGTAAACCAGTTCCTGGGCACGTTCAATAGCAAATGAAGGAATAATAATCTTACCCTTATTAGCCACAGCGCGCTTTACAACCTTTTCCAGATCATCCAGAGCAATGCCCGGACTTTCATGCAGGCGGTTACCATAAGTACTTTCCAGGAAAATATAATCCGGAGCCGGAACATTCACAGATGGATCGCGGATAATAGGCTTACCTACACGGCCCAGATCCCCTGTATACAAAATGCGGATTTCGTCACTTGGAGCCCCCTGCAAAGCCAGAGTTTTTTCAGTCCTGGAAGCTTCAGCATTAGCCCCATCCTTACCAAAAAGCCTGTGCCACAACCTTCTTCTTCCCATTCCAGACTGACTGCTTGTCTGCCCGCTTATTCTGTTAGCCCGCTGACCAGTAATAGTAACACTAGCCATAGCCGACCCCAGAATGTGACCTGCATCAAAAAATTCCAGTTGAATATCCGGAGCAATATACATCTTGCGGTTGTAACTCAAAGAAACAATCTGGTTTGCAGCCTTTACGCAATCCTCTTCTGTATACAAAGGCTTCCAGGTAAACTTTTCACCCTTTTTCTTAGCCTGCTTGCCCAAAAATTCAGCATCCCGTGCCTGAATGCGGGCAGAATCCATCATTACAATATTTGCCAGATCGCGGGTAGCCGGAGTAGAATAAATATTTCCCCGGTAGCCGTTTTTTGTAAGAACAGGCAAAAGCCCGCAGTGATCAAAATGCGCATGAGTCAAAATAACACTTTCAATTTTGTCAGGAGCAAAATCAAATTCGCGGTTCTTTTTGTCAGATTCAGCACGCTTACCCTGAAAAGCCCCGCAGTCAATCATAAAACTGCGTCCATCAACTTCAAGAATATGCTTGCTGCCAGTCACCTCTTCGGCCGCACCAAGCGAATATACAGTTACTGCCATAAAATCTCCTTATAAAACACTTTAAACTACAAGTTTTCACCTAGAATTATAAGCCCAATTTTTCATTTTCACAATTAAAAGATATTTTTTAATTTTTTTTCTTTATGAAGCATTCAGCCTTTCCTTCAACGCGCTGTCCGTGGCTGCGCTTACGCTCCGGTGCTCAGCTGCGCTTCGCACGCACTTCGTGCCCACTCCCATCGCGGCTAGGCGCCTTAACAAGGACGAAAAATTTTTGCGGGATTAGAAATTGAGGAACATCTCTTGAAAGTCTTTCTATGAGCCATTCCTTAATTTTCCGGGTCTTTTCAACATCAAAACAATCACATTCCCACCAGGGCAGCCCTTGACCCTATAAAGCCGCCACTAAAAAAAGCAGTTAAAATCTTTTTAAGAATGTCCACAGGCTAAAAGATTGTTTTTTTTGGGGTGCCCTTGTATAATTCAAGAATACTTTCGGGGGCATTTTGTACACTAGACAAATTGAAGCAGCACCGGACAAACTGGTTGTTAACGGCAAGGCGATTTTTGGCACTTTTATAAAACATCCGTCCAGGCTGGACATCCGCGGGGTAAAAAAACCATTCGGTCTGCATTTGCCAACATTTTTAACTAATCTCAAAATAAAAAGCAAAATCCATTTTACTTTTTCTATGGAAGGCTACGAAGGTTTCATTGTCCTTTTTGATTTAAAAGTTTTCGGACTTGTGGAAGTCTGCCTGTGGAACAAAGTCAGCGGTCAAAAATACAGTTACCGCACAATAACCCTGCCCAAGCCCCGCTTTATCCCCCACAGTCTGGAAAAAGCAACCAGCTGCGTTTTAATCCGAAGGCGCTTTGTAAAAATTTCCTGGGACAGACCAAACAACTACTTCCATCTTTTTTTAGGCATGCACGGGGGCAGAACTGTCCGCCCTACAATCAATTTATCCGTAAACATGTCTTTTTCAGACCCCTCATGCTCAGAACTTACAAACGTCTGCCCTTACCCGGTAACAAGCCGCTGTTCTGCAACATATTCACTTGCTTCAAGGGTGGACTGCAAACTGACAATTAATCCTAAAAACAAAAAAGAAAAAGCTGTGGTCAGCCAGTCAAAAGGAGTGGCACTTTTTGAAATGAACCGCTCCTATGTAAACTTTCACCACAGCGGCGAATTTGTTACAGGCTGCGGTGAAGTTGACGGCAAGATGCTTGTTTTCTGCATCTCTGCTACTTCGCAGGACGCGGTTGACCCTGAAAAATACAATTCAAATGTTCTTTTTTACGATGGCGCCGTAACACCTTTGTCACCTGCCGTCATAACACATTCCTTTGGCATAAAAGACAAATGGATTATCCAGGACACAGAAAACATGATTGATTTAACTTTTACGCCAAATTCTGATAATATTAACTATGCTAACCTTTTAGTTTTAAGGACTGAAAATCATGCCCTTTACGGCACTTTTGAAGGCAGCCTTATGACTTCAAGCGGCAAAGTTATTTCCATAAAAAATCTTTCAGGCATTTCCAGAAAATTTCTTATCCGAATGTAAGTTTTCTTTGTCAGAAATGGATTATAATAAAGGACATCACTAAATTTTTTTTAATGATTTTAGATTGATTTTTTGGATGTTAAAAAAAATTAAGGGAGTTTCTAAAAAGTGCAATTTTTAGATACAACTTTAAGAAGCAGATTTATAAGGAACTAAAAAATGGCAGATGATGATTCACAGCCAGTAAGGCCCTCAAGAAGCCTTGAACCTGGCACCATAGATCATGTAAGGCAGAATATAGGGCCCATAGACCCGGAAGAAGCTGCTCAAATGCAAAAGATTTTAGGCGGAGACATACTGCGTGAACGGGTAGTTCCAGACACAAGTGCCCTGGCCAGAAAATCGAGTGGCTCGGTTATTGTAAGGGCAAACAAATCTGCTTCAAGTTCAGGAAGTTCTGCTTCGGCCAGTAGTACTTCATCACCAAACCACAATATTATTGGAGTAGCCACAGGCAGTAGAAAAATGAAGAAAGAAGAAGAATTACCAGAAATACCATCTAGAGAACTCAAACTCATGAATCGCCTTATGATGTCACCAGAATACGAAATTAAACCAAACTACGGTCTTTTTAATTTCATATTCTACATGTCCGCAAAAAATAAGGAAAAGCTTGTAAAAAGTTACGGCGACTACATGATAAAGCGCCATGTTGACCACATGCAGGCCTTTATTTCTACAGTAAAAACCTTTATCCAGCTGTCACCAGACACATACAAGACTAAAATTGCCGCAGACACAGACTTAAAGTTTAAGTTTTTGCGCACAGTCGGCCGCTGGACAATGAAGGACATAAAAGCAATGGCCTTTGATCTGGAAGAACGTTCTGCCGAACTTACAGTGCAAAACCTTATTCCATTTGTGCGTGAAGTTTACAGAATGTTCATCACCATTTACTACATTGGTGAACAGCAGGTGCCAGCCCTCATAAAAGAAGTTTACAATGACATTTGCGCCTATCCGGATGTAGACAAAAACAAAATGCAAAACCTGGCCAAACAGGGCATCACAGAATGGCTTTACATCCACAATCAGGTAATAAAAGGCATGTACCCTCTTTTGATGAGAATGTCTTCTTCAGAATTTGTTGCTTTTCCAAAATTCTTTACTGCCAAAATTGCAGAAATCCTCAAATTCCTTCACATGACAAAATTTGAACTTCTTTTACCGGAAAGGAACAAAAAAACTGATGACGCAAAGAAAAAAGCTGAAGAAGCAAAGAAAAAGCTGGAAGAAAACCGCCATATTGCAGGCAAAAAAGACCAGCTGGTTGACACAGGCCTTAAAATTCTTGAACAACTTTTCCCTCAGGCCGGATTTTCACGGCTGGACGAACACCCGGATCTTTACCCATACTTTCAGCCCCTCTACAATTTCCAGGATGGATTTAACATGCTGCCACCAGAAAGCGGCGTGCAGGTAACCCTTGTTTTAATCAGAATCATAGAAGATTTGTTCCAGGGCCTGCACAATGTTGATTTCAACCTTAAGGCAGATGAATCTTTTGGAACCCTCAAAGATGACATTGTAAAAGCAATTGATGACTGGCCTTCTTACATAGAAGTTCTTTTCAATAAAAAACTGGGCGATTATTTAAGGAATTATGTTAATTCAACATACACAAAATCAGACTACCCAAAAAGCCAGTTTGGACTGGAAGACGCCACAAACATTCTTTGGAGAATAAAGTTCTACTACCTGCCGAATTTCAAATTCCAGCAGCTCATTCTTAATAAACCAACAAATGACAACCCATACCGCGCCCTTTACAATCGTTCAGACTACCTTAAGGCAGTTCTTTCCGTAATCACAAGAAGGATTGACGAAAATGCTGCCCAGAAAAAGCCTGTTCTGGGAGTAATAAACCCTTGGGACCGCTACAAATTTGACTTGCCAAATGTTGTTTCAAAGCGCCTGGATGTTCTTTTAGGTGCAAAAAAAACAACAGACTCGCCTGCCACAAACGCAAATCTCATAAAATACACACTTTGCGTAGTTTCAGTTTTGGACTGGTGGATTAACAACGAATCCAGCCCGGCCTACACATGCGACCCAATGAAATTCTACCGCATTTCAGACAAGGACGGCGGTCCACAGTTCTCTGTTCCAGTAAGAAGTGATCAAAACGCACTCTTTGCCGCAAACATCAAAAAACAAATGGCCGCAAAACAAAAAGCGCCCCAGAAAAAATAGGGCGCCTGTTTACGAAAAAAGTGTTTCTTTACGAAAGAGATGACTGTTTACGAAAGCAGTGGCACTTTCCAAAAGCGGTGCCTGTTTACGAAACCAGTATCGCTTTCCAAAAGCGGTGCCTGTTTACGAAACCAGTATCGCTTTCCAAAAGCGGTGCCTGTTTACGAAACCAGTATCGCTTTCCAAAAGCGGTGCCTGTTTACGAAACCAGTATCGCTTTCCAAAAGCGGTGCCTGTTTACGAAACCAGTATCGCTTTCCAAAAGCGGTGCCTGTTTACGAAAGCACCGCCGCGCCACAAAACCAACATCGCTTTCCAAAAACAACCCCACTCTCTCCCCCAAAATTTATTCCGCATCCTTAACAGAATCTGCTTCCACAACAATAGGCCTGTTTTTAAAAGCGTAAATTCCAAAAATCAAGCCGGAAACCATCAAAAGACCGCCGGCAATTCTCATAATCAAAGCGATCAAAGTCTCAGAGCTCATCACAAAAAGCAAAACAGCCAGAAGCAGTGAAATCAAACCCTTAAAAAGAGCAAATTTTCTGGAAACAGGCAAATCCACCGCAGAAGAAACCTTTTTAAGTTCCGCAAAAATGTAAAAATCCGCAAGAGCACAGAAAATCAAGTAAACGGCAAAAATAGTCTTCAAAACAGAAACCACTGCAGACCCCATTTTTACCCTCAGCACAATAGCCAGAATTCCAAACAGAACGCTCAAAAGACCACGAATCAAAATGGTCATCCGGTAAGGCTTGTCATCTACAAGAGGGCGCAATTTAAAAAGGTCATACAGACCAAAAACAATAGCTGCTGCCCCCAGCACAAAAATCAAAAAAGAAAAAATCTGCATAGGCGCAATCAGGCACATCAGGCCCAGCACCAGAACCAGAACCGCCACAATAATGTTCACAAAGTCACTGTTCTTTTTCATAAGTACCTCGCTTAAAATATACTAAATTATAAAGCATTTTTAAAATTTTTTTTTATTTTTTTGCAGCATTCCGCCTTTTCATAAAACACTCAGGTCAGGCTTTGCCGTCGCTCACCATGTCATAGGGCATCTCTAAAAATTGCAATTTTTAAAAGCTCCCCATACAAAAAACTCAGCCAATCAAAGACTTTTGTTTTTTACTGACAGGCTCGCAAGTTAAATCAACGCCCAGTTTCTTAAAGATTTTACGGTCCACTTCACTCAGCATCACCGTCGTGTGTACCTGGCAGCCCTTAAACAAAGGCAAAGTCTCCAAAGCCTTACGGCAGTTTTCATCATTCTTGGAAAGCATGGCAAGGGCAACCAAAACTTCATCAGTATGCAGGCGTGGATTTTTTCCATTCAAATAAGTCACCTTCATCTTTTGAATAGGCTCAATCATCTCTTTTGGAATTAATTTTACCTTGTGGTCAATTCCGGCCAGATGTTTTGCAGCATTCAAAATCAAAGCGGCACAAGTGCCCAGCAAATCTGAAGTTTCAGAAGTAATAATGGAACCGTCAGCAAGTTCAATTGCAGCAGATGGCACTTTAGATTTTGCAACACGCTCCTTTGCAGCCACAGTCACCTTGCGGTAATCCGTTGTAATATTTTCCTGGTTCATCAAAAGTTCAATCTTTTGAATTTCAGATTCACTGGCATTGCCTTCGACATAATTATTCAGCGTGTTGTAATAGCGGCGGATAATTTCCTGACGGCTGGCTTCCCGGCAGGCATCATCATCATAAATGCCGTAACCTGCCATGTTAACCCCCATGTCAGTCGGGGATTTATAAGGATTTGTACCGTAAATGCCTTTAAAAATCGCATCCAGAACCGGAAAAATTTCAATATCACGATTGTAATTTACAGTTGTTTTTCCGTAAGCTTCCAGGTGCCAGGGGTCAATCATATTCACATCATTTAAATCCGCAGTAGCCGCTTCATAAGCAAGATTTACAGGATGCTTTAAAGGCAAATTCCAGATTGGGAAAGTTTCATATTTTGCATACCCAGCCTTGATTCCCCGCTTATTTTCGTGATACAGCTGACTTAAGCAAGTTGCCATCTTTCCAGAACCAGGACCAGGTGCCGTAACAACCACCAGTGGCCGACTGGTTTCTATATAATCATTTTTTCCAAAGCCCTCATCACTGGCAATCAAAGGCACATTAGAAGGATACCCCGGAATAATGTAATGGTAGTAAACCTTGATATTCATTTTTTTCAGTTTAGCGCGAAAAGCCTTTGCCGCTTCCTGCCCGCTAAAATGAGTAATTACAACGCTGCCAACCATCAGCCCGCGACTTTGGAATTCATCGCGCAGACGCAAAACATCCTTGTCATAAGTAATGCCCAAATCGCCGCGAATTTTATTTTTTTCAATATCCGCCGCACTAATTACAATTACAATTTCCGCCACATCCGCCAGCTGCATCAGCATTTTCAGCTTACTGTCAGGTTCAAAGCCCGGCAAAACGCGACTTGCATGGTAGTCGTCAAACAACTTACCACCAAATTCCAGGTAAAGCTTATCGCCAAACTGCGAAATCCTTTCCTTAATGTGCTCAGATTGAATTTTCAAATATTTATCGTTATCAAAACCCTTTTTCATAAAGCCCATTCTACTATTTTTTTCAAAAATTTGGTATCAAAAAAATTTTTTTCCTGGGGAAGGGCATTTAAAGACGGCACTTGCGCAACTTGCTACGCGCGGTGGTAATTTTTATTTGCCACATCCGTGTCAAATAAAAATTACCACTGCCTTCGGCATTGCTCCAGCACCGGCACCCGCTGATTTTAAATTCCCTGATCTGCAATTAAGCAAGTCCTTAAAAATTGCAATTTTTAAAGACTCCCTTAATAAAAAAAAATAAATAAATTTTCATTTCTGCCCTTGACAGACTTTCAGAAAGACTGTAATATCAATTTACATTTTGGAGCGATGGCAGAGAGGCTGAATGCACCGGTCTTGAAAACCGGCATAATCGCAAGGTTATCGGGGGTTCAAATCCCTCTCGCTCCGTCTTAAATAAGCCTTTATTTAGGAACTTGGAGGCGTGGTAGAGCGGTAATACAACGGTTTGCTAAACCGTCGGTTCCTAACGGGCCGGGCAGGTTCAACCCCTGTCGCCTCCGCTACAAAAACAGCGTAAAAGCTTGTTTAATGTTTAACTTCAAAGTTAAATATGAGATTGTAGCTCAGCTGGATTAGAGCATCACCCTGCGGAGGTGAGGGTCGCACGTTCGAATCGTGTCAGTCTCACAATAAAAAGGTTCACTTAACGGTGAGCCTTTTTTGTTTTTAAATGCAGGATTTTTTGCCGGGGGAACTTTTTGTTTAGCCCGGCCGGCTTCTTTACGAAAAACGCTTTCTGTCCGACGAATAGCCCTGTTCGTAAACGTAGCCCCCTCTCTGGCGATAAGCCTTATTCGTAAAAACAACCCTTCTCCGGCGACCAGCCATATCTTAAACAAAAGGTGCTTCTGTCCGCCCCACCGCCTTAGGGATACGGAAGGCGCCGCAGGCGATATTTTTTGCGAATTCTTTTCAAGCTGACACTTTAGGAAAAAAATCATTTTGGCAGGGGAAAATATTTCTTAAAGAGGAAATCACAAAAGCAAAAAATATTGGAGGCGAAAGCCGGAACCTGTAGTAGCCCGGCCTGCCAACAGGCAGGCAAGGCCCAGAAAAAAAATATAAAAAATTAGGGCGACACTTATTGAATTAATGTCAAAATAAAAGTAAGATAGGGCATGAAAGAAATTATTTTCAGGCAATGGATTGCCGACGATTTAACTTTTAATTTGCAGACAAAGCTGACTTTTGCCCAGTGTGACAAAAACAGTAAACTTGCCTGGTCAGAACTTTTGCGGTTGACTTCAGACATTGCAGTCGAAGATTTCAACATGCGGGGCCTGCCATGGCAATTCCTTGTGGATAAAGGAATTATTTTTGTTGTTTCGCGCTCGTCTTACCACATAAAAAAAATGCCTTGTGCGGAAGACGAAATCACCCTCAGCACTTGGGAAGAAAAAGCGACCGGTCCTTTTTTTACGCGCCGCTACCAAATCAAAAACACTGGGAGCGGTGAAATTTTAATCACAGGTTTTTCGCTTTTTACCCTCATCAATTTTAAAAGCCGCAAAATCGTAGCTGAAAAAGACTTTGACCTGCGCCCCAGCCCCGAAAAAAGCACAGACTTTGACGGAATTATGCCGGGCCGAATTAAAGAAAATGACAGCATGAAAAAAATCGGCAGCCACACGGTTTCTTACAGCGACATGGACTCAAACGGCCACGCCAACAATTCAAAATACATGAATTTTGTTATTGACGCCCTGCCCGAAAAATTCCAGCTGACCTCTTTTAAGGATTTAAGAATCAACTATTCCAAAGAAGCCCTTTACGGCACCACCATCGAACTTTTTTCCGACTGGGAAAATGTGGACACGGCCCAAAACGCGGCAAACAAAAAAATAAGTGTCATTGGAAAATACCTGGGCCAGATTTGCTTCGAATGTGAATTGTATCTTGAATAAAGACGTAAAGTAAGATAAAATCTTTTTTGAGTTCAGGAACCCTGCAAGGTTCCCCTTCAAAACCCCGCCAGAGGAGGAATCCAGCAACGGTATGAAGACGGAATCTGTGCCAGGTCATTCCTGGGCTCTTTTTTTTTGGAGAAAGCGCATTTCCTGACCGTGCTTGCATGGCTCAGGCACAGCCTTCGGTGCTTCGCACTCTGCCTTTGGCAGCCCATTCCAGCGCGGACTAAGCCTGGTGTAGCTTTTCCAAATGCAGAAATCAAAAAAGTGAAATGGGGTAAGGAAAGGGGACCGCGACCAGTTTCGTTAAAGCAGTGTTGCTTTTGGAAAGAGGTGACTGTTTCGTAAAGGGGACTGCAGTTGCTTTCGTTAAAGCGGTGTGGCTTTTGGAAAGAGGTGTTCCATTCGTAAAATGGCCAACTACAAATATTTTTTTACCTCTTCCAAGTCTGCCTTTAAGCTTTTGCTGTCAGGGTGAATTTCTAATCCTTCCTCCAGGACTTTTTTGGCCCCCTTTAGATTTCCGGCATTTATAAATTCGCAATATTTGTTGTGAACATCAACGTCATAATTGTACCAGGCGGTGTAGGAAACTTTTTCCAAGTCTTTGTCACCAGGTAAGATTTTTAAATAATTGTCTGCGGCATAAGCAGCTTTTAAATCGTCGCCGGCAAGACCATAAGACACGCAAAGGTTAGTGGCAAAATATGAAAACCACTCATTCACCCTTTTCCTAAAATCACTGTCAGATGAATAAAGAGAGTCCTTCATAAACTTTTCTGACTGCAAAACTCCCTGCTCGTACGACAAACCTTCCATGGCCTGGTCTATTTTTAAAAGATTATTTGTCTTTTGATTAGTCCCACTTGAAACAGAAGACGAAGATTTCCCTACCCCCGCTCCGGAACTTACAGAAGCACTTTTTTTGGCTGCAGAATCTTTTGACTTAGAATGATTTCTAAAGTTATCTATGTATTTTTGTTTTTCATCAAAAAGTGACTGGGAAACAAAATCTTTGTGGGCAGACAGCACTTCCTGGGCTGCATCATATTCTCCGCTATTCACCCTGATTATTACGCAATTTGAAACAGCATTTTCGTAAACTTCCATTAGCCTTTCACTAAAGGAAATTTTTTCGTAAACAAAATCCATCCATTTTAAAACCTGATCGTACTTTTTAACTTGCTGCAATTCGTAAATAAAAGAAATGCAGGCGTTTTCAAAATAGGACTGACCGTCATTGCCATTAGACTTATCCCCCTGCATAAAAAGGTAGCGGGTGTAAGCAAGTGGAATTATTTTTTCATATTGAGTAATTTCTTTATCATCATAAATCGCATTTGTGGCCACGCATGAAACAAATTTAAAATCACTCAATTTTTCAGGATTTTTGTAATCTTCAGGATTATCTTTTTTTCTGTACCTTGAATTAAAACCATTAGGGCTGGTTGTTTCAACATCGTATTCCTTACCATTTATGACAACAGTACAGTAAAGGTGTTCCGGAATATTGTTTGCATACACTTCAATACCAGAACTCTTACACAGGGCAGCATAAATAATAGCCGAAGAAACGCAGTTATAAGTTCCCTGGTCAAAAGCCACCTCTACAAAAGACTGGGCTTCATCATATTTGGTCAAAATTCTTTCGTGCATAAATTCCAAAATGAACTCTGCCCTTCTTTTTTTGCTGTCATAATAATTCAACTTTCTGCTTTGAAGAGTTTTCAGGTAGCGGTTAAATTTTTTTAAATAAGCTTCTTCTTCTCTGCTGCCCGGCTGGATAAAATTATAATTCAAGGCGTATTTAATAAGTTCTTCGCCCGTCAAACAGGAGCGCTCCCCTGCCTGGGGCAAGAAGGTAAAAATAGCTTCCACCTCTGGCATTTGCTTTAAAACAGATTTTGCCCAAAGGCCCGCCTGCATAGTCAGCAAAAAAACAAAAAGATAATTTATTTTCCTAAGGATTTTTTTCACTTTACTCCCCCCCGCTTTCCTTTCAAAGAGCATTCAAAATGATTTTTAACGATGTCCCTTATCCTTATGAAAAAGAATATCTTTGGCCTTTTGCAAAAGACCTTTCTTTTTTGAAGAAGACTGCATTTCTTCCTCACTTACATAAAAGGCTTCCCTTTCGGTGCTGGCCTTTACGGGAACAAAAGATTTTAAAGCCTTAATGCGCTCCAGTAAAGGCGGATGGCTGTAGTTAAAGATGCAGTAAATTTTTGCAGGTGTAAATTCAGAAAGATTTTCCTTGTTCAATTTGATAAGGGCTGAACACAAAGGTTTTGCCGTATTCAAACTGACAGCCGCATACCAGTCAGCTTCAAATTCATTTTTTCTGCTAAAGATATTGCTTACCAAATTTACCAGTGGCATAAATCCTCCAAAAACAGAAAAAATCAATGTAATGCCCACAAAACGGAATGTGGCAAAAAAGTGTTCATATCCGGCAGGAATGATGTGACTTTGCAAAACGCCTTCAATTAAACCGTCGTGAGGAATAAGGTGGAAAGGCTGGTAAAGAGCCATGCACCACAAAAGCAAATTCAGAATGAACAAAACCAGAAAAACCAGTGGCAGCGTTACTGCCATGCGCAAAAGATTATGGTGTTTAACATAATGGCCCAGTTCGTGAGCAAGAACTGCTTCAATTTCTTCCGCCGTCAGCTGCTTAAGAAGGGTGTCATAAAGGACAATGCGCTTGTTTTTTCCAAAACCGGTAAAGTAAGCATTGCTGTGACCGCTTCTTTTTGAAGCATCCATCACATAAATTCCTTTTGAAGAAAAATTATTCTTTACCAAAAGGTCTTCCAGGCGATTTTTCAATTCACCATCTTCCAGAGGAGTAAATTTGTTAAACAAAGGAGCCACAACTGTAGGGAAAATGTATGAAATCAAAAGGGAAAGGACAATATATACAAGTGCCAGGATTGCCCACCAGGCCTTTGGCACGTGGATTAAAAGGGCTGTAGCCGCACATGTAAGAGGCATAGCCAGCAAAAGTGTCATAAGCAAAGATTTCAACTGGTCAAAAAACCACATTTTGCCAGTCATCTTGCTAAAGCCATAATTCTTTTCAATTTTGAATTCCTGGATTAAGTCAAAAATTAAATCAACAATTCCACCTGGAACAGAAATAAACACCATAAAAAGCATATTTGTAAGGTAGGCATTTTGAGTCCACAGCCAGCTGTAAACATGGGCATAAGAATAAAGATACAAAACAACCACAATAGAAACAACAATTTCCGCAATGTGGTGAAAAATCGACAAAAAGTATTTTGAATCTTCATAAGCGCAGGTTTGTTCCAGCTTTAACTTGTCCACATACCCCTGAATTTCACCAGGAATTTCCATTCCGTGATTAATTCTGTGGTAATAATCCGCAAAATTCAAAATTTGAACCAGGAAAAAGTTAAAAACTTTTCCAACAATAAAAATTATCAAAAAAACATACGAAAATTCTGTTACCATTTTACAAGCCCATTATTTTTTATTTTCATAAACAAGCTTTCCCCTAAAGAAAGCAGCCTTTATTTTAGCAGGAAGTTTTTTTCCTTCAAGAGGACTATACTTTCCGCGACTAGCAAAGTTCTGGCCCTTAACAGTCCACTCTGCAGACAAGTCAACCAGGGCAAAATCCGCAAAATAACCTTCAGCCAAAAGCCCCCTGTCATGCAGGCCCAAAAGTTCCGCCGGATTTGCAGACATAAGGGCAGACAGTTGCTTTAAAGAAAAATCATTTTCCAAAACAAGAGTCTTATAACACAAAGAAAAAGCGGTTTCCAAGCCACTAAAGCCCGGAGCCCCATTTTTTTTGTCTTCCAGAGTGTGGGGAGCGTGGTCAGTCGCAATGCAGGAAGCACTGCCATCCCGTAAAGCTTCTATTACAGCCCTTTGGTTTTCCGCACTTCGCAGGGGCGGATTCACAATAAAAAGCTGGGCAGAATCATTTTTTGTATTTAAGCCCAGGTGATGTGGCGTAATTTCACAAGTAACATTGACTCCCTGACTTTTTGCCTGCCTTACCGCTTGCAGACAGGCGGCCGTACTCACATGGCACAAGTGCAAATGACAGCCGGCTTCTTTTGCCAAGCGGATATTTCTGAAAGTAAGAATGTCTTCTGCCACTTCCAAAAGTCTTTCAGCTTCTTTTAAAAGGCGGATTTTTTCTTTTTTATCTGCAGATTTAAGGGCCTTTTGCCTGAGTTCAGTGGCCTTTTCATGCAAAAAAGGATCTTCCGAATGGCAGGAAACAATTATCTTTTTTGAAGCAGCCTTTTTCATTCCTTCAAGCATTACAGAAGAATCTAAAACTTCCCTGCCGTCTTCCGTAATCAAAGGGACTTTTTTAGGATTCAAGGCATCTAAATGACTTAAAGTCCTGCCGTCAAAGTCCTGAGTAATGCTGACACTTTGGAAAACCTGACAAAGGCCCAAGTCAGCAGCCTTTTTGTTATTTTTTTCAGCAGCATCCAGGCTGGAAACAACAGGATTTGTATTTGGCATTAAAACCAGGGTGCCAAAACCACCAGCCACCGCCGCATGACAGCCACTTTCAATGTCTTCTTTTTGAGTTTGACCCGGATCCCTGAAATGAGCGTGCATGTCCACAAAAGAAGGCAGCAAAAGGCAGCCGCTCGCATCATAAGAAGCAATTTTTTTGTCTTCAAGCAGTTTTTTTGCCACCTGAGGGGTAAGGATTCCTTCTATTTTTTTGCCATTCACTAAAATGGCAGCTTTTTTATCTATATCGCGGTCCACAAGGCGGGCATTGTAAATCAAGAGCATATTTTATTTCCTTTTAGTAGAAATTTGGGAGCAGTTCTTTGCCACCCTCAAGCCATTATTTAAAAATCAAAACCAACGGGTATCTGGTAAAAAAATCATTTTCATAGTTACCACTAAAAATTGCAATTTTTAGTGGCTACCTAAAATAAAATTCTTTACAAAACATTTTACACTATTTTTAAAAACTTGTGTTAAAAAAAATACACATTTACAGGCAAAATTGTGAGAAAAATTAAATTTCGCTAAAGAGAAGCCCTTCTAAAATCAGAAAAAAATTACTGTTCACTATACATTTCTGCGGCGCCGGCTTTTATTAAAGTGTCGCAGTAAATGCAACGGTAAACCTTTTTTTCTTTGTCCACCAGGCGAAAATCCTGGGGAATGTAGGATTCAGTCATTGTGATGCAGCGGGGATTTTTGCATTTTATGACGCCTTCCACCTTGTCCGGCAAAGACATTCTTATTTTTTTTACAATTTTTCCTTCCTGAATGACATTTACCGTGATGTTTTCGTCAAAAAATCCCAAAACACTGTAATCAATATTTATAAGGTTATCAATTTTGATAATATCCTTTTTGCCGCTTTTGTTAGACTGAGCATTCATAATAAGGGCAGCCGAAAAATTACAATCGTCCAGGCCCAGCCACTTAAACACCTTCCAGCCTGTGCCGGAACGAATATGATCAATCACCAGTCCATTTTTAATTTCATCTACATTAAGCATTTTTTTCTCCCATAAAAGGCGGGCGGCCCCAGCTTTGCATTTTTAAGCAATGCGCCTGCCCAAAAGCATTTTGGCTCCCAAAAAGGGAAAATTCGCGAATTAGAGGCAGCCTGTTACCTTAGCAATCAGCGCCATTCTGGCATACATGCCGTATTTTACCTGCTTAAAATAAGCCGCCCTTGGATCATTGTCCACTTCCGGCGATATTTCATTTACACGAGGCAGAGGATGCAGAACAATCATGTCTTTTTTGGCCAGCTTCATCTTTTCCCTGTCCAGAATGTAACTGTCCTTTAAGCGCAAATAATCCTGTTCGTTAAAAAAGCGTTCCTTTTGCACACGAGTCATGTACAAAATGTCCAAATCACCAATCACATCTTCCAGGCGGCTGGCAGTAACAAATTCCACACCGGCCGGCTTTAAAATATTTTCTTCAAGATATTCAGGGATTGTCAGTTCAGCCGGGCTGATAAAAACGAATTTATTATTTTTAAAACGGCACATAGCTTTTGCCAGGGAATGAACTGTGCGGCCAAACTTCAAATCACCGCAAAAACCAATTGTCTGTCCTTCATAAGACCCGCGCAAAGCCCTGATTGTTAAAAGGTCTGTCAAAGTCTGAGTTGGATGGTAGTGACCACCGTCACCCGCATTAATAACAGGCACCGGACTAAACTGAGAAGCCAGCAAAGCAGCACCCTCTTTTGGGGAACGCATTGCAATCACATCCACATAAGAAGAAACCACACGTATGGTATCTGCCAAAGTTTCGCCCTTTGTAGAAGAAGTTGAATTTGCATCCGCAAAACCTTCTACGCTGCCCCCCAGATGAAGCATGGCCGCCTCAAAAGAAAGCCTTGTTCTAGTGCTGGGCTCAAAAAAAAGTGTCGCAAGAATTTTCCCACGACACACATCCTGAAACGAAACTGGATCCACAATAATCTGTTCTGCCAAAGAACAAATTTCTTCAATTTCCCCGTTAGTCAAATCACCCGGTTCAATAACATGCCTACCCTTTAACACGGCCAACTCCTTAAAATTTTTCCTATTATAAAGCGGGAAAGTTTTTTTTTCAATCTATTCTTTTATTAAAAATAAGGGGGAGGGCAATTTACAAACTGATTTGCCTGTAATTCATCCTGAAAATGTTGAAAAAATAAATTTAACACTTTTACAAGCGTAGTGAAATGCCCGGGCTGGCAGTTTAAAATTGAAAAAACACCTTCCTTGACAAAATAAAAAAGCCCCCGTTTGAAAAACGGGGGCTTAACTATACAATGTTTAGCTAGTTACCAGATTAGAAGTTAACTGAGAACCGTACTGGTACAGAAAGGCTGAACTTGTAGGTGTCAGAGAATGTTACAGGAACTTCAATCTGTGCATACATGCTTACTGAACCTACGCTTGTAGAAGCACCAAGATCAAATGTCATAGCAGGTGTTGCATCCATGATACCGTAACCATCGATGTTGATGTATGGTGTAACTGAGCCGAGTGAGTATTCAACACGTGCTTCGAAACCGAACCTAAATTCGTCACGATACTGGATAAGGTTTGTTTCCATAACCTTGAGGGCACCAGAAACAAACTGACCACCAATCTGGCTGTCTACACCCTGGAATGCAAGTTTGTCACCCTTGTAGTTGAATGATATTGCTGCATCAGCATAGAAACCTGTCTGACCGTATGGCATGTGATTGTAAGCTACAGCCAGTGCGAGTGGTGACTTCGCCCAGCCAGAGAATCCGTGAGCACCAATAGTACCGTTGATTGTTGCGATAGCCTGTACTGTACCCCAGTCGCCAAGACCGTACTGTGCAGCGAGCCATGTGCCACCAATCTTTCCACCTAAGAGATTTGTTGCAGCTGGGTTGATCCAATATGCACCTGCACCTGGTTCAAGAGCTACTGTTGCTGACAAGTTACCGAATGTAAGGTCTGCCTGATAACCGTATGAGTAGTTCTGAACTGTCTGTGCCCACCAACCGAAGTTAGGGAAAGCGATAGACTGACCACCAACGTTACCAACTGTAACCTTCAAGAAGTCCAATGGCTGGAACCAGATCTTCTTCGACATTACATCTGACGCATCCGTCCATGACCAGATTTCTGCACCGAAGTTGTCACCAGAACCTGACAACTTCCATACATAGTCTGAATCTCCAGATGGGTCATATTCATTGAGTTCAAGAGCCTTTACTTTGCCATCTGTGCCTACATTGAATAAATCACCATCAAGCTGAACCTGTGCGCTTACATCTGCTGCAAATGCTGCACCAGCAACCATAGCTGCCATTGCGGCAACTGCTAAAATTTTTTTCATAAGAATTTCCTCCTATTTTTGACTTTCTTACGAATTGTCTTTAGTTAACAATACCACTAGTTTTTTAATCTGTCAAAAATCGCCGGGGCTTTTTTACGACTGCCTGCATATGGCTAAGCCATTAAATTTGATAAGGGAGATGCAAGAATTTTTTTCCAATTTTTTCTTTTTTTATTATATAATTGTGAAAGATGCGCAAGGGATTGGAGCACCTGCCGCAGGCAGTCCCGGAATGGGGCGGCTTTGGGTGTGGAAGCTGGCATTTCTTTTTTTTATGAACGGCTGGCGGGGGCAGAGGCAAGTGTTTTTTAAAGCCCCATGAAGGGATGGAGGCGAAGGCCGGAAGTGCGGAAAGCCCGGTCTTATGGGCTGCCAGGGGCAGGCCATAAGATGCGCCCAAAAGAAAATCAGGATTATGAAAAGACGTTTTTTTTTGAATATGGACAATCTGGGAATTCGGAAAAAGCTGGTGGTGGTTTACACGGTGGCTTTTTTTATTCCTTTTTTGCTGGTGTCGCTTATTTTGACGGTGTGGCTGCGGAACAGGCTGACTCAATGGACTATTGAAAGGTCCAGGTCTTCTATGACGCAGACGGCTACTCTTTTTAAGGATATGCTTAAAAATGTAGAGGATTTGAGCGACACCCTTTACATTAACCAGCAGGTGCAGACTACTCTTAAAAGGCGCTATGAGTCTCCAAAAGAGGTTTATGAGCAGTATATGACTATTTCTTTTCTGGATGATTTTTTGCAGGCTAATCTGGATATTACAAGCATCCGCTACTACACGGAAAATTCTACTATTCTGGACAATTCTTTTTTTATTAAGGCGGGGCGGGATATTGTTTTGTCTGACTGGTATGTGAGGGCGCGCGAAAGTCACGGGAAGAGTTTCTGGGTTACAAAGACTGACAATATTACCAAGCGGAAGACTTTGTCTTTGGTGCGTTCCATGTGGGATTTTAATAATGACGAATTTATTGGGGTGCTTTCGGTTAATATTGATTACCAGAGGATTAATCGTTTTGTGATGAACCAGAGTCAGGAAACGGTTATTGCCATTGATGGGGAAATTGAATTTTCTTCTAATGAGATTCCCGGAGGATTTTCGCCGGATTTTCTGGAGGAGGTTTATTCTTCCAGCGAAATTCAAAGCGTGAATGTTATGTGGAAGGAAAAGAATGATGTTGCCCTGATTACCCAGATTCTGGTGGATAACGGGAATTCTGTTATTTTGCTGCAGATTTTGCCACGAGCGGAACTGGCGGCGGCGACTTTTCAGGGGCTTTTTATTTATTTTGTCATAATGGTTCTGGCTTTGGCTTTTTCTTTTATGGCTATTTTGTTTTTTTCAAAGTACTTTAATGGCAGGGTTGAATATATTAACAGCGAAATTCAAAAGGTTGTTCAAAATAATTTTGAAATTGGGCCCAGTCTGCCTGGCAGCGATGAATTTGCTTCGATTTACCATGCTTTGGAAACTACTACACAGAATATTAAAAAGCTGATTGATGAGGTTTACCAGCACAAGATTGAACAGGAACAGCTGCTTTCCAGACAAAATGACATCCGCTTTAAGATGCTGGCTTCGCAGATTAATCCACACTTTCTTTTTAATACACTGGAAACTATCCGCATGCAGGCTTTGAGCGATGGTAACCGCAAGGTGGCAAATACGATTAAGCTTCTGGCAAAAATCCTGCGCCACAATCTGGATGTGACTGACCGGCCTGTGCCTCTTTTTACGGAAGTAGAAGCGGTAAGTAATTATCTGGACATTCAACATTTGCGCTTTGCAGACCGCGTTTCTTATGATATTACATATTTAAGTGACATTAGAAATATTGGCATTTTGCCGCTTTTGATTCAGCCGGTGGTTGAAAATTCTTTTATTCATGGTTTAGAATCCAGAAAAAGCGGCGGGTTTATTTACATTAGCATAGAATGTAAGGAAAAGGATCTTTTTATTCATGTGAAGGATAATGGTTCCGGCATGAGTAAGGACAGACTGGAAGAATTGAGGCAAAAGCTTTTGACTGGTACGGTTGAAAATATCAGTGCTTCGATTGGTATGGTAAATGTGAACCAGAGAATTAAGCTTTTTTACGGAAGCGCTTATGGTCTTGAAATAGAAAGTGTGGAAAATGAAGGCACTTGTGTTACAATTCATGTTCCTTTGATTCCGCCGAACAGCGATAGCGAAAAATAAGGGGTCTTTATGGCAGACAAGAAGTTTGGTGTTTTGATTGTTGATGATGAAGAAATTGTAAGAGTTGGCCTTTCAAATATTATTGATTGGGGAGCAAGCGGCTGCACTGTTACCGGCTGGGCTTCCAATGGTGAAGAGGCTTTGGAAAAAATTATTTCTTTAAAGCCCAGCCTGGTTTTGCTGGATGTGAATATGCCTGTCATGAACGGCATTTCTGTTTTGGAAGAAGTTTACAATAATCCAGCCAAGTACCCTTCGCATCCTTATTTTTTAATTCTTTCTGGATATTCAGATTTTGATTATGCCCAGAAGGCTATTAACTTTGGGGCTAAGGGGTATATTGTTAAGCCTGTTGATGAAGATATTCTGCAGCAAAAGGTTAACTCTATTGTAGAAGAATTGCGCAAAAAAAATCTGGCTGACTATCTGCAAAATAATGCACAGCAGGAAGAAATTGCACAGAAGTTTAACCGCATGTTTTTGTTTGGTGCGGTGGAAGATGGTTTTTCTGCCAGCGAAGAAGACAAGGACTGCCGCTACCAGGTAAGTATTGTTTCGCCGGATTTATGCGGCTGCACTGGTCAGCTGCAGGCTCTTAAATCTTCCATTGAAGAAAGTTTCAGGTACACAAAGCATTTTTCTTTTCCTATGGAGCCTAACTATACGATTGTTTTTAAAAACGAAAGTGATGAGTCTGTAAAAAGGCACATGGAGCGCTTTTGTTCCCGTCTGCAAAAGGGCAAAAGTGGAGCTCTGGCTTCTTTGGGAAAGATGGGCAAGGGCTTGAACGGTGCCCTGGAGTCTTACCAGGAAGCGCGCATTATTTTTAACCAGCTTTTCTTTTATGCAGACAAGTCTTTTGTTACGCAGAGTGATGTGGAAAATGACGAGGATTTTAAAAGGCGCATTTCCAAGCAATACAGAAAATATTCTTCAAAGGAATTTTTGTCATCCATTCCTGACCTTGTCCGCTATGTTGAGATTTACGAACTGCAAAAGATAAATAAAATTCTGGATGAACAAAGGGAATATCTGGTGCAAAGTACTCTTTCTGTGGATGAAATAAAAAAGTACTGCATGGCTTTTATTGTGGAACTGCAAAATGCCATTCATTCAAAGCACAGGGAAAAGGAATTTGATACTGTTCCGGCAATTGATTTAGTGAATCTTATTTACACTCAAAATTATTTTGATGAAATGTTTTGCATTGTGGAAGATTTTACTCTGGGCCTGGCAGAATCATTTACTTCTAATACTACCAATTCAACTATTTTAAAGGTGATTCAGTATGTGAAGGCAAATTACCAGACGGATTTAAAACTTGAAATGCTGGGGAATCTTTTTAACTGCAATAGTGCTTATTTAGGAAAAAAATTCAGGGAATACACTGGGGTTCCTTTTAACACTTACCTGGACATTATCAGAATTGAGCAGGCAAAAAATATGCTGCTTACCACTAATTTAAAAATTTACGAAATTTCTAAACTGGTGGGTTATTCTAATACTGATTATTTTTATTTGAAATTCAAAAAACACACCAACATGACGCCTAAGGAATTTAAGATGTCACAAAATTCTGTCATTCAAACTGAGATAGCAGAGGATAGCGGTTTAAAAAATGGGTAAGTTTTTTGAAAGGAAAAATTTTAGGATCTCTTTTACACGAAAGGCCACCTGCCTTTTTTGCGGGATTTTTTTGACCGGGATTTTTTTTACTGGCTGTGAAAAAAGCCGCTGGTTCAATTTTGAATTTGATAAAGAGCCTGTCACTTTTACTTTGTACAATGTGGACACCACACAGGACATGCTTTTTAATGATCCTGTTGCTAAAGAAATTACCCGCCACACTGGGGTTACTCTGGAAGTAAAGCATCCACGGTCTACTACAAACCAGGACATTACGCTGATGCTTACTTCTGGTGACTATTGCGATTTGATTTATGTAAAATCTGATATTACAAAGTTGATTGATGTGAGTGCGGTTGTTGCTTTGGATGACTGGGTGGACGAAAACGGAAAGCATCATAACTTGATAGAAGAATATTGTCCTAACATGAAAAAACTTTATGGCGACGAGCTGGTAAAGTTAAGAAGCAGCGACGGTCACATTTACACTTTTGGGGTGTATGGGGTGCAGGAAGAGGTTCTTGAAACCAGTGGCACTTTCCAAATTCAGCATGCGGTTTTGCGGGAACTGGGCTATCCTAAACTGTCCAACCTGGAAGAATTTGCAGATGCCATTCGCGCTTACAAAAACAAGCACCCTTTAATTGACGGCCAGCCTTCTATTGGACTTTCACTTTTGGCGGAAGGCTGGAGCTGGTTAATTGATCTTTCAAATCCGGCAAATTATGTGATCGGCCATGCGGATGACGGTCAGTGGATTATTGACGGTAAAAGTCACCAGGCTATATATAAATTTTTAAATCCGGAAATTTCTGTTTACTACAAGTGGTTAAATCAACTTTACCATGACGGCACTTTGGATGCGGAAAGTTTTGTTCAGAGCGAAGAAGTGTGGAAGTCAAAAATTGCTTCCGGCAGAGTGCTGGCTTTGGCTTACCCTACATGGGGCTATTCAGAAGAAAGGCAATACTTGATTGCATCCGGTAAATCTGAAAGGACTTATGCTTACTTGCCCATTACTGCCGGTCCTCAATACAAGGATCCGGCTTTGACGGATTACGGATATTCTGGCGGCTGGGGCATTTCTATTGCCAAGTCCTGCCACGATGTAATACGGGCGGTTCAGTTTATGGACTGGATGTGCAGCGATGAAGCTCAAATCCTTGTGAACTGGGGAATTGAAAATGTAAATTACATTTACGAAAACGGAAAGCGCACACTGTCTGCCAGCCAGCAAAGGAAAAAGGAAAGCAATGCAAATTATGTGGCCGAAAGCGGTGTTACAAAATGGGCCTATCCTTTTCCAGACTGCGGATCTGCGGCAAAAGACAAAAACGGCGACTACCTTACGCGCGATTCAAGACAAAGCATTATAGATTCCTACCTGCCGGTAGAAAAAGAAACACTTGCGGCTTACGGGGCTACAATGTGGATAGATCTTTTTCCTCAAAAAGAGGAATTACCTAAACCGGTCCACGGTCAGCTGTGGCGCTACCAGATTCCAAATTCTGTAACAAACAAAGTGAATACGGCTAATGATTTTGTGCGTGATTCTTTGATAAAATGCATTATTTCTGATGTGGATGAATTTGATTCTTTGTGGCAGGAAATGGTTGATGGTTTAAAGGCTATGGGCATGGAAGAAACAGGCAAAGAAATCTCTGACATAATAGAAGAAAAACTTACTTTATGGGGACAAAATTAAGGCGCCGCCAAGACGGTGTTTTTTAAAGGAGTTATAAAAATGAAAACAGTTGCGGGAATTGATTTAGGCACGCAAAGCATGAAGGTTGTAATTTACGACTATGAAAAAAAGGAAATCATCGAAAAGGCTACATGCCCTATGGAATTGATTTCAGAAAATGACGGTACTCGTGAGCAAAAAACTGAATGGTTTGACAAGGGACTTGAGGTTTGTTTTTCAGGCTTGAGCGCTGAAAATAAAAAGACAATCGAAGCTATTGGCGTTTCAGGTCAGCAGCATGGTTTTGTTCCTTTGGACAAGGACGGCATGGCTTTGTACAACGTAAAGCTGTGGAATGATACTTCAACTGCAGAAGAATGTGCCATTATTACAAAGAAGGCCGGCGGTGACAAAAAAGTGATTACTGCTTTAGGAAACCTTATGCTGCCAGGTTTTACGGCTCCAAAAATCCTTTGGTTAAAAAGACACAAGGCAGAAGCTTTTGCGGCTTTAAAATATGTTATGCTGCCCCACGATTATTTGAATTATAAACTTACAGATTCTTACGTGATGGAATATGGTGACGCTTCCGGAACCGCTTTATTCGATTCCAAAAAGCGCCAGTGGTCAAAAAAAATCTGTGACATAATCGATGCAAAACTTTATTCACTTTTGCCAAAGTTGATTGAACCTTACGAAGCAAGCGGAAAGGTTTCTGCAAAAGCGGCTGCCCTTTATGGCATTCCGGAAGGCATTCCTGTTTCTGCAGGCGGCGGAGACAACATGATGGGCGCCATTGGCACGGGAACTGTAAGCGACGGATTTTTAACAATGTCTATGGGCACTTCTGGTACCCTCTACGGATATTCAGACAAACCTATTGCGGATCCTGCAAATGGTTTAAGCGGATTTTGTTCTTCTACGGGCGGCTGGCTGCCTTTGCTTTGCACAATGAACTGCACTGTTGCAACAGAATTTATCCGCGGACTTTTCCAGATTGATCTTAAGGATTTGGACGGAGAAGCTTCAAAGGCTCCTTGTGGGGCAAACGGCGTTTTGGTGATTCCTTTCTTTAACGGGGAACGCACTCCTAACTTACCTAATGGCAGAGCCAGCATAACTGGTCTTACAAGCGCAAACACTTGCCGCGAAAACATTGCACGCGCTTCTTTGGAAAGTGCAGTTTTTGCTATGAGGGGAGGATTGGACGCATTCCGCAAACTGGGCTTTAATCCTAAAGAAATCAGGCTGATTGGCGGCGGTTCAAAGTCGCCTGTCTGGAGACAAATTGCTGCTGACATTATGAATCTGCCTGTAAGGGTTCCTCTTTTGGACGAAGCAGCTGCCCTTGGTGCGGCGGTTCAGGCTTTGTGGTGCCTGAAAAATCTTTCAGAAAAATGTGATATTGCAAATCTCTGCGCCCAGCACATTGTCCTTGATGAAAGCAAAAGCGCCAACCCGATTGCAGAAAACGTAAAAGCTTACGACAAGGCTTATGCCGATTACTGCAAGATTGTAGAAGCGCTCAGCCCTATGTACAGGGGATGATTTTTGGGATTACAAAAGAGACGGGGGCTTTGTAGAAATAGTTAATTCGTAAAGTGAGGCTTGTTTTCGAAAGAGATACTGCTTCGCAAAGCAGCCTGTCTTTTTAGAAATACTCAATTCGTAAACCAGGGCTCATTTACGAAAGATGTGTCGCTTTCGTAAAGCAGTACCTCTTTTTAGAAATAGTTAATTCGTAAACTGGGGCTTGTTTTCGAAAGGAGCATGTATTTACAAAAGTGGCGCCATCGTTTTAGAAATACTCAATTCATAAACAGTCACCAATTTTTTTAAAACCACTCAATTCGTAAACATCCGCCTCTTCCCCTTACGCTTCCTGCTTTCCTAACTTTCCCTTATCCTTCACCTTTATTCCCGAAATAAAAAGGCCGGCAATGGTTGCAAGGGCGCCAAGACTTCCCATCAAAGTGATTTTTTCCTTAAAGACTAAAAATGAAAAAAGAATTGTTACTACCGGGCAAAGATATATTCCTTTTGTAACCCTTACGGTTCCGGCGCGGTCACAGGCCTTGTTCCATGACCAGAAGCAAAAGGCGCTTGCCACCAAACCCAAAAATCCTAAGTTAAGCCAGCTGGTCCATTTTGAAAAACGCTGGCAGTTTTTCGCCAAAGAAAAATCCACAGTGCCTTTAAAGGCGCCCAGAACAAGTAAAGGAATCATTGTGATTAAGGCGAAAAAAAAGATGCGCCTGGTTGTGCAAAATGAATCGTAATTTTTTCTGTTCAGCAAAGAAACAAAAAGCGAATAAAAGCCCCAGCAAATGGCAGCCAGCAAAGCCAGCAAATCCCCTTTGGGACTAAGGTGCATTACCAGATTTCCATTCATGCAGACAAGAGCAACGCCTGTAATGGAAAGACAAAATCCTATTATAAAAAAAGGAGTAATAACTTTTTCTTTTAAAAAAATTTGTGCAATGATTGCAGTGTAAAGAGGACATGTACTTACAATCAAACTGACGTTGGCAGCGCTTGTATAAGAGATGGCCAGATTTTCCGTAAACTGATAAATGGTAACTCCCGAAAGCCCTGCCAGTAAAAAAAGCAAATTTTCTTTTAAAGGGATTTTCATTTTTTTTGGATGAATAATCCACAAGCCCAGATAGGCAATCAAAAATCTTACAAAAAGAATTTCAAGGGCTGAAAAATCCACAAGTAAAACTTTTGTAGAAACAAATGTTATCCCCCAAAAGAAAACCGTAACAGAGGCTAAAAGAATTCCCAAAATCATAGTGCAAAGACTATAACAAAATGCGCCTGTGCTTACAACGTACTTGGCAGGGCGTTCAGCAAATCAATCTTACCGTCAGAAATGTGCGTGTGGTAAGAATGCTGACCCAAATAAAGAACAATGTCTTCAATATATTCTTCATCTGGATTCAAGCGGTAAATGTTTCCCTTTACAATTCTTCCATCGGCCCACTGTAAATTCATTGACAGGTTGCCCTTTAAATTTACGCCTTCAATGGAACCTGACTTCCAGGCATCCGGTAGGGCTGGCAGTAAATTGATTTCAACGCTGCCGTCAACAATTTGACTTTGCACAATAAAACGGGTCATGGCGCAAAGGGAACCAAAGTTTCCGTCAATCTGGAAAGGCGGATGGTTGTCAAAAAGGTTTGGCAAAGTTGATTTTTGGAAAAGCTGAATCAAAGACTTGTATGCTCCGTCTTTGTCATGCAGGCTTGCCCTGAAATTCATAATCCATGCCTGGGACCAGCCTGTGTGACCTCCACCATTTTCCAGACGCCTTTGAATGGTCATGGCAGCAGCTTTTGCCAGTTCCGGGGTGCGGTTAAAATCAATTGCATGACCTGGGAAAAGTCCGTACAGTTGAGAAATGTGACGGTGGCCCGGTTCAACTTCCTGGCATTTAACCGGCCATTCGCGGATGGTGCCATGTTCAGTAACAGCAACTCCTTCTATTTTAGAAAGCACTTCTTTGTACTGGGCAATGTCTGCATTTTTTTCACTGATTTTTAAATCAGCAGCAGACTGAATTGTAGCAGAAAAAAGATGTTCCAAAATGCGATTGTCCATGTCCGTTCCGGCAGAAAAACTTGCCTGCTCACCGTTTGGCAAAATATAAGAATTTTCCGGAGAAACAGAAGGATTTATAATCAAATGTTTTCCATCAGCAGAAGGAGAAAGATAGTCTACAAAAAAGTCGCAGGCACGTTTCATGTAAAAGAAATATTTCTTTAAAAACTTTTTGTCCTGTGTGTATTCGTAATGTTCACGAATGTGAGTTGCCAGCCATGCAGCGCCCAAAACCCAGTAAGTGCCCGGCAACCATTCATCCTGAGGAGCAGTGTCGCCCCAAATGTCAACATTATGATGTGCCACAAAACCGTCCGCCCCATACATTTCGCAGGCAGTTGTTTTGCCGTTTTTATAAACGCGTTTTAAAAGTTCAAAAAGAGGCATTTCTGTTTCTTCCAGACCACACATGTTTGCAGGCCAGTAATTCATTTCTGTGTTGATGTTGATTGTATATTTTGAACCCCAAGGCGGATCCATATCCTTTGCCCATTTTCCCTGAAGGTTAGCAGGCAATGTAGCCGGAGTCCGGCTGGAAGAAATCAAAAGGTAGCGGTCAAAATTCCAGTAAAGCTGGGCCAAAGCAAGACTTTCGGATTTTTCAGAGAGTAATCTGTCTGTAGGAATATTTTCTGCATCTTTTTCATCCCCATTCAGAGTCAGCTTAACCCGGTTAAAAAGTTCACCATATTCAGCAATGTGGTTTGAAAGAATTTTTGGATAAGGAACAGCGCTTGCATAGCAGACATTTTTAAGCGCTTCGTCTTTACACAGAGATGCATAAAAATCATCGCGGACACGAACATTCCCCCCTTTACGTGCATAATGCTTTCTGCGGAATGCAGTTTGAATGTCAACAAAAATTGTAACTTCATCGGCTGCTTCTACAATCAGACAGTTGCCCCTGGTAAAAACTTTTCCTCCGCTGGCCTGTGCCATTGCAACAGCGCTATAAGGAATGCCGTGAGTGTCTTCCATTTCAATTGTGTCATCAGTTAAAGCAATATTTTTTGTAGAAAAACTGCCGCGGTTAAAGTTGGCACGAAGGTAAATGCTCTTTGGAGAAGAAGCCGAAACGTGAATTACAATTACATTCAATCCTGCAGGAATAAAAACTTCCCTTTTGTAACTGACGCTGTAGCCCTTTGCGCTTCTTGAAAGTAAATCCGGATTTGCCAGCTTGCTTTCGGAAAGAAAAGATGTTGTAACAATTGCTTCATCCAAATTCAATTCACGGCGGTACATGCTGAGGCCCGGGAAAGAATTGTGGCGTTCCTGAGTTGGCCCCAAAAGACCGGCAGTTTCTTCAGTGTAATAATCAATGTGTAAATCACCGGCAGTCTGGTAAACAGCCTGATTGGCCGGACAGCCAGTCATCACTTCGTAAGAAAGAGCCTGGGCATCCTGCACGCGTCCTTCATTCATCAGTTTGCGGATTTTTGGAAGAGCCTTTTTGCAGGACTTATTGTTTCTGTTTTTATATTTTCCTGACCAGACAGATTCTTCATTCAACTGAATAATTTCATGATCCGCCCTGCCATAAACCATAGCCGCTAAACGACCATTACCAATTGGTAAAGCTTCATTCCAATCCTTTGCCGCTTCTGTGTACCATAACTTATTCATAAAAAATTCCTTCACTGTATTTTTTTAGTCTTCATGCCACGCCTTTAAAAACTGCAGTTCTTAAAGACTTCTTTTAAAATCATTTTACCACAAATTAAGTGATTTGCAATAAAGTAAAGTTGGGTATAAAATTAATTTTATCTATGGGTCAAAGATTTTAAAAAGGATTTTAGATGCAACATTTTAAATCCAATTTAAAATCCCAGTTACCTAAAAAAATAAGGAGCACACATCTATGAAAATCAAAAGCGTTTTTTCAAAAGAATTTGAAAAATATGGAAAAGTTTTAAAAGGCTATAACGTAACACCCTTGCTTGAAAAGTTAGATCAAACCAGTCCAAAACCAGAAAACGCAACATGCTACGAACCAGGCGACGCCGGACTTGAAAGTCTTCCTATTGCAAAGGAATTAAGTGACAATGCTTACGGTGGCATGCCAATTCAAATCGGTTACTGCAACGGCAACAACACAAAATTAAATTGTCTGGAATACCACCGCGGCTCAGAAATAAACATTCCTTCAAACGACATGATTCTTCTTCTTGCCAAAGCAGATGAAATCCAAAGAGGCAAATTGAACACAAAAAAGGTAAAAGCTTTCCGCGTGCCAAAAGGAACAGTGACGTTAGTTTACGAAACAACTTTGCACTATGCACCGTGCAACAACGTCGTTAACGGTCAGGTCAGCAGTGAAGGTTTCCGCGTGATTGTTGTTTTGCCAAAAGACACAAACACAGCAAAACCTCAGATCACAGAAAAAAATCTTGAAGACAAAATGCTGTGGGCAAAAAACAAATGGCTCATCGCTCACCCGGATTCCAACGAAGCAAAGAGTGGTGCCTACGTTGGTCTTACCGGCAAAAATATTGATTTGTCAAAATAGTTTTTTTTGGGCGTTCCCCCTTCTGCCTGTAAACAGTCAGAAGGGGTCGGGCTTTCTATGGCTCCGGCTTTCGCCTCCGAACAAAGGCTGACCGCCTTTGTTTTCGCGGGCTGGAATCTAAAGCTTCCAGCCCGCTCACCATGCCAATCCCTAACGCAGATATTTTAGGGCATCTCTAAAAAATCACTTGGCCTTAAAAAATTTCCAGGCGAGTTTGTAAAAGAAAAAGCCCATGCTTAAAAGATAAAGGGCCAGCCTGTCGCGACGGGGAAGTCTTTTGTCAGACAAAAGGGCTTTTTTATTTTCCCTTATGTAGCGGATAATTTCTTTGCACTTTTCTTTGTAGACTTTTTCTTTTACGTCAAGCATCTGGTTCAATGTGCTGAACCTTGAGTAAACCTGACGGCGCAAAACGGCTTTTTCAAGGTCTGGAAATGTTGCCAGAACGTCTTTTGCCATTGAGTCTGTCATTTCAAGCAAGTCTAATTTGTGGGGATTAAAGCTGCAGTGAACAATTGACTTTGCCCTCATCATGTAAAAATATTTGCTTTGCCAGCCGCAGGCAATGGTTCCGCTTTCAATAAAAAATTTGTAAACCGTGCCTATGTCTTCAAAAAGTTTTCCTTTGGGATACAAAAATTTCTTTGCAAGGTCAGCACTAAAAAGTTTTGCCCAGCAGGAAGTGTCAATTACGTCGTTGTAAAGCATTCGTTCAATGCATTCTTTTGAAGTCAGAAGAGCGTCGCCGTCTTTTCCGTAGCAGATTTCCCTGCCACTTTCAAATTTTACAGTGTGCTGGCAGAGTGACATTTTGCAATCATATTTTTTTATAAGACTGTAAAGGTATTCAATGTAATCATTTTCTACGTAATCGTCCGGGTCGACAAAAGAAATATATTCGCCAGTTGCGGCTGCAATTCCGGCGTTGCGTGCATCAGAAATGCCACCGTTTTGTTTGTGAACAACGCAAATTCTTGAATCTTTTTGAGCAAAAGAATCGCAGAGAGCGGGGCAACCATCTGGGGAACCGTCATCCACGAGTATAATTTCCAGATTTTTGTATGTCTGATTAAAAATGCTTTCCATGCACTTTTCAAGATATTTTTCTACATTATAAATCGGCAGCACCACGCTGATTTTTGGCTCCATAAAAGTCTCCTGGATTTTTTTGTCAAAGTTACTAATAAAAAAACTATATCACTTTTTTCTATTTCGTGCATCTTTTTAACAAGGCCTAAATTTAGAGATGCCCTTTATCCCAAAGCCCCTTAAAATTTCTTTCATTTCATCTTGCGCGCTGAGGCATGCCTCTCTTAAATGATCCCTTTCATTTTTCCATTCTTTAATTCCCCGATAGTAAAAAAAATTTATTTCCTCTGTGATGATGAAAAGAACAATCTTGTGTTTCAGACATTCTTTGAACATAATCAAACGACCTATGCGGCCATTGCCATCCTGAAATGGATGGATTTTTTCAAAACGGACATGAAAATCAAGAATATCGTCAAAAGTGATTTGTGATTTTGAATTGTATTCGGCAAGCAGAGCTTTCATTTGAGGTGCGACCTGGTCAGATTTTGCAGTTTCACTTCCGCCAACTTCATTTTCGAACATTTTGTAATCACCCATTTTGAACCAGGATTTTTGAGAAACTGTTTTATGAAATTTTCAGAAAGTTTTATCCCGCCCCCTTCAATTACATCTCTTAATTATTTATTTTATTTTGCCGATTAAAATTATTTTTTTTGCCACAATGCTGATTTTGGAAAGATGAAAAAAAATGGCATTTCTAAAACTTGCAATTTTTAGAGGCTTCAAAAAATAAAAGCTCCGCTTACGTAAAAAGAAAAATGAAATTTTAAATGCGCACCAGCCCGGATTGGAGGGCCGGCGAAAGCCGTTGTGGCAAAGCCACAATGAAAGCCCGGAAAGCCGTCTTTAAAGGCGGCATGCTCCAAATCCAAAAAATGAAAAATTATTCCTGACCGTTCCAGCAGTAGGTGCACAATTTGCAGTGGTCCAGGCCGGTTGAATTTAACATGTCGTCCAGGCGGTGAAAGCGCAGGCTGGTGAAATGCAGCTGCTTGCGGATTTCTTCCTGCATTTTTTCGTACTCGGGGCTGTCCGGGTTGCAGTATTTTTCCAAGACTTCGCGTGTCACGTTTTCGCCTTCGAATTTTTTTACTACCCTTCTGGCGATTAAATCCATTTCTGATTTTGACCGGGAGAAATTTAAATATTTGCAGCCGAACATTATTGGCGGGCATGCGGGTCTGACATGAACTTCTTTTGCGCCTGCCTGGTAAAGGAAGTCAGTTGTTTCGCGAAGTTGCGTTCCGCGCACAATGGAATCGTCAATGAGCAAAATGCTTTTTCCTTTTATGAGTTCTGGTACGGGAATGAGTTTCATGTGGGCGATTAAATTCCGCTGCTCCTGGTTTGTAGGCATAAATGACCGTGGCCAGGTTGGTGTATATTTTATGAAAGGTCTGGTGAAAGGAATGCCGGCTTCATTTGCGTAACCGACTGCGTGGGCTGTTCCAGAATCCGGGACTCCGGCGGCACAGTCCGGGTGAATGTTTGCGTCTTTGTCCCTCATGGCAAGATATTTTCCGCAATTGTAGCGCATACATTCTACATTTACTCCTTCGTAGGAAGCGGTCGGGTAACCGTAGTAAATCCAGAGGAAGGTACAGATTTTCATTTTTTCAAAAGGGGCCTGCAAGGTTTCCCAGCGGTCGGCTGTTAAGAAAACAATTTCGCCTGGCCCCAGTTCGTGTTCGTCTTTGTAGCCCAAATTTACGTAAGCAAAATTTTCGAATGAAAAGCAGTGTGATAAAATGCTGCCGTTTGCGTCTTTTTTAATTCCTATGTGCAGGGGTGTGCGGCCCAATTTGTCGCGGGCACCGTATATGCCGTCTGCAGTTGCAATAAGCAGAGTGATGGATCCCTGGACTTTTGACTGAACATATTTTATGCCGTCAAGAATTGTTTTTTGCGTGTTGATTAATGCAAGGATTAATTCTGTTTGATTTATTTCCCCGCCTGACATTTCCAGAAAGGAGCCGCCCGTTTCCATTAATTCTTTGACAAGTTGATCTTTGTTGCTGACGGCACCGACGCTTGTGATGGCAAAGCGTCCAAGATGCGAACGTGCTAAAAGGGGTTGGGCTTCGTAGTCAGAAATGCAGCCTATGCCAAGCGGGCCTTTCATGCCGGCAATGTCTGTATCAAACTTTGTTCTGAATGGTGAATTTGAAATGTTGTGAATGGACTGTACAAAGGAACCGTCGTTTTTGCAAACGGCAAGTCCGCCTTTTTTTGTTCCCAGATGAGAATGATAGTCAACGCCAAAAAATAAATCTAAAGAACAATCGTCTTTTGAAGCAACCGCAAAAATACCACCCATAAAAACCTCGCCTTTTGTAAAAGTAGCCTATTATAAAATTTCCTTAGTGGATTGTATAGAATTAAATGAAATTAAAATTCAAAATCAGAAAAGAAAAATTTGCTAAAATAAAATGTGGGGCTATAATAAAAGAATGGCTATGAAAATTGTTTCCTGCATTTTGATTTTTGCTCTTGCTCTTATTTTGCTACCCCTGGCGCTTTACCTGCTGATTTGGATTTTTCTATCAGTGGTCAGCCTTTTTTATAATCCAAAAAAGAAATATAAAAAACCGTCTGCTCTTTCTTACTGCCTTTTAAATTTTGGCTACAGGGTTATTTGTTCCATGGCAAGAGTTAAAATCCATTTTAAAGGAAAGGAACTTTTGCCGCAAAATGAAAAGTTTGCCTTTGTGTCAAACCACCGTTCGAAATTTGACAACATGGTTCAAGCCATCTCTTTTAAAAAACAAAAAATTCTTTTTGTTTCCAAAATCCAGAATTTTAAAATTCCAATTGCCCGCCGCTACATTGCAAGAAACTGTTACTTTCCACTTGAGCGCGGCAACCACAGAAGTGCCATTGAAATGATTATAGAATCTGTTCGCCTTATAAAAGAAAATATTGCCAGCGTAGGAATTTATCCTGAAGGAACAAGAAGTAAAGACGGTCAGCTTTTGCCTTTTCACCCCGGCTGTTTTAAAATCGCCCAAAAGGCAAAGTGCCCGCTTGTTCTGGGACTTATACAGGGAACTGAAAAAATCCACAAAAATTTCCCATGGAAAAAAAGTCATGTCTATTTT
>CAVJHV010000012.1:0-35792 GCA_963649315.1 Treponemataceae bacterium | reverse complement strand
TGATATTGTATTTTTCCAGATTTAATTTTAATCCTTCTTCAGGGCTGCCTTCAAAAACTTTTTGTCCTCTAAATAAAATAATAAATTTATCTGCAAGGGCTAAACACTTTTCAATTTCATGAGTAAGAATGATTACCGTGCGACCTTCATCTTTTAATTTTTTCACAAGGGCATTCACTTGCTTTACACCCAGGTAATCTAAATTTGCAAAAGGCTCGTCCAGAATTATTACAGGCAAATCCATTGCAATCATACAGGCGATTGCCAGACGCCGCTTTTCTCCGCCAGACAAAAATCTTGCAGGAAAATCTGCTTTCCTGGTAAGACCAGTTTTTTCCAGTGCAGTCTTTACCGCCTCAACAATTTTTTCTTTTTTCCAACCCAGATTTTTTGGACCAAGTGCAATGTCTTCGCGTGGACTTTCACCTAAAATTTGAGTTTCTGCTTCCTGGAAAACAAGACCCACTTTTTTATCACTTTCTATTCTGCCAGAATCCGCTTCTTCCAGACCGGCAATTATGGACATCAAAAGAGATTTGCCGGAACCGTTTTCCCCGGCAATTATAAGAAGCTGACCGTCTTCAATTTGGAAGGAAATATTTTTTAATGCCTGAATTTGTCCTTCGCCACTTTCAAAACTTTTGCTTACATCAATTATTTTTATCAACTGGGGCCTCTGAAAAATCATTTTTGTTTTTTTTGCTATAAAGATATTGGGCAAGGATTGGCCGGATTTTTAAAGCAACTGGTAAACAGATAAGAATTTTTATAATGTCACCCGGAATGAAAGGAATAACGCAAGCGGCCATTGTATAAGCAAAGGCACTTTTATCAAGCGGGACTTTTCCATTACTTGATGCCCATTTTGCAAAATGAAAAATTCCTGGCAGATAAAGAATTATCATTCCCAACACAAATGCCAGAAGCAAACGAATAAAAACCTTTACGTTGAATTTTTTTTCTTTTACAGAAGGCCGGCCTGCAATCAAACCGGCTAGAAAAGCTGCCAGAAAATATCCCAAAAGAAAACCGCCTGTTGGACCTGCCCAGACCGCAAGTCCTGCTTTTCCGCCAGAGTAAACCGGCAGCCCCAAAAGTCCTGCCAGCAAAAAAAGCCCCGTAGGAAAAGAAGCAAAAAATCCTCCCAAAAGAACTGCGCTTAAAAGGCAAAGGACATTTTGCAAAGCAATTGGAACAGGTCCAATAGGAATGTTCATAAAAGCGCCAAGGCAAATAATTGCCGCAAAAAGTGCAATAAAAGAAAGAAGCAAAATATTTTTTTTAGATTTTCCCTGCATAAAGGCAGTTTACAAAATTCGAATGGAATTGTAAACCACCTTTATATTACAGGTTTACAATCTGTTTTTATGTAGTGCATCTTTTAAATGCAAGTAAGACAGCGTCTTCATGATTTAAACCGTGACTTTCTTCCAAAGAAATTTCTGTCATAATGCGAAGGTAGTCGTTTGGAATAATTTTCTTAAAAAGCTTTTTGTATTTATTCCAGTCAGACAAAATTTCCTTAGCTTTTGCAGAACCAGTTTCTTTTGCATGCTTTTCAATCAAGTCTTTCAAAACACTTTCATCTGGACTTTCACCAACGGCCGCTTTTGTTCTTACAACAGTTGTTTCGTCATCCAATTCGTAAACAGTAACCAGCTCCTTGTTTACGCGCTTATACAAATCATGTTCTATGTCCAGAACGTAAGCCAAACCGCCACTCATTCCGGCACAAAGATTTTTTCCAGTCCGTCCCAGAATTACCGCAGTTCCACCAGTCATATATTCAAGACCATGGTCACCGCAGCCTTCCACAACGACAGTCGCACCGGAATTTCTTACACAGAAACGTTCGCCTGCAATTCCGTTTATAAAAGCCTGACCGCTTGTCGCACCAAAAAGTGCAACGTTTCCTACAATAATATTTTCTTCGGCCTTGCCGCCAAAATCTTTTGAAGGATAAAGAACCAGTTTTCCGCCGCTCAATCCTTTTCCAAAAGCGTCGTTGGAATCACCTTCCAGCCGCAAAGTCAGCCCCTTTGGAATAAAGGCTCCAAATGACTGGCCACCACCGCCCCTGCAGTTTACAGTAAAAGAATCTTCTTCAAGCGTGCTGCCAAATTTTTTCTGGATTTCAGAACCCAGGATTGTTCCCACAGTTCTGTCCGTACTTTCAACCTTGAAGGCAGAGGATGTCAAAGTGATTTTCTGGGATTTAAGTCCGCCATTTCCATCAACAGCCTTCTCTTCACGTTTACCGCCTGCAGATTTTTTCACCTTACTGCAAAGTTTTTCAAATTCCGGCACAAGCCTTGTAAGGTCAACCGTAGAATTCAATTTAAAATCATAAAGTGAACGGTCACTTTTCCAGGCTTCGTTTTCTCCTGCCCCTTCCGCATTTGCAAGAATACGGCTCATATCAACACAAGCCGCTCTCTTAAATCCCTGCTTGCTCTTGAGTTTCAGCAAGTCAGTTCTTCCGCACATTTCGTCCACAGAATGCAGGCCAAGTTTTGCCATAATTTCCCGCATTTCCTGGGCAATGAATTTCATAAAGTTTTCAACGTATTCAGGTTTGCCGGTAAATTTTTTGCGAAGTTCGCTGTTTTGAGTTGCAACGCCAAAAGGACAAGTGTCCAGATTGCAAACCCTCATCATGGCACAGCCCATCGTGATAAGCGGTGCCGTCGCAAATCCAAATTCTTCAGCACCCAAAAGCGAAGCAATCACAACGTCACGACCGCTCATCAGCTTACCGTCAGTTTCTATCACGACCCTGCCGCGCAAGCCGTTTTGAATTAAAGTCTGATGAGTTTCTGCCAGCCCCAGTTCCCAAGGTAAACCTGCATGATGAATAGAAGAAATTGGAGCAGCCCCAGTTCCACCGTCGTGGCCAGAAATCAAAATAACCTGAGCACCGGCTTTTGCAACGCCAGCCGCAATTGTTCCAACCCCAGCCTCGCTTACCAGTTTTACAGAAATACGGGCATCGCGGTTAGCATTTTTCAAATCGTAAATCAACTGAGCCAAATCTTCTATTGAGTAAATATCATGGTGAGGTGGAGGCGAAATCAAAGAAACGCCCGGAGTCGCATAACGCGTTGTGGCAATCCAAGGGTAAACTTTTTTACCAGGAAGATGACCGCCCTCGCCAGGCTTTGCCCCCTGTGCCATCTTAATTTGAATTTCCTTTGCACTCAAAAGATATTCTTCCGTAACGCCAAAACGGCCGGAAGCCACCTGCTTGATTGCAGAATTGTATTCAGTTCCCAAGCGCTCAGGCTTTTCGCCACCTTCCCCGGAATTAGATTTTCCGTGCAAGTGATTCATTGCCGCTGCCATACATTTATGTGCTTCTTCCGAAATTGAACCGTAAGACATAGCCCCAGTTTTAAAGCGCTGGACAATTTTTTCTACACTTTCAACTTCTTCAATCGGGATTTCCTTTCCAGCCTCAAAATTAAAATCCAGCATAGCCCGCAAAGTATGAGGGTGAGCATTTGCATCAACCAGACTTGTGTATTCCTTAAAGCGATTGTAGTCACCGTTTCGGGTAGCCTGCTGCAAGGCGATAATCGTTTCAGGCGAATATAAATGATCTTCTGCCGTAGGCCCGCGACGCAATTTGTGATTTCCAACAGAATCAAGGTGAGTATTTACAGTCAAACCAAGAGGATCAAAAGCCTGATTGTGATGATAGTTCACATCCTCCTCAATTTCCTTGAGACCGATTCCCCCAACCCTGCTGACCGTATTTGTAAAATATTTTTCAGTCACATCTTTATCAATTCCAACCGCCTCAAAAATCTGGGCCGACTGGTAAGACTGAATCGTAGAAATTCCCATTTTTGCCGCAATTTTTACAACGCCGTTTATAATAGCCTTGTTGTAATCATCAATTGCAGTGTGATAATCCTTATCCAAAAGTTTCTGGTCAATCAATTCCGCAATACATTCGTGGGCAAGATAAGGATTGATTGCACGCGCTCCATATCCCAAAAGCATTGCCGCCTGATGAACGTCCCGCATTTCTGCCGTTTCCAGAATAATAGAAATTGCAGTACGTTTTTTTGTGCGGATTAAATATTGTTCAACGGCACTTGTCGCAAGCAAAGATGGAATTGCAACATGATTTTCATCAACGCCGCGATCACTCAAAACAATAATATTTGCCCCGTTACGATATTCGCGGTCAATTTCCACAAAAACCTTATCAATTGCCGCCTCAAGCGAAGTATTTTTGTAGTAAAGAATTGAAACAGTCGCAACTTTAAATCCGATTTTGTTCATGGCCTTAATTTTCATCATATCAACGCCAGTCAAAATCGGGTTATTAATTTCAAGCACAGTGCAGGATTTACTTTCCGGCTCCAGCATATTTCCGTCCGACCCCAGATAAACCGTCGTGTCAGTAACAATTTTTTCCCGCAAAGAATCAATCGGAGGATTTGTAACCTGGGCAAAAAGCTGCTTAAAGTAAGAAAAAAGCGGCTGATGTTTTTCGGACATAACGGCCAGCGGAGTATCAACTCCCATTGCCCCAGTCGGTTCCACACTATTTTTCGCCATAGGCAGAACCATCTCATTTACATCCTCATAATTCCAGCCAAAAGCCCTGTACATTTTGTCCCGCATTTCCTGACTGTAAACCGGGATTTTGTGATTCGGAACTTTCAAATCCTTCAGATGAACAAGATTTGTGTCCAGCCATTCCCCATAAGGATAAAGCGAAGAATAAATTTTTTTACACTCATCATCAGAAATAATTTTTTTCTGAACTGTATCAACCAAAAATATTTTTCCCGGCATCAAACGGCTTTTCTTTTTGATATTTTCTTCCGGAATATCCAGAACGCCAACTTCCGAAGACAAAATCAACATTCCGTCTTTTGTGATGTAGTAACGGCTAGGACGCAGACCGTTTCTGTCCAAAGTTGCCCCCAGTAAATCCCCATCACTGAACAAAATGGCAGCCGGCCCGTCCCAAGGCTCCATCATAGTTGCCCAGTAGTGATAAAAATCCCTCTTTTCCGCCTGCATATATTCATCGTGTTTCCAAGGTTCCGGAATGCAAATCATCACCGCAAGAGGAAGTGGCATTCCGTTCATCACTAAAAATTCCAGAGTGTTGTCCAGCATTGCAGAATCCGAACCTGTCGTATCAACCGCCGGCAAAATCTTTTCCATATCTTTATCAGAAATTTTTGCAGAATGAAGCGTTTCTTCGCGGGCCAGCATTCTGTCCACATTACCGCGGATTGTATTAATTTCGCCGTTGTGGGCAATAAACCTGTTTGGGTGAGCCCTCTGCCAGCTAGGCTGAGTGTTGGTAGAAAATCGCGAATGAACAATAGCCAAAGCCGAACGATAATCCGGCGACTCTAAATCATCATAAAAAGTACGCAGCTGACCAACCAGAAACATTCCCTTGTAAACAATCGTACGGCTGCTCAAAGAACAAACATAAGTTCCCAGCTGAGAATGTTCAAACTGGCGACGCAAAATATAAAGCTTGCGGTCAAAATCAAGTCCCTTTTCCACATCAGATGGCCGCTCAATAAAACACTGCATAATGACCGGCATACAGTCCCGCGCCTTTTGCCCAAGCACTGCCTCGTTCACAGGAACCTTTCGCCAGCACAAAAATTTCATCCCCTCTTTAGCCGTCAGATTTTCAATCATCCTCATAGCCTTTGCCCGGGTAAAATTATCCTGAGGAAAAAAGAACATCCCGATTCCGTAGTCGCGGGGGTCTTTCAGCTCAACTCCCAAAGCCGCCACCTGAACCTTAAAAAAATCGTGCGAAATCTGAAGCAAAATTCCAACGCCGTCACCGGTCTGTCCAGACGCATCCTTACCCGCCCGGTGTTCCAGTTTTTCTACAATCGACAAAGCGTTATCAACAATTTTATGCTCTGCCCTACCGTCAATATTCACAACCGCACCAATACCGCAGTTGTCGTGTTCAAAAGCCGGCTCATACAATCCGCAAGATTTTTCCATTGTAACCCCCTTACGCAAAAGCGCAAAAAAAAGACGCCCTGCACAAAGCGACAAAAATCGCAATATGCAAGACGTCATCGTCAATAATCGAATTATAGAAAAAACTTTTTCTTTGTGCAACAGATTTTTTCTTTTTTATTTTTTTATCTGGCCGTGCCCCTCCGCTTCGCTCCGGGTCGCGCTATCCGTGGCTGCGGCTTTCGCCTCCGGTATTTTTGCTTGGCAAAAATACTCGCTTCGCGACCACTACTATCGCTCACGGTCGGCTGTCCATAAAATATTTTTTTTCAAACATTTATTTTTAAAAATGCCTTGTATGCTGCATAAGCCTGTTTTAAATCTTCCTTAGCCGTAATTTCCCAAGGAGCGTGCATGCTCAAAACTGAAACTCCTGCATCAATAACATACATTCCATATTTTGAAGCAAGGTAGGCAATTGTTCCACCGCCCCCCTGGTCCACCTTTCCCAGTTCACACATTTGATATTTAACCTTGTGGTCATCCAAAAGCGCACGCAGTTTTCCAATAAATTCTGCACTCGCATCATTAGCGCCACTCTTTCCCCTGGAACCAGTGTACTTGTTAAAAACAATTCCGCCATTCAAAAATCCAGCATTGTCCCTGTCATACAAATCACCGTTTTGCGGATCATAAGCGGCATTCACATCTGAAGAAAGCATTGCTGAATTATTTAAAGCACGGCGCAATGTCAAATCCGAATAGTTTTCTAAACGGGCAATCACTTCAGCAACAGCGTTTTCAAAAAAGTGACTCGCCATTCCTGTCGCACCCACAGAACCAATTTCTTCTTTATCAACGCACAAACAAACTTCAGTTTTTTTACCAGCCTCTGAATCAAACAAAGCTTCTGCCGAAGTAAATGCGCATGAACGGTCATCCTGGCCGTAAGCCAAAATCAGTGAACGGTCAAAACCTAAATCTCTGGCTTTACCAGCAGGTACAATTTCCAGCTCAGCGCTCATAAAATCAGCTTCGCAAATTCCATATTTTTCCTTAAGGATTTCAAGAACTGCTTTCTTTGCCTTATCTTTTTCTTCCTTTTTTTCCTCTTCATCCTTTTTCTTTTCAGAATATTTTTCAGGAGGAACTTCACTGCCCAAAATCAAATCCAGACTTTCACCTGGAATAAAATCACTTGCAGTATTTTTCATTTGATTTTGTGCCAGGTGAGGCAAGATGTCAGAAATGCAAAAAACTGGATCTCCTTCTTCTTCACCAACAGAAACTTTTACACTACTGCCATCTTTTTTTGCAACCACGCCGTGCAAGGCAAGAGGTAAAGTCAGCCACTGATATTTTTTTATTCCGCCATAGTAATGCGTATTTAAATAAACAAGAAAATCTTTTTCATAAAGAGGATTTTGTTTTACATCCAGCCTTGGCGAATCAATGTGAGCACCCAAAATATTCATTCCCTTTTCAATAGGTTCGCTTCCAATCTGGAAAAGCGCAATGGCTTTCTTAAACTTTGTAACATAAACTTTGTCGCCCGCTTTAAGTTTTTCCACTTCATCAATATTTTTATATCCGTGCTTCTGGGCTTCACTAACAAGAGCTTCTACACATTCGCGTTCAGTTTTTCCCTTGTCTAAAAAATCTTTGTATTTTTCAATTAAATCTTCTTTCATTTTACACCTCCATTTTCCAGTAAGATTTTTGTAAATCAATTTTTACAAATCACTTTGCGAAGATTAAAGATACCCTACTATAATTACTTACTTAAAAATAAGCAAATCACTTTTAAAATCAAATTTCAAAACTACAACTGCACCAGACAATTTTTTCTAAAAGCAAAAATATATTTTTCAAGCAAAGGCGCTTTATCACTTTTTTCCAAAAGATTTTTTATTTTTGCTTCATCATGATTTTCAGGTCTCAAAGAATAAATGGAAGCCGCAAATTCCTCTGCCTCTTTTAAATCAAGTTTTACTTCCATAGAAAATTCTTCATGCATGTAGTACCAGACAATTTTTGTTTTTAAAGGCGCCACGCTGAATGCTAAAGGTCTGCCACCCAAATAAAATAATTTTTCCAGAACAAAAGCCGCCTTTGCTTCCCCTTCTTTTTTTTCTTCATAACGCAAAATGGCATCTTCAACCAGACTTTTGGAAACCGTCGGCTCTGGCGTTGGAAAATCAAACCACTTGTTAACCCGCTTGTCTAAAGCGCGGCCATGCATCCAGTTTTCAAGAGCAGCATTTAACCCGTCATGGAATTTTTCAGATTTTTCTTCGCCTTTAAAATGCATTGTATTCTTTGCAAAAATTCCACCATCTTCATTTTCCAAAGGTTTTAAATTTTTATGCATACCTTGTTTGTATTCGCCATAAATTCTTGAATTCCGTGTAAGAACAAATTTGTGCCAGAAAGAAGAATCCAGCAATCCTGCTTTATAAAACTGCCGCAAGGTTTCCATAGAATTAATTGTGTCCAAGTCGCTTTCATTCCAGTAACCGTAAATCATGTAAGCGTGAACAAGAATGCCAGCCTCTTTAAAAGCACAACAACTGGCCACAATGGAATCCAAGGAAACGCCCTTGTGAATATTGTCCAAACCGTCGGCCCTTGCAATTTCAATACCGCCGGAAACACCTGCCAATCCTGAGTAAGATAAAAAAGCTGCCGTGTCATGATTAAAAAATTTTTCAAAGCGGATGTTGCCCCAGTATGTTAAAGGTGCCGCAGAATGATTTTTACTTTTGCAATTTAAGAAAGCAAATTTTTTTAAAGCCACAAGAGGCAAAGCTTCATCCACAAAATGAATTCCATACACGCCTTTTTGCCTGCACTGCTTTTGCAACGAATTAAAAATTTTTTCTACATCCACAAGGTGGTAGGCACAAACATAATCCAGATTAACGTCACAAAAATCACACTTGTGCCAGTAACAGCCGTGGGCTAGATAGGCTTTCATCCAGGAACCGTCACTCCACATGCGCTGCATTGGGTTTACATCATCTGCCATTCGCGGGTAAATGGAAAAATCAATTTCAGAATAATCCGGCGCCACTTGTCCCGTAATTTCATTTTCGTAAACTTGAGTTTCCTTGTCCTGCCACAAAGGTTCAAGAATTTTTCCATCATCAAAAAACCGCATTTTATAAATTTGATTTTTCTTACTTAAATGATTTTCAAAAAGTTTTTTGTAAGACCCGTAACCCCTGTCATAAGAAATTGAATCAAAATATTTTCCAAAAGCGGCGTCCTCAATGTCACGAAGTTCCGTGTTCACAAAACCACCGCCCGCTGCAATAAAAATTTTTTCACCGTAACGCTTTTTTAAAAACGCAGCCGTATACAAAGCCGGCGTAAAAGTTCCCGCAAACGGAATGGAAATGCAGACCAGAATTTTTTCATGGGTAGCTTCCTTTTGTAGTAAATCTCCCACGACCGAAACATTTCCTTTAACAAAAGCAGTTTTGCTAACCAAAGGCGCCTTTCCTAAAGCAGGTTCGTCTTCAACAAAATCACCTGCTTCTTTTAGAAAGCGGTCTGCTTCCTTTTGTGGTAAATCTCCTGAAAGCAAAACATTTTCTTTAACAAAATCCGCTTTACTAACAAATGGCGCCTTTCCTAAATCAGCCCTATCTTCACCAAAAGTGCTGACTTCTTTTCGTAACAAATCTCCTTCAACCGCACCGCTTTCTTTAACAAAAGCAGTTTTGCTAACCAAAGGCGCCTTTCCTAAATCAGCCCCGCTTTCCACCATCTTACAAAAGTCGCTCCCCTCTCCGAATTTTTCTTCCAGCACTTCCTGGTAAAAATGCGACAAAACTGGTGACGTCAAAGATTTTTCTATATCACAAAATTTCTTTTCGCTGACAGTCAGACTTTCTGCGTAACGCACCAGGGCAAAATCTTTGTCAAAAACAAACTGAATGTAATCCGCAATATCCGCAAGAGCCAGACTGGCCAAAAAAAGACTGTCATCTATGCTTAAAGCGTGATCCAGATTTTCCAGATAATTTTCCATCCTCATTCCCCGTGGAACATAAGGCGAAAAAACAAATTCATGGCAAAGTTCACGGCCAGAAAAATCCCTGCGCTCACAAAGAATCCCGGTAATAGTTTCAATCCAGTCGCACCATTCATCCCTCTGACTCAGATAGCGCTCCAGCTGTTTTGCAGTAAAGTCATCGCCACTTACAGCCGCCTCTTTTATTTTTTCAAGCGCCGCCCCGTAACTTTTGTCAAAGATATAAGCCAAACCCTTTTTAGAAAAAATTTTATAAAAAAGACAAATGTTCAATTCGTACCAGAAAGCATTGTGTCCTTCCATCTTAAAAAATGATTTTAGATATGCCCCCGAGGGGTATGCCGTATTTAACTGAACAATCGGCGGTTGAATAATCACAACATTCATTCTTCTATTTTACAACAGAAAGTTTACTTTATAAATGCCATTATCTTTGTTAAAATTATTTTATGTCACAGAAAAAAATAAAACTTTCCACAATTTTTTTTATCATTGCCCTCATTTTAATTTCAGCAGTCCTTCTTTTTGTCTCTGTCAAAAACAGAAAAAAGTCCGCCTACAAAATTGCCTTTTACGGACTTTCAGAAAATCTTGAAAATCAAGTAATAAAATTAATAAAAGGAAAATACGTAGGTGGGGTATCCTACATTCGCATTGACTACAGCGACCTTGCAAAAAAATCCCAGTTGAAAGATGTCGATTTTATTTTTACATGGCAGGGAGCAAAAGCTGTAGCTCTTTACAAATACGCCCAGCCGGTAGAAGAAAGTCTTTTAGACCCGGTCCTCCCCCAAATAAAAAATTCCATTCAAGACCAGAACACCTTTTATGCCATTCCACTTTTACTGGACAGCTACAACTTGCAGACACTCAAAAGCAACGGTCAAATTTTCAACATGCCCATCCCAAACACTTACGAAGAATTCACAAAATACATAGAACAAATGCGCCCTTACGTAAGCAAAACTTTTTACCTGGACACCAGCGACGCCAAAAACACCGTCGATTTTTTTGGTGCCCTAGCCGAATCCATCTGTGGCAGCCAGGCCTACAAAAAATTAATTGAAGAAATAAAAACTTCCGGCGACTTAGAAAGCATATCTTCAAAAATCATAGGCCAGGACTCCGCCGGCAAAGACATTTCCGTCCAGACCCTTAAAGAAATTGCGCAAAACTTCATCAAATGCGGCGCCCCTGTAGAAGTCAACAGTACCTCTACAAACCGTAGCACCTCTTACGAAGAAGCAAACAATTCGACAGCCGGCCCTGTAGAAGTCAAAGATACTTCTACCGCTACCAGCACATCTTACGAAGAATCCACCCCATCTACCGGCGACACCCTAGAAGTCAACAGTACCTCTACAAACAGCAGCAACTCTTACGAAGAACCATCCATTTCTACACTCAACCACACCCCAGACACCACAATCTACTCCATCCCTTCCCTATATTCCGCCTGCACCGCCCAGCCCGTCAGCAACCAGGCCAGATACAACACCACCACCTTCCCCCAAAGCGAAGGCATTTTTGACCATGCAGCAATCACTCCCATTTTAATCATGCTGCCCCTCAGTCGCAAAAAAATAAATTCTTCCATCATCACATATTTTCTAAGCGATGCCGTTCAAAATTATCTTTCAAGCGAAACTTCCCTGGTCCCGATCACGCAAAATGTCAGCCCCCAAAGCCCCGCCTCCAGCCACATCCGCTACTGCGTCCAAAGTCTAGGCCCGCAAAACACACTGTCAAATGCCGCCTTCACCAGCGATCAGGCCCTTAAAAATTTTTCCAGTCAGATTTTAAATTGATGGGCGTTCCCTGCCTGAAGGCAGGTCGGGTCTTCCAGGGTTCCGCTGCCGCTCCATTTCTCCAGTCAGGCTGCGCCTTCCTTCCGAAACAGCTTCGCTGCCCCTACAGCCCCTAACGCTCTTTTACAAATATTGCTTTACATAAAAAAAGGCCCCTTCATCCACCAACGTGAAAAAAAGAGACCTTCCCGTCACAAATATTTTTTTACTTTTTCTGAGCCGTTTCTATGTAACCGCGGCTGCCTACCTTTATGCCATAAGCGGCAACAGGGTTTACAGTACCATTAGCGTATGTCTTGCTATAGTTTTGCTCAGCATTACCCTGCCAAATCATACCAGCATTTTCAATCGCCATGGTATTACTTCCAGTCGCAAAGTTTTTAATTACACCAGTACTGGCATCCTTATAAACCCCAATATTCACCTTATCCTTAGTAAGCTTAGAGTTAGTAGGCACTACATAAGTTTCCCACTTCTGCGTAACCATACCCTGCTCATCACAACCACTTGACCTATCAGAAGCATCTACCAGGTAAGCTATCTTTGGATAATCAGCAGAAATACTATAGTAACCAATGTAAGGAACAGGTTTTTTGTTTGCATCCAAAGCAACGTCCAGTGTCAAACGCTCACCAGCCATAGTATCCGCATCTACCTTGTACTGTTCAAAAGTTTCAGCATTGTAAGAAGACATGTAAGTGTAAACCAAACCATCCAAAGAACTGTAAACTGCAATGTGCACGCCGTTATTTTTATCTACAGCAACAGCACACGCTCCTCCAGCGTCTCCCGTAATAATTGCCTTTGGTTCCGCCCAGTTGTAATTTAACTTAGGTGCACCACTATTATTCTCATCAGGTTTTTTGCAGTTAGAAACATTAAATGGATCTGCATTATAACTGTACCAGACGGTCTGGTTATACATGTCATACCAGACAGCAAGAACAACATCACTTGTTTTTATTGACTTACTTGTACTGTTATACTGGTAAATGTAGTCACCGACAGAAACATCTTTTGTTGTATCTGTTCCAGGAATAACCGCCAGAGAAACATAGTTACCCGGCATAGCAGACGCATTTTCATTTCCTTTACCACTAAGGGTACCCATACCATAATCTGCATCAGAAATTACAGACAAATAGTCATAATTGTAAAGAGTTCCAAATGTAGAACCTGTCGCTTCATCATAGAACTGACCAAAGTTTTTGTTTGGATTTTTACTCTTATCTAAAGCTCCTGCCCTGAAACGAATTTCAGCCGCCTGCCTGTCATAGTAAGCAAGGTAAACATTTGTCAAATCATCACTGGCACTACTTACAGCCAAAACTGGTGAAGAAATACGGTCTATGTCCAGATAAAATTTTTCTTCATCATCATCTTTATAGCCCAAACGTTCCAGACGACGGGCATTATTATTAGAACCAGCCCCATTTGAAATACCCCATACATCCGTATGGAATCTAAACATATTTGAATAGTTTCCTCCAGAGTCTGTTCCAGCTGCCATTCCGTAAGAATTTCCTGCAGAATCATAAGCAAAGGCTATATTCTTAAAGTGGTCTTTATCTACACCCCAAAGCTGATAAGACGAAATTTTATTTCCTGCCATATAGAATTTGTCATTACCAGAAGCGTATGCAAATCCCAATAAACCGTTAGCAGGGTTTACCTTCATTACAGGTTCTTCAATTGCCCCAATGTTCGAACGTGCAGCCATTGAATCCAGCTGAATAACTGCTATTTCAAGATCATCCGTCAAAAGATTATTGTTTGTATTGTTAGGCTGCAAATTGTATGCGTAAGTGCTCTTTTCTTTGTAAGAAGAAGAGTTCGTTACAGTAATTACATTTCCGCCAGAATCCTTTGCGCCGCCCTTTGCATAGTTGTTGTTAACATTGTTCAAAGCTTGCATTTCACCTACAGTAACTTCCATAGCACCGCTTGAAACATCCCCTGTCAGACTAAACTGCATGTTTTCATCCAGGCTAAGTTCTGCCCCCGTAAGGGTAATCTTTGCACCCTTTGCTAGGTTAAAGCCGTTAACTGTAACTTTTTCATAATCAGTTGCGTAATTAATTTCTGTCTGTGACTTTACAGTCGTAGCACTTGACCTTGTGTAAGCGTAAACCGGGTACGCACCCAAAGCACTTCTTCCAAATTCAGAAGGCACGTTAGGATTTTTATTTGTAAGTTTTGTGGTAAGGCTTGTTACATAAGGCACAACATCCATCTGGCAGGCACTTGTACCTTCGCTGTCGTCACTTCCCAAAAGTGAAGTGTTCTTTGCGTGGTCAACAACCAGCACTCTTACATTTACATCCGCCCCTGTTCCAATAATTTTTGCCGTATCAATGTCCAGCCGCCATTCAGCTGAATGTCCTGCCTGACTCATAGAAGATGAAATTATGCTAAAGGCATAACCATCATTTGCCATACTGGCACTTGCACAAGTCCAGTTTGCCCCGCTTGACAAATACTGTGCCACCTGGTAGCAGATGTAGGCGCTGTTATTCATCTCTATTTTGCCAATAGAATCACTGTTGCTGCCAAATTCAGACTCTGGGGCATCAGACAGGTAATTTGTAAGTTCCTTATTTTCAATGCATACCCAGATAGAGTCCAGCAGCTGATCATCATAAGCGCTGCCTGTCAAAGAAATCTGTCCTGAAACCTTAGCGTCCCTGTCAAATTCGCCGCTTGTCTGGTTAAACTTTGCAGCCGGCAAATCCTCTGGCATTTCCAAGTGACCATTGTCCAGGCTGTTCTGGTAAAGTGAATTGTCCTTTGCACTGTTCCAGTAAAGGTCAGCCACATTAGAGAGCGGTGCAACTTCATCCGCCAGATCAATTACAAGAGGAATATTGATTGCCGTTGCCTGACTGCCGAATGTTTTATAGTAAGTTATATTGTTCTTTACACTGGTATCATCTTCCTGGCCCAAAGTAATTCCACTTGTAGTATCAGCAATGCTCAAATTAATAAAATATCCATCGCCATCTTCAAGGGCCTTTTCACCGTCAGCCATATAATCATCTGCCGGAAAATAAACCTTATTCAATCCTTCAAGATTTTCATCCTTAAAGACAGCAAGACTATTATTTTCAAACGTGATCATGTCACCACTTACTTCAGGGCTGGTAAGTTTTTCTTTAGAAAGATTTGCCTTGTAATAAAGGGTATTATTTCCGCCGCCATAACCTGAAAAATCTTTATCCCCCAGCATTTCAACTGCAACAACAAGGTTACCTGTCATCTTAATGTCTGTCTGGGCCAAAGTAACCACTTGTGCAACCGCAGAAGTATCTGCTGCCAGGTAATAATTTACCTTTGCACCGTTAACCGTAGAAGTTCCCAGTTCATCGTTTTCAATATAATTGTTTCTGTTGATGTCAACGCCAACATAAACCTTTGAAATGCGAGGTGTGTGGTTTGCAAGCATCACATAAGTTTCTTTTACCTCAGAACAGTTTCCAGCCACATCCATTACCATTGTATCAATGTAGACAGGACCGTCATCTAATTCATCAGCATAGAAATTCGACTTCCATACCCAGTTCTTTGATGAAGAACCAATAGAAATTGATTCAAAAATTCCATCACCATCATCATTTTTAATTGTATTAACACCTTCATTCCAGTAACTGCTTTCATTTCCAGAAGGATCATCTACAACGAATGCCATCGGGAAGAAAGCCTCTGTGAATGATGTATCAATTTCTTCTTCAAAAGTTACAGTGTTTCCACTTACACTCTTAATTCTGTAGTAAGAACCAGAAATATAAGCCAATCCTCCTGCCCGGATAAACGTATACTTTCCTGCCAAAGCATGAGTAAATTCTGTTGACTTTCTTGTTGCTCCAGTAAGTTTTACACCGTAAAGACCACTGTCAGAATCTTTATAAACCTTCTTTTCATAAGCATCACTTGCAGCCTTAGAAATTTCATTTTCAGAAACTTTGTAAACCGCAGCCATGCTCCTGTCAGAAGTAAAGGTTTCGCTGTCTTCAACCTTTGGCAAAGGCAATTCGATTGTAGTTGTTGTTACATCGCCTTCAGTAAGAACTCTGCGCAGGTAGTACAAAGCTTTATCAAATCCGGAACCTTCATCGTTTACACTTCCTGAAATTGTAGTTGTATTGTTGCTGACTTTAAGCTTTTGTCCTGCAAGAGCATATCCACTCACATCAGAAAGGTAACCTGTAAAATCAGGACCATTATTTGCTTTTACTACCGGAGCATTGTTGTCATAAGAAACCATAAAGGTTTGTTCTGAAGATATGCGGTCTGTTTCTGTACTTTCGTCTGCACTGTCTTCTACAAAGAGTTTTATGTATTTTTCACCTTCAGTATTAACTTTACCAGTATTAAGAGGGATATAAACCCTTATTCCACTTTCACTTCCATCTGTGTAAGAAATATATTTCAATGTCTTTTTAGAAGTGCTGTTCAAAGCTTCAGCGCTGCTTGCTTCGTAGTAACATGAACTCTTTGTGTAAATGCCACTCGCATCGTGGGCTTCTACAACCAGGTACCAGTCTCCGCGCAAAGACATTCCTTCAACATAAGCCCTTTTTGCAAGAGGATTACTGTAATTGCCTGCTTCAAAGTCACTTGAACTAAACTGCTGTACTGTCGCTTTAGTATATTCAATAACCGGCGCATCCGGGTCAACCGTAAACTTAACTGCATCAGACCAGCGGCCCAGAATGTAGTTGTTGTCCAAAGCAGTAACCCTTACAGCAAATTCATAAATTGACTTTTCATCACTGCTGTCTGTACTTGCTTTAGCACCAGTCAACTTTTCCAGTTCATCATGGCTGTTTATTGTGTAGTACCAGCTCTTTGTGTCTGTTACCTTGATTCCCCAGAAGCTGCCTGGATCAGCTGTAAGGTCTACACTGTCTCCATAAGAATTCTTCAGATTATCAACTGTAACGATTTCGTAAATTTGACTGCCATCTTCGTCCGTCAAAGCCCGCAGGTTTGCTGCATCAGCAGAATCAAATTTTCCATCCTTGTTTGTGTCAATTTGAATGTAAACTTCCCTTACACTTCCATTGTTGTCTGTTGCGCTACCGCTAAGGCGGATGGAACCAGAAACTTTTGTTCCAGCTGAAGGATAAACAATTTCTGCACTCGGGCGGTCAGCATAAGGGTCATACAAAATTGAATAATCCGAAACCACAGTTTTATTGCCCAAATCATCTGTTGCCAGGAACATAACAGGCAGGGTATAAACGCCTTCTTGCGTATGGCTAAGACTAGAATATTTTTCAACTTCAGAAGTTGCAAATGGAGTAAATTTAAACTTCCACAAAGTAGCTTTGCCTGTATTTGCCTGGTCAGAACTTTCAACAAGGGCTATTTTTTCTTCCTCAGAGCCACTCTTGTATGTATCCCATGAGTCGTTATCCACAACCTTGCACTTAACGCTTTCTACTGTAGAATATGATGATGACGCAGTACCACTGAAATTTATTTCACCAGTATAAGTATACGTGTCATCCTTTGCAGGTGTAGAAAATGCAATAAGCGGACCTGCATTGTTTACTGAAATAGTTTTTTGCGCAGAAACAGATGCTTCAGTTTCTTCACCCTTAGCAAGAGTTGCTGTAACTAAAGCCGTATAAGCGTTAGTCGTAACACTTTTAAGATCGATTCCTTCAGAAGTAAAAATTCCTGCAGTTTTTTCTGTTAAAGTATAAGTCTTTCCTGCAAAGTTCAACGTAACGTCAAGACTTTTTGATGAAGAATTTCTACTTGCCTCTACACGGAATTTCAAATAACGCTTTTTGCTTCCACCCACTACTGTATTAGTTCCAAGTTCTGTTATACCGGCATTTTCCAGATTTTCCTCAGAATCAGCAAGGTAAGCACTGACTTTTGAAATACTAGGAATTGTATTATTCGGATTAGATTTAAATCCGTAAACTACATTTGAAATACTTTCCAGGTTTCTTCCTGCAGAATCTTGACCTGTTACTTCAATAATGTAATATGACTGTCCGTATTCACTTAAATCCGGCAAATTAAATGTATATGCCGCCTCAGTTACACCAGTTGTAATACCATCAAGGTTTGACTTTCCGTTGTAAATTGATGTGCAATCAAGACTTGTAAAGAGATCACCCTTTTCCCAGGAAGCAGCGTCTGTCTTTACCTTGTAAATGTTGACTTTAAGCGTATTTGGAGTAATTCCATCTCCGTTAAGACCAGCCTTTACATTGAAAGTCATGCTTCCCTTTATTTGAACACCCTGCCAACTAGTCAAATCCATTGAAGAATTTACCACGAAAGTGTTTGCAAATGAATAAGAAGGATTTACAGATTTATTTATGCTGACTGAGTAAAGTTTTCTGTTTTTAAAAATTTCATCATCTGTGTCACCGCTGCCTTCTGCAAGACCACATTTTGTCTGATTAAGAGCAGTCAAAATATCAGAAGAATAAGAAGAATCATTTTTATATTTTGAAAGTTCTTCATGCAAACTTGTAACACTTACGCTTTCCTGGTCTCTTAATTTAAGAAGCAGTTCCTTCTTGCTCCATGAACATACGCTCTTGTTGCCTACAGAATCACATGCTTCTACATAAACGTAAATGTAAACTTTACCGTCCTGAGCGGCAACCTTTGCACTGTCTGTAGACTTATAAAGAGTTTCGTAAATTGTGTTATAGTTTTTTTCTTCATAACTGTCATTTGATGACTGGGCCGCAAGTGTAAGACTTGTAGAACCAGAAACAGAAATGTCTGTATAAGTAATTGTATCTGTTTCTGGCAGCACATTTGAATCCTTGTCCAGCAAACCTGTGAATTTTATAGGATTTCCACCAGCATCAAAATACTGAACGCTCAAAGAAGAAACTTCGTGTTCTTCATAAATTTCAGCTGCCAGACCAAGAGCAGTACCGTTTTCTTCAGGACTGTCTGCATTTGAAGAACCCGGGCTTGTCAAAAGAAGCACAGGCGCTGTGTTGTCTACGTAAAAGTTCCTTTCTATTTCGCCGGATTTATAATAACCATCATAACCCACAACAGACAATGTGTAAGAACCGTCTTTTAAGACGCTTGTGTCTATCTGGTAAGACCATGTGCCGGATTTTGGATTGCTTTCATCAGCAGTAATTGCACCACGACCAGAGCTTTCACTTGTAATTGTTACAGAGTCCCCGATTTTTGTCCTGTCAGAAGAAGAATCGTCCCTTAAATAAAGGCTTACTTCTATGCTTTTTATGGCTTTGTCATCAGAGTAAGTTCCTGTAAAGGTAACCAGTCCCGTTTCTGCATCACCACTCGCACTTCCAACAGCAGTGTTGCTTGAAGGGCTGGTAATTGTAACCGCAGGCGGATTTGTGTCTACGGCAGGGCCCAGACCTACTGTGCAGGCAGAGAATGTTATCCCAAAAATAAGCAAAAATGTCTTAGAAAGTATATTTAGTCTTTTCATTCTGTGCCTCCTTATCTCATTTGAGCGGTTTCCATGGTGTTACCCGCCCCATATTTAACCGGATAACTTACTACCGGGTTAGAAGTGCCGTTTGCGTAAGTTTTGCCTTCTACGTTTGAAGTGCATACATTTCCCTGAAGATTGTTATCCCAACTATTTGTGAAAGTTTCACTGTAAGCATTCGTTCCCGTCGGGAAGTTTTTCATAGCACCACTAGAGTCCTTGTAAATACCCAAACCTATGCTTGTAAGATCGCTTCTTTCAAGATTACTGTTCGTTGGCAGGAACATCACTTCCCACTTACCAGTAAAGAGTCCGCCTGAAAGAGCACCTGCTGGTGCCGTGCTGCTGGTGTCCACCAGGTAAGCATATTTTGCCTTGCCGGAAGAAATATGATAGTAAGTGATGTAAGGAATATATTTTCCATCAACCTTTGCTGTATCAATGGTCATATACTGGCCTGTAATTCCGTAAGAATCAACCAGGCATGTTGAAGGCGTTGCACTGTAAGAAGACAAATAGCTGTACATCAAACAGCCACCGTTACTTGTGCTGTATGCTGCAATATGAATACCCTTAGCCGCATCAACCGCAATGTCACAGAAACCACCTGCATTTCCAGAAAGAATTTCAACAGGTGTTGACCAGTTGCTGTTCAGCATAGTTGTACTGTTAATTCCACTTGTGCTTAAAGGACTAGTTAAATAGCTGTACCAGAGTTTTTTGCTTGAGTCATCATACCAGACAGCTACAACAACATCGGTATTATTACTGCCCGCCTTTGGCACTACAGAAATTGCAATATATTCACCAGTTTTTGCATCAGAATTTCCGTTAGCACCACTTATTTCACTCGCAATCAGCGAAACGTTATGGGCACCATTAGAAGTGTAAGGCTTATATGCATAAGTCCTGCTTCCGTTCTCATAAATAGTATCAGCTTTATTACCGTTGTAAGTTAAGTCCACAAACTGACCAAACTCAGAACCTGTAGAGTTCAAAGTTCTGCTGCCTGCACTTGCCCTCTCACCGACTGCAGATGTCATTTCACCAGACCTAAAGCGCAATTCCTTAGTTGCGTCATCATAGTAAGCAAGGTAAACATTTGTTGTGTTGTCATCAGGATTCGTTACAGCCATTGAAGGGGACTTTATTCTGTCTGGTGTAGCCAGGAAGTTGCCAGATTCATCCCAAACCCCCATTGTATCCAGGCGTACTGCGTTATAGTTTCCGTAAGCAGCATGCTCATTATTCGTAGTACTTAAGGAACCTCCATGACTTACCCCCCAGTTACTTGTATGGAATCTAAAACTTGCAGCTAGGTTTGATGTTGAAGCGTTATCACATCCTGCAGCTACACCATACATATAACCGTCATCGCCAAAGACAAATTCCGTGCTCTTGTATATATACCAGTCAGATCCCCAGTAAGAATAAGAGGTGTCTGTACTTGCGCTGCCACTTGTATTTGGTAAAGAGAAACGGCTTGCACTATTTACAAAGCCAAATCCCAGCATACCAGTTTTCGGGTTTACCCTCATAACCGGGTATGCAATAGAACCATTACTGTATGCCTTTACGGCCTGTGCATCCAATTCCCAAATTACAATTTCCAGGTCATCTGTAAGAAGGTTGTTGTTAGTGCCATTTGGCTGGCGGTTATAATAATTTTCAAGAACTTCATAATCGCCGCCAACATCTGTATTCACTATTGCGTAAGAACCGGCAGCGTCATTGCTGTTTATGTTGTTCAAACATTCAATTCCATTCACTGTAAAAGTTACCTTTCCGCTCTTTGCCCATGAAGGTAAGGTAAATACTCCATCATCAAGTGTCGGTTCAGGTTCTGCATCTGTTTTTTTCGCACTGCCCTGCAGATTTACTTTTGCCCCTGCCAGATTAAATCCGCTGACAGTCACGCTTTCTCCATAAGAACTACCTGCTTTATCATTTTTGTAGAAGTAAAGCGGATATACGCCCAAAGCACTTCTTCCGTAAATGGAATTATCTCTGCTGTTACGGCTGCCAGCCTTTGTTTCAAATCCTGTTACGTAAGGAACAACATCCATCTGGTAGTAAGGCCTGTTCTTTGCTGAGTCCAGAATGTTATCCCCAGTTTTGACATCCGTCAAAGAAGAGAAGTTACCGCTGTGGTCACGCACAAGAACTTTTACATTCACGTCTGTTTGTGCCAGATTGTTAATTTTACTAGTATCAAAGTCCAGCTGCCATTTTATCTTATGACCTGCCTGTGAAAAGTAAGAATTACTGTCGCCTTCATCCACACTGAATGCCAGACCATTTCCTTCCAAAGTACTACTTGCCACAGTCCACTTACTGTCACTTATGCTGTAACTGGCCAGCTGGTAATACTTAAGGCCAGCCGCTGTGTAAATTCCATCCTTTCCGTTATCTTCTGTAATAGAAGAACTTGTCAAATAACCATCGGTCAGTCCTGCCCAATTGCTTACAGCTACCCAGATTGACTCCAGGCGCTGATCATCATAAACGTGACCCCTCAGACTTATCTGCCCAGAAACCTTAGGGTCTTTGTCCATCAGACCTGTTGTTCCATTAAAGGCAGCTGGTAAATCACCAGGCAATTCAATATGACCATTTTTCTTACTGTTTTCGTAAAGTGAATTGTTTTCTGCACCTGCCCAGTAGAAGTCATCAATTACAGACATAGGCACCTGCTTATCTTCCAAATCCACAACAATTGGAATGTTTACCGCAAAAGCCTGTGTTCCATAAGTGTCATAATATTTAACTCCATTTTTAGTACTGCTGGATTCAGCTGTGCCTAATGCAATTCCATTCGTTGAATCCGCAATACTCAAATTGATGTAATAACTTCCATCTGTAAGAGATTTATAATCTGCCCCACTAAAGTAAACTTTGTTCAAATCCTTAAGGGCCGCTGTATAAGTTCCACTTGTGCTAAAGCGGTTGCTGCTTTCAAATTCGCTCATGTCTGCACTTACTTCCGGCGCACTTATAGGATCACTTCTAATGCCTGCCTTGTAGTAAAGCTTGCCATTTCCACCGCCATATCCTGCAAAAGTCTGGTCACCCAGCATTTCTATTGCTAAGGCAAAGTCGCCTATCATCTTTGCACCTGTGCTGCAAAGGGTAAGAACATCATTTTCTGCAGAGTCTGAACTGTTTACTACCGGGAAGTAATAAACTTTTTCTTTACTGGTAGAAAGACTTGCATTTTCTACAAGTTCTTTGTCTGTAAAGTTTTTGCTTTCATCAATGTCACCTGCCAGGTACACCTTTGAAATACGAGGCGCATGGTTTGCCAGCATAACAGAAGTTGACTCTACTTCAGAAGCATTGCCCGCCTTGTCCATAACCATTACATCTATGGTAACAGGGCCATCATCCAATTCCTGGGCCAGAAGATCCACCTGCCATTTCCACATAATTGTAGAAGTTGATGAAATGTTTTCGCAAATTCCATCCCCATCATCACCATTTATGTGATAGTAACCCTGGCTGTCCGAATAACTTGCTTCATAACTTGTATTGTCCACAACAAGAAGCATTGGAAAGAAAACTTGTGTATATGTTACAGAAACAGTGTCTTCAAAAGTAACAGTTGTTCCTTCTACATTTTCAATCTTATGGTAAGCCCCGCCAATGTAAGCAAGTCCACCCTTTCTGATAAATGGATAATCATCTACAAGACTGTGAGTAAATGTGGTTTCCTTTCTGTTTGCAGAAGTTGTTTTTAAACTGATTCCATACAAACCTGTACTTTCATTCTTGTAAACTTCTTTTCCTGCACTGGCTCCTGTTGCCAAAGCAGCAATTTCATTTTCACTTACAGTATAAACCGCCCTGGCAGCTGTACTTGCCAAATACAAGTCTCCCTGTGAGTCAGTAGAATCATACTGTGGTAAAGGCAGTTCAATTGTTTTTGCTCCGCCAATTTCTCTTGTAAAGTAAACCATGGCTCTTTCAAAGCCGGTTCCAGAATCTTCAACATATCCGCGGAAAGAAAGAACTTTATTGCTGACCTTCAGTTTTTGTTTACCAAGACCTTTATCACTTGTATCAAAAAGTACATCATCCCCAGACCGCTTCACCTGGCGGGGAGCATTATTGTCGTACCTGAATATCCATTCCGACTTTGATTCAATTTTTGCTTCTCCATTGTCTGTTCCGCCAAACCTTACATACTTTGTTCCTTCACCAGAATCTGTGTCCAAAGGAATAAGCACAGTGTATCCGCTTTGACCGTCACTTCTTGAACAAGCACCTTTATACACAAAGTCCTTTTCTTCACCAGCCTCATCCAAAGCGTCATAAGTAGCCGCCCTCTTGTAGTAAAGACTGTTTTCAGGAACGCCACTTTCATCATAAATATCCGCAATCACATACCACTTGCCTCTGAGAGACATACTGTCTGTATAATCTTTAGCCTTTGCCTTGATTGCAGAAATATCATCAGCCACAGAATAATCATCTGCAGAAATTACACCGTCAATATCAATAGTTGGTGCATTCGGGTCAATTTCAAAATTGATTACATCACTCCAGCGGCCCAGAATGTAGTTGTTATCAAAAGCAGCAGCGCGTAAACTAAGTTCCGCCTTTCCTGTTTCAGTATTGAGTGCAGAAGCTATTGACTGCAATTCACTTGAAGTATTTATTGTGTAGTACCAGCTTTGTGTAGAATTTACTTTGATTCCCCAGAAATCTGTGTCCGCAGAAAAATCAGCACTGACTCCATTGTCTGCAATATCCTGTTTAGTTACAATTGTATAAAGATTTGCAATTCCACTTTCACTTGTTTCTGTCAGACCAGCAAGAATTTTTGCATCCTCACTTGTGAATTTTCCATCGCGGTTAACATCAATCTGTAAATAAACTTCCTGTACCTTTTCATTATCAATTGCGGAACCGCTCACACGAATTCGGCCGGAAAGAATTTTTCCTGTTGCAAGTGAAAGGATTTCTGTTGTAGGACGATCTGCATAAGGATCGTAAATAATCGCATAATCCCCGACAAGTGTCTTGTTGCCCAAAACATCTGTTGCCAGGAACATAATTGGCAGGGTATAAACGCCTTCTTCATCATGATCTAATTGTGAAAAATTATTGTCACTTGAACTTGCTTCTGCGATTTCGAAAGGCGTGAATTTAAACTTCCAGTTGGTATTTGTACCACTATTTGTGTGGGCTTCCTTATCAGTTTCGTCTAACAAATCATTCATTTCTTCAACTGCATCAATCAAAGCAGCTTTTGCCTTTGCCACAGTTTCTGCATCACCACTTGAAAGTTTTTTGTAATTGTCAATTGTGTCATTATCAACAACCCTGAACTGAACACCACTTATTTCAGTAGCCATTTGTGACCATGCAGACCCCTGAATTATCACTTCAGACGTGTGAACAGTTTCATCACCCTTTGCAGGACTGGCAAATTCTACTTCCGGACCGTCATTGCTTACCCTGACAGTCTTTGTTCCTTCCGAAGTAACGCCGGAAGCACTTGCAGTAATCTTCAAAGTATAGTCGTTACTTACCACACTGGAAATATCAATTACTTCTGAATAGTAATAACTGTCACCTACTTTTGTTAAGGCATAGTCTTTTCCGTCTACATTTGCACTTATCATGTCCAGAGGCTTTTCTACACCGTCCTCCTGAGCATTACTCTTTGCGCTGACTTTAAACTGTATCCATCTCTTTTTTGTACCGCCCACAACTGGAATAGCAATGCTGCTGTCTTCTTCAGACAAACCACTTTCCGAAGCGCCAGTCAAAAGTGCAATTGCCTCAATGGAAGGAGGAACAATATCCTTTTGAATTTTAAAACCGTAAGTTGCATCTCCCAGCAATTCATATTTTTCGCTGTCCCAGCCTTCAGCTTCAAACACATAGTAACCGTCACTAAGAGAGCCAGCTGGCAGTGTAAAGTTGAACGTTTTAAAAGTTTCAGTTTTATCTATACTAGAAGCAGGTGTAGACCCATCAAAAATTTCATTTGCTTCAATTGATGCACTGGCTGTTGTAGAAGTCTTTATATAAAGACCGCTGTTATTTTCAACTACCTTGTAAAAAAGAATTCTGAGTGTTTTAGGCTCCACACCATATCCATCTTTTCCAGACTGAACAGTTACAGACATAGAAAGATCGTTTTCAAGTTTTACACTTTGCCATGCCATCTCATTGGAAATATTGTAGTCACTAAAAGAATAAGTCGGGTTCACTTTATTGCTTATGCTTACGCCATAAAGTTTTCTGTCTGCAAAATCAAGAGCAATTTCCTTGCCGTCAGCGTCTTTTGTTTTTTCTGCCAAACCGGTCTTGAATGAATTTATTGCTGCCTGTCTTGAATCATCTTCAAAAACACCATTCAAAACTTTTTTTACAATATCACTAATACCTGTATCATTAGAAATAGAAAGCGCACTTTTAAGGTCACTGCAAAGCCATGTACAGTCGCTCACATTTCCAGCAATATCTGTCAGCTGAATGTAAAGGTAAAAGCGGACAGTATCTTCTGTTGAATTGTTGTAAATTGTTTTGTAAATGTCATGCAACCTCTGTTTTTCCAGATTGTCCGTATAAGGCTCACCCGGATTTTCACTTTCAAAAGTTTCTACATTCTGATCAAATTTAGCAAGAGTCAGGGAAACATCTCCTGCTGTATTTACATTTTTGAATGTCAAAGAATTTACGCTTTCTTTATTTCCATCAGAATCATAAAGTTCAAATTCCATTGGCTGGGTGCAAGGAGTTTTTGTCGCTTCATCGTAAGCAAAAACCTGCACTTCTGCCAGAGACACCTCGTGGTCATCAGCAATATAACCTCCAATCGAAACACTGGTTCCGCAAGAGTAAGGGTCAAGAATATTTGTAGAAGAAGGTTTATTTAAAAGAAAAACTGGAGCCGTTTTGTCCACATCAAAGATTTTTTCTACTTCACTTGAATCGTGGGTGCCGTCATTTGCAACAGCTTTTAATATGTAAGAACCATCGGTCAAAGCAGATGCATCCAGATTGTAAGTCCATGTACCGCTTACACTGTTATCCACTTTTGATGATTGGGAAACATAGCCCAAAGCACTTTCATCTTTCGTAATGGATTTTGAATATCCTTCAAGAGCCTCTGTTGCACCTTTTTTATAAAGACTGATTTTTACGGATTTTACATCTTTATCATCGCTGTAACTTCCCGTAAAAGTAATAACATCAGACCCATGCGCAGAGTTTGTAACTGGTGTCAAAATAGAAAGGCTAGGAGTTTTAACGTCAACCGATTCTCCTAAACCGCCACCACGACAGGTAGTAAATAAAACAAAAGTAAAGACTAAGGCAAAAAATAAAAAAACGCTTCTCTTCATATGCTTCCCCACAGTAAGATCCCCAAAAAAAAGACCAACTTATATGCTATTTCGGCAGAAATTCCAAATTTCCACACAACTTCATATTATCCCAGTCGAACTTTTTTAATTTTTCTCAAATATCTCTAAACAATTTAAATTTAGCACACAAAGAGACACGCGTCAACTTAAACTAAGCGCCTTCAAAAATCTTAAATTCCCAATCCCCAAAACAAATCAATTTCTACAATCAATTTAAAACAAAAAACTTCCGGCCACATTCGTAACCGGAAGTCCCAATTTCTTACATTCAAAATAAGGCAAACTTTACACCCTGGCAAAATCCGCCTTATCCATTTTGATTTTCACCCTAAGTTTAGAATACAGTTGTTCTTAAACCGAATGAATATGTGAATACAAAGCGCCTTGCATCTTCACTTGCAACGTCAGATGGAATAAACCAAACCTGAGGTTCAGCGTAGAATGCCCAAGTCTTGAATGCCTTGTTGTTAGCAAAAGTGATTCTTGGGAATTCAACCTGTACAAGTGCTGCAGAAAGTACCTGTGATACAGGCTTACCGCTTGAATCTGTTGCTCCCGATTCAGAGAACCAAGAGAAGTTAGCACCTACAGAAATTGTAGCGCTCAACCAGTCGAAGTTACGTCCAAAGAGGTAACGCATCGGCAGGTATCCAATCTGAGCAATAATCTTTGCACCGATTACATTTCCACCAAAGCGGTAGTTAGATTCTTCAAAGCCCAGCAAATTGTTTACGAAGTTCCACTGGTCTTTTGTAAACTGACCAAAGTTAGCCTGAATCTTTACTGCATTGTCGAATGCTGTAAGACCAACACCCACGTTGTAAAGTGTTGCACCCCAAACCGAAGCATCAAAGTAAAGTCCCTGAATGAATGCAGGAATTTCGTACTTAGATCTGTCGCCCTTTCTTAAAGAAATAGAAATATCCTTAAGGTCAACATCGTCACTTGCCAAACCGTCAATTTCAAGTACCTGGTTGTAGCGTCCACCTTCACCAGGACTGATCAACTTAACAGTTGGGTTTGTATGGTCAATTTGAACAAGGTTTCTGGTAACAGCAGTTTCACCGTTTACCATTTCAGCCTTAATCAACATGTAGTAATAACCTTCCGGCAAGTCAAGGTTTTCTACCTGATACTTCCAGTTTGTCTTACCCTGCTTACTTACAGTCTGGTAGGTTCTGCCATTGTCAAAACTCAGGTAAATCTGCTTTACCTTCATTCCCTGAATGTTTGTCATAATTTCAGAAGGAGTATTCTTATTCTTGAGGGCAGCCGCATTGTCTGGATCTACAACATAACCCGCATTTCCCTTAAGAATAGGTCTGTTTGTTGCAAAGTCACCGTATGTAAAGTTGTCCAGCGTTACCCAAGGACCGTATTTGTTATATACAAAGTTCTGCACGTTAGATTCAATCTTCTTTCCGTCAACTGTTGTAGCAACAATCTTATAAGTATGCCTTCCGCTTTCAAGAACATAAGTTTCCTTTTCAAGTTCTTCAACAACGTTACCGTCAGCGTCCTTTACCTTTTTAGCCTTCTGCTTGATTTCATTCTGCATAGCGAACTTGTAGTAACCGCTGTCTGTAATTTGAGTTCCGTAGAATCCAGGAACAAGGGCATCGTCTACATAAAGTTCTACTGAAGCAATTTCGTCTTCGCTTACCACTTCACCAAAAATGTTAAACTTAGACTGAACATGTTCACCGTTGAGCGGATACATAATGCTTACCTTTGTACGTGGAGCATCCTTATCCAGTTCAATGTTGCGGCTGACACGAGTTACATTTCCGGCAGCATCCGTTCCCGTAAGTTCAAGATTGTAGAATCCATTTGCCAGAGAAGACAAATCAACTTTTTCAGAAATAATCTGTGCCGGCTTTAACTTTATTGCCTGCATGTCAGAAGGAACTCTTATTGAAGAATCAAAACTTCTGATGTTGATTGTAAGATCTGTAAGACCGATGTTATCTGTTGTCTGTCCAGAGAAGAATACTGATTCAGTAACCTTTGAATCTTCAAGAGGCAGTTCAAGGTAAATTTCCGGAGCTGTGTTATCAATGTTGATTAACGAAGTTACAAGACCAGTAATGTCATAACCGTCCCAAAGTTTTACGAAGATTGCATGTGTACCATCTTCAATAACCCGTGAGTCAAATTCGTAAGACCATTCTGTTGTACCTTCGGCATCCTGGTAACTTGCACCGTTATCCAAAGAAATCTGAACTTTATTGATTCCATTCTTATCTGCTGAATTACCCTTAATTACAACTCTGCCAGAAATGGTCTGGTCAAAGTTTGGACTAGTTACGGCACCCTTAGGCTCTTCCAGAGAAATCCTGAAGTTGCGCTTAACTTCATCCCCCTTAATTCCGTTGATGTCTTCTGCATAAACAGTAACTGTATGTTCGTTATCTGTCATTGAAGAAAGAGGCACATCAATTCTATAGTTTGAAGAATATTCTTCACTCAGCAGTCTGTATTCACCGTTGTCAATCTTGTACCACAAGCGACAGGCAGCATCATCATCATAAATAATTCCAGAGATTGTAAAGTCGGTTGTAATAACAGCGTTTTCTGCCGGCATATGGATTTCAGCTACTGGTTTGTCAGATTCCTGATCCACTTCAAACTGCCACTTTTCCCCTTCAAGAACAGTAGAATTTCCAGCACCGTCTACAACAGTCATCTTAAATCCACTTTCAAGAGGAAGATCCTTATTACCAATAAGCATGTTTGCCAGAACTTGTGTCATTGTGTATTCAGGTGAATCTGAATCTACAGCTTCATCACCAAGTTCACGGTTGAATGTCTTTGTGATTTTTCCATCTGCTGACTGGTAAACAACCTTTTCAGCACCTGCATCCTTTATGTCAAGAATAAGGAGGTTTTCACCATTAACCTTTGCGCCTGCATCCGGAAGGATAACCTTTACTTCAGGAGCACTTGTGTCCTTTTGAAGGACATAATGGATAATTGATTCCTGGCCGGCTGCATTTACTGCACGCAAATTAAGAGGAACGTATCCATCCGCCATAGAAGAAATATCAATTACAGCAGAGAAACTGCCATCCCTTGAAATTGAAACAGGAGTCCACTGCTGCTGAGGTCTTTCTGAAACATTCGTAATATTTCCGGCATCATCTTTAACTTCCTTAACAACAGAAGGCTTGTCTTCTTCCATGTTATAGTAAAGAGTTGAACCTGTACTGCCTTCAAGCAATTTACCCTTAAGGTTGATTTGACCTGTTACCCAACCCATAAGATCTGGCGAAGTAATAGAAATCTGAGGTTTTTCTGTTCTTGTAGAAACAGTGAATGTTGACGAATTGATTTGAGCCCCATCTCTGTTATTTGCACGAATCTGAAGGTTAGAATATGTTCCGTCTGCTACAGACTTAATTGTAATAACATTGCCGTCTTCAGCCTTAACAATTTCAAGACCATTTGTATTTCTGACAAATGCTGCATTGAAATCACCTTCTGTGTTTACAAAAACCTTAAGTTCACCGCCATTAGCAAGATTGTATGTGTTTGCAACAGAATTATATGTACAGTTGAATCCTGGATAGAAGTAAATTCCTTCGTCAGAATTTGTTACATCGTGTTTGCGGACAACGCTGACTGTTCCAGAAATTTTTCCTGTAACACCAGTAGCATCTGTAACTGTAAGTTCAACCTTTGCTGTTCCCGCAGGCAGATTTGCCAGTGGAATAGAAACCATGTACTGATTGCCTTCAGTTACAGGCACTGCTTTTACACTGCCAGTTTGAACTTTTTCACCGCCAATACTTTCGCTGCTTGTAATCTTCCAGTCTGCCGAAAGAATTGCTGCGTTACAGTAAATCATTGCCTGGATAGTGTGGCCATCATCTGCAGTTGAACCCTTTCTGATTGCAACTTCTTTTCCACTGGCATAAGTTTCACCATCAACAAGGAAGCACTTCCCACTGATAGTACCCTTCTTAGAAATAGCAATTTTTTCTGAGTAAGAAGGAGCGCCTTCTACATCCGTTGGAGTTACTGTAAAAGTCAATTCCTTTGTGTCAGACCGAATGTCTGCATCTTTATAATATGTAAATAACTTGTCTACATTTCCCTGGTAAAGACAAACTGCATAGTAGTCCACACCCTTAAGCCAGTAAACTCTTGGCACATCACTGACAGGAATTACTTCCCCTTCTTCAGTTGCCAGGCGTTTAACAGGCACATTGTTTACAACAACAGCCTTTGCCGAAGTGCGGCCTTCATTGTCCGTAGAAGCAATTTCAATTACCGTAATTCCGTCTTTAAAATCTTCAGTTGTAAAGTTGAGTGTAAAGTTTCCTTTAGTGTCAAGATTAAGGGCACTTGCCTTATCCAGAGAAGTAACTGGAAGCACTGCAGAACTTGCTACAACACCATCCTTAAGTTTTGCTTCCACAGTAAGGAATCTGTAAACAGCAGAAGCAATTCCGTTTTCGCTGGTAATTTGTCCGTTAACAGTCAGTGTTTGTTTTGTAGAAAAATCTACTGCTACACCGGAGTTAATTGAATTGTCATCAATATTGATTGAAGGACCTGTCGGAGTGTCAATAAACTGCAGTTCCCTTGAAGTATAAACAGCACCCTTGTCTGTTGTAACTTTAATCTGGAATGGCTGACTTGCGGCTGCTGCACTTACAATTACAGAATTACCCGAAAGTTCTGCCGTTACCCCTGCTCTTGAAGGAACAACCTGAACAGACTTTGCCTTAGCACCAATCAAATATCCGGAAATACCTGAAGCTGCATTACCGTAAATAATTTTTCCCTTGTCCGAAATCTGACTGTCGTCAAAAATAAGGGCAGGTCTTGAAGTATGAGTTTTTGTTAAATCCTTAAGATTGATTACAGCATCGTATGTAGATTCGCGGCCTTCTGTATCTTTTGCATAAGCATGAATAAATGAAAGTCCCCAAGGATATTCTTCCGTATTAAGAGGGAAAGAAATGAGTGCAGTTTTTTGACCTTCAGTGATTGTAAGAGGATAGTCCTTTACCTGATCCCCCCATGAAATGCTGTATTTTGCTTCCTTCAAACCTAAAGAAGAATTAATTGTCATTTCAAAAGTTGGATCTGTTTCAGGATTAATTTCCATTCCACTCACAAATTTTGCAGAAGATTTGCCTGTTTTAACAAGAGGATTTATAAAGTCAGGAGCAACACCCAAAGAAGTAATTGTTTTAGTAACCGCATTGCCCTTAACGCCGTACTTGTCTACAGCCCAAACCTTAACCGTATGACTTCCACTCTGAAGTGATTTTGGATATGTATGGTAGAAAACGCCTTTTGCGTTAAATGAAATTTCTTCTCCATCATCGATTGTATAGAAAATCTGAGCCAGGCCATCATCGTCTGTGGCAATACCGCGGATGTAAAGGGAACCGGCATCTCCGCCAACATCCAGGCCTTCTGCAGGAGCAATCAAATTAACAATAGGCTTGTCTTCCTCCTGGTTCAAATTGATTGTCATAGACTTTGTTACAGTGTTACCCATTGTATCCACACCAGTAACGCTGAAAACCTGTGGCTTTGTCAGACCAATTGAATTGATTTCAAGCATCCAGTAAGGGTTGCCAGGCACCAATTCAAAATCGCCCTTTTCATTTCCCCAGGCCCATGAAAGGCTTGTCATTCCATTTGTGTCTTTTGCGTAACCTGCCACAATGAAAACACCGTTTTGCACAGCATTTTTTTCTGGAGTAACAATCTGAATGTCCGGAGGAGTATTATCTACAAAGAAAAGGTATGTAAAATATCCGACAGTTCCCGCTTTATCCGTTCCTTTGAACCAGCAGACTGCAGGACCATCTTCAAATTTTTTCGTATCTACAGGGATTGAAAAACGGTAGTAAACCTTTGCGCCTTCTTCATCGGCATAAGCCAGTTTTTGTTCCTTAAGCTTAACCTTTGTGTAGCGCTGACCGCCATCAAGCGAATATTCAAGTTGCTTAATTCCGTTACCATCTTTTACGTAACCTTCAAAGTTCACCTTTCCAGAAATCAACTGGCCCACACCAGGATTCTGCACTGTGGTTGTAGGAGCATGGCGATTCAAACTCCATGTTAAAGAAACAGACTTTCCTGGCAAACCATTAATATCTGTTCCGTAAACTTCAATTGAGTGGTCACCTTCCACCAGCTTTGTTGTGTCCAGATAGTATGACCAGAATTCACTACCGCTGGCCTTAACAGGATTTTCTTTGTCACCGTCAAGGATGAGTGTTACAAAATCAACCCCATCATCATCCACACAAGTACCAACGATGTTCAAGTTTCCAGGAACCATCATGTCTTGTACCGGGTTTGTAATACTGATTACAGGCAAGTCTGAGTCAGGATCAATCCTGATGTTAAAAGGACCAGCCTGGGTTGTATTCCCAGCCGTATCTGTCGCGGTAACAACAACGTTGTACTTCCCACTGGACTTTCCATCCAGCGGAATTGTTTCCTGCCAGCTGCTTTCCGGGCCAATAGATTTTTCTGTAACATCTCTGGCAAAAAGACTTGCTGTGACAACCATCAAGGTAACCATAAGAATTGCAACTTTCTTATTCATACACTCCACCTTTTTTCCCTAGCTAAATCCCAGGAAGTCAAAATAATTGATCTTCAAATCTGGAACCCCTTATATAATTTTTTATATAAAGTTTGATTATAAAGACTTCCTCAACTTTTGCTATCGGCAGAAATCTCCAAAATCTTTAATGCTATATTCTGAAAGCCCCTAAAATTCTAAAAATAAAATTTTTTGTCACTTTGGGGGACTAAAATCAGAAAATCAATTTTCAAAAAGTTTACGCTGCCTTACCGCAGTTTCCAGAGCAGCCAGTTGTTTTTTAAATTCAGAAGAATCACTGCCTGCAATAATTCCATCAATGCTAAAACTTACAGAAGTCAGTTTTACCAGAATGTCCTGTTCAGCCTTAGATGCATTCACATCTTTTACCATCTGCATGCTCTTTATTTGACTTTCAATCTTTTCAATAACCTTTTTTTCTTCAGCAAATGAATCATTCATTGTAGAAGCTTTTAAGCTTAACTTTCCTGCAGATGACACCAGCTGGCTTATTAAAGATGCGCTTTCGTCATTCTTTTTTCTGTCACTTTTTGCCTTTTTTTCCAATACAAGGCTGACAGTAAAAAGAACTGCAAGAATCAAAATCAAAATAAGACTTACTATTAAGGCTGTCTTTAAAGAAACTTTTGTTTTTAAAACAAAGAAAAGCCCTGAAATAATTCCTATTCCAATAATGAATAAAAAAGCTTTTAAAAGATTTCCACCTTTTGAGCTCATTTATTTTACCTCCTATCCAAAGAAAATCCTCTGGATATTTTGGATACTTCTACTATTATAAACTACACTTGTAAATATTTGCAAGTTTTATCAAATAGGGTATTATTTGATCATGTTAACTGATTTTATTGAATTTAGCGACGTATCTTTTACATATCCGGCCCAGGAAGGTGACCTTGACGCGGACGGAAAGCAGATTGTTCCTTCACCAGTTTTTGACCATTTTACAGGTGCCCTGCCTGGTGGCTTTGTCAGTTTAATCGGGCCAAATGGTTGTGGAAAATCAACATTTATGCTTCTGGCTTCCGGACGCCTGCATCCGCAAAGTGGAAAAGTGAGTCTTTACAAAAAAGATATTGCTGCCCTGCCGCAGGAAGAAAAAAATCTTCTGGCATCTGTCATTTATCAAAATATGGAATTTGAATCTGATGATAAAGTTAAGACTTTACTGGCCTATGTTTATTCGCACGGTGCTTTAGACGGAAAGGCAAAGGGCATTTTGGACAGCAAAAAAGACCTTCTTTCTGAATTGATTGATCATTTTGAACTGTCTTTGATTTTGGAACATGGTTTAAAGGAACTTTCTAAGGGTGAAATTCAAAGGGTGCTTCTAGCATTCAGCATGCTGTATGGGTCTGCAAGTATTTTTATGGATGAACCTCTTTTTGCTATGGAAGAGAGGCAAAAAGAAAGTGCCCTTCAATATTTAAAGGCTTTTTCTAAGGAAACAAAAACTACCATTTACATAAGCATGCACGAATTGGATTTAACCAGAAAATATGCAGACAACGTTTTGCTTTTTTATCCTAACCGCGACATGGATTTTGGCAGTCCGGAAGAAGTTATGACTAACGAAGATTTGGAAAAGGCTTACGGTGTGCCAGTTTCCATGCTTAAAAACCAGGAAGATATGACACGTGAAGTTCTGGGACAGACGGCCCAGGCTGTTTTACAAGTACAAAAAAAATACTAAATAGAAAATGAATATTTGTCTTTTTACTTCTGATGAAATTAATAAACCTCTTTCTTTTGATGATGAAAGAGCCCAGCACCTCATAAAAGTTCTTCACAAAAAGGAAGGCGAAACTTTTAAAGCAGGAATTGTTTACGGAAAGGCTGGAAGCGCCACAATCACTTGTATTAATAAAGATGAAAAAAATATTTCCTTTACATTCCAGGCAGAAGAAGACGGAAAGCCACTTTACCCTCTTACGATGATTATAGGCTTTCCACGGCCAATTCAGTTGAAGCGGCTTTTGCGCGATATGGCAGGACTTGGTCTGGAAGAAATACATCTTACCGCAACTGAACTGACAGAAAAATCTTATTTAAAAAGTGATTTGGCCAGCCCACAAAGCTGCCGTAAAATGCTGCTTGACGGAACTGTCCAGGCTGGAGGAACCCATGTTCCTGAAATTTACATGCACTTTTCTTTAAGGGAATGCCTTTCTTCTTTACAGGGAAAAATTTCCAACTGCCAGAATCTTTTTTGCTTAGACAACATTGACGCCTGCGATTCCCTGAACCACAGGCTTTTGTCTGCCACAGCCCCCCTTTCAGCAATTGCCGCAATTGGAAGCGAAAGAGGCTGGACCACAGCCGAACGTAATCTTTTTGAAGAAAAAGGTTTTTCCCGCCTGAGAATGGGTTCAAGAATTTTCCGAACGGAAACCGCCGCAACTGTTGCTGCCTCTTTAATTCTGGCCCGCATGGGAAAGCTGGAATAAAGTAAAGGCTTTAGGAAAAAAAATACTTCTGTTCAAAATGCGCCTAGCCCGCCGTGTAGTGGTTTGCCGCAGGCAAAGTGCAAAGCACCGAGGCGAATAGCCGAGCCACG
>CAVJHV010000011.1:0-37790 GCA_963649315.1 Treponemataceae bacterium | reverse complement strand
AATGCGTGCCAGTCCCAAAAGCCGTGTCAGTTTACGAAAGCCGTGCATGTTTAACACAGGCAACTTTACGAAAGACGTGTATGTTGAAAAAGGATTGCCTGTTTACGAAAGATGTGCATGTTTAACCGCGGGCTGCTTTACGAAATGCGTGCCAGTCCCAAAACCAGTGCCTGTTTCATAAACCGCGGGCTGCTTTACGAAATGCGTGCCAGTCCCAAAACCAGTGCCTGTTTCATAAACCGCGGGCTGCTTTACGAAATGCGTGCCAGTCCCAAAAGCCGTGTCAGTTTACGAAAGCCGTGCATGTTTAACCGCGGGCTGCTTTACGAAAGAAGTGTATGTCCCAAAAGTCGTACCAGTTTACGAAAGCCGTGCATGTTTAACACAGGCAACTTTACGAAAGACGTGTATGTTGAAAAAGGATTGCCTGTTTACGAAAGATGTGCATGTTTAACCGCGGGCTGCTTTACGAAATGCGTGCCAGTTTACAAAAGCCACACTTCTCCCACAAACCGCCCCTCATTCCCCCAAAAATTTAAAACAAAAAAAACTCCTGCCCAAACGCAAGAGTTCTTTCAAGCAGCGTAAAAACTACTCAGTTAAAATTTTAATAACTTCAGCCTTATCCTGAGTGCTAAGAATAAGGGCACGCTTGTCAGCAGACTTAAAAAGCAGGCTTACTTCAGCAAGAAACTGAAGGTGAGGGCCTGTCTTGTTTACTGGTGACAGTGTCATAATAAAAATGCGGCATGGTTCCTGATCAAGACTGTCAAAATCAACAGAGTTTTCCGAAATACCAATGCAGGCAACCAAATCACTAACAGAATCAGTTTTTCCGTGAGGAATAGCAATACCGTGCTTCATGCCAGTAGACATTTTACGTTCACGATCAAGAACACATTCCTTTGCGGCAGCCTTATCTGTTACCTTTCCTGCCTTAACAAGAACGTCAAGCAGTTCGTCAATAATTTCTTCTTTTGTTGTTCCTTTTAAGTGGAGTTCCACTGTTTCAGGTGTTAATACAGTTCTCAAGTCCATATCATGAGTTTATGTTCACTAAACAGATTTGTCAAGTTCAAAAAAAGACGTTTTTTTCTTATTTTTTTTTGAAGAAAACGTATTTAAAGACGGCCAACCGTGGTTCCGCTCTGCTCCATTGCTCCACTTCGTTTCGCAACCGGCCTGTGGCCGGCCACTAATGTCCGGCTAGTGCCACTTTCCTCCAGCAAAGCCGCAAAATGAAGATTTGTTTTTTTATTTTCCCTTTTTGGCAGGGAAAAAAATAAAAGAGGCAGCCCTTTACGAAAAGTATTTTTTTTCAAAAAGACGCCTAGCCGGCCGTGAAGTGGTTTGCCGAAGGCAAAGTGCAAAGCACCGAGGCGAATAGCCGAGCCACGCAAGGGCCGTTTGACAAAAGACGGGATGCTTCCTTAAAAAAAAGAAAAAATTACTTTGTTTACTTTTGGGCTTTTTGAGTTTATAGTGGGGCCGGGGTAAAAATGAATTGTATTGAAAAATTTATTTCTGATGTGGAAAAAATAAAAAAACATTACAGGGCAAATCATGCTTCTTATGACGGTCAGGCGGTGGCAGAAGAAGTGGCAGCTCTTTTTGAAGGGCAGGTGCGCGATGCTAAGGGGCTTTTGTCTTCTTTTGCGGACTACTGGCTTAAAACTTATGTTTTGCCTTCTGCTTCTTTGGAAGACCAGCCTTCTGCTGAAAACATTCTGCGTCTTTCTGCCATGCTGTCTCTTTTTCAGGAAGATTTTTCTGATGAAGATGCAGCCCTTCTTTCCGCCAGTGACTGGAAGGCTTTGTGCCAGCTGACGGATTATGAGGCTGACGACTTGCCTTTGGATCTTTTAAACAGGCTGATGATGATTTTTGTAGAAAAGCAGGCTTTAAACTGATGCAGGAAATTTTGGAATCTTACTACAAAAAATGTTCTCAATGTCCCAGAAAGTGTCTGGCAGACAGGACTGTAAAAAAGGGGCTGTGTGACTCAGGAGCCAGTGTGGATGCGGCTTTGGCCTGCCTGCACTTTGGCGAAGAACCTCTTATTACGGTTCACGGTGGCAGCGGAACTGTTTTTTTTACGGGCTGCACTTTGCGCTGTGCCTTTTGTCAGAATTACCAGATTTCCCAGCAGGGCATGGGGGCTCCTCTTAACCGCCAGGATTTTGTAAAGGTCTGTCTGCTTTTGCAGAAACTGGGGGCGGAAAATATAAACCTTGTTACTCCCAGCCACAACATTCCTTTGATTGCAGATTTTATAAGGGCTTCAAAAGATGCTGGTGTAACACTTCCTTTTGCCTGGAATTCTTCAGCTTATGAAAGTGTAAAGATGCTGGAACTTTTAAAGGGGCTGGTAGACATTTACCTGCCGGATTTAAAAACACTGGATGCTGCTTTAAGTAAAAATCTTTTTAAGGCAAAAGATTATCCCCAGGTGGCAAAGGATGCAGTTTCCTGGATGATTGAAAATGCTCCCCTTAAAATTCAGTCTGTAAAGAAAGATGGGCTGGAAAAGGAAAAGATTTTTTCCGGGGTAATAATACGCCACTTGTTTTTGCCGGGCAATCTGGAAGACACAATTAATGTTTTACAGTGGCTTAAAGATCATGCGGACAAAAAATCTGTAATCAGTTTGATGTCCCAGTATACGCCTGTTCCTTTTAAGGGCAGTCAGGATGAAGTGGAAGGCCGCAAAAAGACTCTTGAAGTTATTGAAAACCGTCTGGTCAGCAAAGAAGAAGACAATGACTTAAGGGATTTAATCGAAGCTTACGATTTTGACTTTCTTTTTTACCAGGATTTAAGCGATGACACTGACTGGCTGCCGGATTTTTCAAGGGATGCGCCTTTTTCCAATGCTCTGGCAAAGAATGTGTGGCACTGGAAAAAAGGCTTTTTACTTGCAAATTAACTTAAGAAGTCTATAATGGAGAATGATTTTTTTTATAAAAAAAAACGCAATCAAAACAATCAAAATTGGAGGAAAAAATGAAAATCACAACTTTAAGAAAGTTCTCTCTTTTGTGCGCCTTAGTCCTTTTTATTCCTTTTACGGCAAGTGCTAAAAAGGCTAAAAAAAATAAGGACAGCAAGGCTAAAACAGAGGTTACTTTAGAAAATAATGAAAATGCACCTTTAGAAAATGCAGGTGACAGTGCCCCCTTGGAAAATGCAGACAGCGGTCAGGAAAATGCTGTTTTAGAAGAAACTGCCCCTGAAAATACAGAAGAGTCTGCAGCAGAAAAGCCTTTGCAGGCAGAAATGTTTAAAATGGTAACTGTAGGAAAGGGTGGCTTTTCTATGGGCAGCGGCAGGGGTGACTCAAATGAACGTCCTGTTCACTGGGTAAACATAGACGCCTTTAACATTTCTACAACAGAAGTTACTCAAAAACTTTACACTTCCATTATGAATGAAAATCCTTCTTACTTCATTGGGGATGACAGGCCTGTAGAAAAAGTTACATGGTTCCAGGCTGTCATTTTCTGCAATAAATTGAGTGAAATTTTCGGCTTAAACCCCTGCTACACATACAACGGCACCAGTGACACAAGCGCATGGGGGCAAAAGTTTGACAAAGTCCAGTGCGACTTCAGTGCAAATGGTTACCGCCTGCCTACAGAAGCAGAGTGGGAATATGCTGCGGCAGAAGGATCTAAAAATTCTTCTTTCAAGTACGCAGGTTCTGATTCTGTAAAGTCTGTGGCATGGATGACACTTAACAGTCAGCAGATGACGCATAATGTTGCCACAAAGGAGCCTAACGCTTTGGGCATCTACGATTTAAGCGGCAATGTTGAAGAATGGTGCTGGGACTGGTTTGCAGATTCTTACTATTCAGATTCACCTGCTAAAAATCCTAAGGGTGCAAAGCTAGAAGATGGGGCTGACTGTCGCGTTGTAAGAGGCGGCAGTTATGGTTCTGCAGATTATGAATTCTATGGCACTACCAGAATTGCCGAACGTCACAAGATGTGGCCAAACACAAAGGCAAAAAATATTGGATTCAGAATTGTTCAAAGTGTAACTGAGAGTGAATAATTTTTTTTAGCGAGGCGGAAAAATGGAAAAAAGAACTGGTGTGGTAATTCCTCTTGCAGCCCTTTATACAAAAGATTGTGATGCTTCCGGGGATTTTCCAGCCTTAAAGGATTTTGCCGATTTTTGCAAAGTGTCAGGCATAAAAGTCATTCAGCTTTTGCCTGTAAATGACACGGGAACTCAATCATCCCCTTACAGTGCACTTTCCGCCTTTGCCCTTCACCCTCTTTACATACGCATAGAGGCCCTGCCGGAATTCAGCGAAACTTTTAAACATAACAAGGCTTTTTCTTCGGCCTACAAATCCTACAAAAAAGAAATTAAATACAAAAGCCGCTTTAACTACAGCGAAGTTTTAAATGCTAAAAACAAACTGCTCCACCTTATTTACGATTATCTTTTAAAATCAAAAGATAAAAGTTATGAAAAAGAAATTGACTCTTTTGCAGACAAAAATCCATGGATTGAAAGTTATGCGGTTTACAAAAACTTAAAAGATTCTTTTATGCAGTCTTCATGGAAAGAATGGGACGATTCTTTTAAGAACCTGAAGGCTGACCAGATTAAAAGCCGGTGGAAAAACAAGGCTTTAAAAAACAGCCACGACTTTTTTGTCTGGGTGCAGATGAGGGCGGCAGGTCAATTTAAAGAAGCCTGTGATTATGTAAAAAGCCTGGGCATTTTCCTGAAGGGTGACATTCCTATTTTGATGAATGAAGACAGTGCAGACGCCTGGGCCAGAAGAGATTATTTTTGTCATGAAGAAAGGGCTGGTTCTCCGCCAGATGCAGAAAATCCTGTGGGACAAAACTGGGGCTTTCCTACATACCGCTGGGACGCCCTTGCCTTAAACAATTACGACTGGTGGAAAGACCGCATCCGCACGGCTTCCCAATATTATTCAGCCTTCCGGATTGACCACTTTCTGGGCTTTTTCAGAATCTGGGCAAGTTCCGAAAAAGAAAGGACTGCTTACCTGGGCCACACCATTCCTTATGCTGCTTTAAGTCAAAAGGATCTGGAAGAAGCTGGTTTTGACGCTGACAGAATAAAATGGCTTTCGAAACCTCACATTCCAACTTCTCTTGTAGAAGACATTACATGGAACCACATGGACGCAACATTCATCCTTGAAAAAATCTGCGACCGTGTAAAAAATGAAGAATTATGGAATTTTAAAGAAACCATAAAATCTGACTCTGACATTTACAGGAGCGTTTTCTGTGACAATGAAGACTGGAATGTTAAGATACACGAAGCTCTTGCACAAAAGTGGCGGGACAGGACTTTTATAGAAATTACACAGGGGCACTTTATTCCATTGTACACCTACAGTCAGACAAGCGCCTGGAAATCACTCAGCACAGAAGAAAAGACAAAACTGGAAGCATTGTTTTTAAAGCTGCATGAAAAAGAAAATCAACTTTGGAAAGAAGGTGCTTTAAAATCTTTAACCGCAATTGTTTCTGCCAGCGACATGATTCCATGCGCAGAAGATTTGGGAGTAAGTCTTGATGTAATGCAGGAAGTAATGGAAAAGTTAAACATAATGTCTTTAAAAGTTATCCGCTGGAACCGTTTGTGGCAAAAAGAAGGCCAGCCTTTTATTTCTTTCAAAGACTACCCTGAAATGAGTGTGGCAACAACTTCAGTCCATGACAGTTCAACTTTAAGACAGTGGTGGAATAACGAAAAGGACAGCGTAAAAGCTTACCTTAAACAGTGGTCCCCGGAAGAAAAAAATCCTGCCCTGATCGAAAATCTTTTTTCTTTTACGGACCAGGATGTCTTTAATCCTGAAATTGCACAGTTTTGTCTGGAAAGTGCGGCCCATGCTGCTTCTGCCTGGTACATCAATCCTTTGCAGGACTACCTTTACCTTGATTCAAAATATTATCTGGAAGACGAAAAAGATGAAAGAATCAATGTGCCTGGTTCTGTAAACGACTTTAACTGGACATACAGGATACCGGTTACTGTGGAAGATTTATGTAAAAATAAAAATCTTACCAGTAAGATAAATTCAATTTGTAAAATTCACGAACAAACTAATTTGGGAGAAGACAAATGAAAACTTCACGCAATGAATTTCATATTTCCAGAACAGTGAGGGACAAGTGCTCTTTTAGTGAACAGCTTTTTTCTTCAAGCGGAAATGTTGTTTTTAAAAACCTCAGGGCTGTAAGGGACTTTCAAATCAGGTTGAATAAACTTTTTGAAGAAAGAGGCCAGGAAGACAAAAAAGTTTCTGCCGGCAGCCTGAATGCCATGGGCTTGATTGACGAAATTTTTCACTACGTCTGCATGCTTTTCAGAAAAAACAAAGCGCCCCTTTCTTTTACAAATATCTGTCAGGATTTAGACACTAACTTTTCTAAGGAAGAAATGGACAGGCTGTACATGCAGTTCATGGAAGACTTTCCGCCAACTGCTGTTTACAAAAAAAAGCTGACTGCAGAGGCCTACCTTGAAGAAAACTGCATTGACGCGGGAACAAAATCAAAAAGGTCTAACCGCGAGCAAGTTCTTGAAGAAATGATTATGCTGCACCTGGCAAACGAAAATCCGGCTTTTCATTCTTTTAAAATTTTATTTGATGACACAAATCTTTTAAAAAATCCTCTTTACACAAAAAGCTGGAATTTGACAAAAGACTATTTTAAAAGTCAGCCGGCTTTTGGTCCTAAAAACAATGATTTGATTTCCATGTTAAAGGAACCGGTTGTGGCCTCCCCTACTTCCCTAAAAGGTCAGCTGGACTACATACGCACTTACTGGGACAGTCTTTTGGGCGAATGGTTAAAGCGCCTGCTGGAAGGAATTGACACCATTTCTGAAGAAGAAAAAGCAATGTGGCAGCCTTCAAACGCTGCCAGTCCGGATATGGCTCCTCCGGATTATGACAGTCTTTTAAATGAATATGAACGTTTCAGCCCGGACAAGGACTGGATGCCAAAAGTTGTCCTTATGGCAAAAACTGTTTTAGTATGGCTTTTTCAATTGTCAAAAAAATATAATCGTGACATCAGCCGCCTGGATCAAATTCCGGACGAAGAATTAAACAAGCTGCACGATGAGGGGTTTACGGGGTTATGGCTGATTGGTTTGTGGCAAAGAAGCAATGCCAGTAAAAGAATAAAGCAGATTAACGGCAACCCGGAGGCTGCTTCTTCTGCATACAGTCTGCTGGACTACGAAATTGCGGACAATCTGGGAGGCTGGCAGGCCCTGGACAACCTAAGAAAAAGATGCTGGATCAGGGGCATACGGCTGGCTGCGGATATGGTTCCAAATCACACTGGCATGGATGGCAGATGGGTTATTGAAAGGCCGGATTTATTTATTTCTACAAAAGAATGTCCTTTTCCCCAGTATACTTTTACGGGTGAAAATTTAAGTCACGATTCCAGAGTTTCAATTTATCTGGAAGACCACTACTATACAAAGTCAGACTGCGCAGTTGTTTTTAAAAGAGTTGATAATCAAAGTGGCGATGTAACTTACATTTACCACGGCAACGACGGCACAGGCATGCCTTGGAATGACACGGCCCAAATTGATTTTTTAAATCCTGATGCCCGCGAAGCTGTTATCCAGGAAATTTTAAAAGTTGCAAGAAACTTCCCAATCATCCGCTTTGACGCCGCAATGGTTCTGGCAAAAAAACACATACGCCGCCTCTGGTACCCGGAGCCGGGCCACGGTGGAGACATTGCAACAAGAAGCCAGCATGCACTTTCTTCGAGTGATTTTGAAAAGGCCATTCCAAATGAATTCTGGCGTGAAGTGGTTGACCGCTGTGCCCAGGAAGTGCCGGACACACTGTTACTGGCAGAAGCTTTCTGGATGATGGAAGGATATTTTACCAGAACATTAGGCATGCACCGCGTTTACAATTCTGCCTTTATGAACATGCTCAAAAAGGAAGAAAACCAGAAGTACCGCGACACGGTAAAAAATACAATAAAATTTGACCCGCAGATTTTAAAGCGCTTTGTAAACTTTATGAACAACCCTGACGAAGAAACGGCTGTAGCCCAGTTTGGACGTGGGGACAAGTATTTTGGCGTTTGTTCTTTGATGATTACAATGCCTGGCTTACCAATGTTTGGTCACGGTCAGCTGGAAGGTTTTGAAGAAAAGTACGGCATGGAATACACCCGCGCCTATAAAGACGAACATGTGGATCAGGGCCTTTATGACAGACACTGCCACGAAATTTTCCCTCTTTTGCACAAGCGCTATCTTTTTGCAGAAGTTGAAAATTTCCTTTTCTATGATGTGTGGAACAATGGCAGCGTAAACGAAAACGTCTTTGCCTATTCCAACCGGGCAGGAAAGGAAGCGAGTCTTGTTTTTTACAACAACAAGTACGAAGGGGCTTCCGGCTGGATAAAAGAGTCATGCCCTTACGCTGTAAAAAATGGCAGTGGTGAAAATGACATCCGCATGGAAAAAAGGTCTTTGGCAGAAGGCTTAGGTCTTTCTTCGGGCAAGGACAATTTCTGCATCATGCAGGAACAGAGAAGCGGCCTTTACTATTTAAGAAGGTGCGATGACATCATCAACAACGGCATTTTCCTTTCGTTAAATGGCTTTGAATGCCAGGTTTACCTTAACATTCAGATGGTCACAGACACAGACGGCATGTATGCAAAACTCTGCGACATGTTAAATGGCCGCGGAGTTGAAGACCTTGATGTGGCATGGCAGGAATATTTCTACAAAGACCTGTATTCTTCTTTGAAAGAATTTTTGTCATGCAGTTTTGTAAAGGAACTTTCTGCTTTAAACCCTAAAAATAAAAAGGATGTAAAAGCACTTTTGCTTTCTGTAAAGGAAAAGGCCCTGTCTTTTTACCAGAAGCAAAATGACTTTTTCACAGACGCATACGCTAAGGAAGGAAAAGCTGAACTTTCAGAAAATGACTACAGGCTTTTAAATGAAAAAGTTGCGGAAATGAGATTTGGCGAATTTTCTAAAAAGATTAACATTCTTTGCAAAATGGCAAAAAAGGCCGGAAAAGAAAAAGGCGGTAAAGAAAATGCCTTTGACTTCTACAAAAAGAATTTTGAAGTTCTGTCCCTTTATTCTGCCGTAAGCGCACTGCCTTGCGACACTCTTGTAAAATGGGGTTACGCAAGAAAGCTGTCTGAAATTCTCTGTCAGGCAGAAAAAAATATTTTGAATGCAAGAAGCACTTTTGAAAAACTTTTTATTCTGCAGGAATTCTGCTTGCCAAACAAAATGAATGAAGTAAACATTTCAAATGCCTTGTTCTATTCAAAAGATTCCGGGAAACTTTCAGGCGCAAATGATTTTAACGGCATCAGGTGGTTTAACAAGGAAGTAACAGACGAAAGTCTTTCTTTGCTGAAAGCAGTTTTTGCCCTGGATCCTTTTGCAAAAAAGGCAGGAAGCAGAAAAATTACCAGGCACCTTCTGAAGGCAAGGAAAAGGAGTAATTTCCAGTGCCAGAAGTTTGTGGAAAGTTTTTCGAAAAAAAAGAAGGACTAGTCGGACAGTAGTGGCATGCCGCAAGGCATGTTAAAAAAAAGAGCAGGCGGCTTTGCTGACTGCTCTTTTTTTTAATGAAGCGAAGCGGAACCACGCATGGCCTTTAGGAAAAAAGTTTTCTCCATAAGAAAAAAAAGAAAAAATTAAAAGATGCGGCGCAGGTTCAAGGAATTCAAAACTGAAATTACGCTTTCTGTGTCACCGGCAGAAATGGCCTTGCCCTTAAGAGAAAAAGATGCAAATGTTTTTTGCAGGGCAGCACTCATTTCCGGAGCCTCACCCAGATTGTGCATGATAAAATCTTTTTTGATGGCAGGAGACTCGCGAGCCAAAAGGACCAGGCAGCCTTCATCATCCAAAATGTCACTGGCACGTTTTTTACTGGCAGCATAAGCGGCAGAAGTTTCCCAGTCGGCATAAATATTGTATTTCATAAAAAGTTCTTTGCAGGCATCATCCACCTGGTCCTTTGACACTTCTGCAGGAAAAACAAAACTTTTCAGCATAAGTGAATTGGCCTGGAAAACCTGTTCAAGGCGTTCAAGGTTTGAAGGAGAAGCCGGGTCTGCAGGGTGGCGCTTTTCCAGTGGAACAAAAGAGTCTATTACCTGGGCCTTTCCGTAAACATCGCATTTTAAATTATTATCTGCAGGCAAAACAAAACCATTCACTGGCAGGGAAAGTTTCCAGCCGTAAAGGGCAGAAACAAGGTTGCCGTAATTTCCGCAGCTGAAGGCATAGTAAATGTCACCGCTGACATATTTTTTTAAGCGGGAAAAGGCGAATGTGTAAAAAAAGGCCTGGGGCAAAAGACGGCCTATGTTGGCTGTGTTTGCAACAGTAAGGTGGTATTTTTTTACAAGCTCCCGGTCAGAAAATATTTTTCGAATTATGTTGTGGCAGTCTTCTTCGCTACCGTCCACTTCGACTGGGTAAATGTTGCCCCCATTCCAGACAAGGTCACTTTCTTCCAGACCACGGATTTTTCCTTTAGGGTAAAGCAAAATGGATTTTAATAATTTTTTTCCTTTAAGGGCCCGGGCCATGCAGGCTCCAAGTTCACCGGTGCTTGCGTCCAGCAAAATGGCTTTTTCATCATCATAACAAAGGATTGTTTCCAGAGCGTTAGTCAAATAAGAAACACCAAAGTCTTTAAAAGTGCCGGTTGGTCCATGGTAAAGTTCCAGAATGTACAGGTGGTCATCCAGTTTTTTTACGACAGGCGAAAATGGAAAGGCAAGGCTTGCAATGCGTTCGCAGATAAGAGGTGAAAATTCTGTATTAATTAAAGCAGATGTAAGGGCACCAGACAGGCTGGAAAAAGAAGTATTTTCGTCAGCATACAAAATCCACCGGCGCAAATCTTCACTGTCAGAAGGCACGTAAAGGCCCCCGTCCGCCGGCATAGGGTCTAAAACCGCCTGCTTAAAAGAAACATTGTTTTCTGCATTTCTTGTACTAACAAAGCGCATATCTACCTCTCAAAAAGCAGTATAACCTTTATGCGGCAAATAGGCAAAGGGGCAGATTCGTGGATTTTTTTTCAGAGAGCCTTTAAAAATTGCAATTTTTAGAGATGCCCTAAATGCCCTGAAGCATACCTGCTTTTGTTAAACGGCCCTTGCTTGGCTCGGCTATTCGCCTCGGTGCTTTGCACTTTGCCTTCGGCAAACCACTTCACGGCCGGCTAGGCGTCTTTTGGAAAGAAGTACAACTTTCGTAAAGCACTGGGCAGTCGGGCAAAAAAACTTTTCTAAAGGCGGTCTTTCGTGGTAAAATAAGGGGCTGCTGCAAAATGCATCTGGGGAGGGGGGCAGGAGGTAAAAATGGGTATTTACTTAAATCCAGGAAATGTTCTTTTTGAAGAAATTACTCGAAACGATATTTACATTGACAAATCAGGGATTATTCCAGAACTCATAAATACTTTTGAAAAATGGGGCAAATACATCTGCGTAAGCCGTCCCCGCCGTTTTGGTAAAACTATCATCGGCAATATGCTGACCGCTTATTTTTCTAAAAATTGCGATTCAAGAGCCTTGTTTGCAGACTCAATCGGAAGCAAAAATCCGCTTTTTGAAAAATATTTGAATAAAATCAATGTTATCAAAATTGATATGAATTCGGAATTTCAAAATGAAAAAGATACCGAAAATTTTATAGACATATTTTCAACCAAAATTAACGCTGAACTTCAAGCGGAATTTCCACAAGTCAAATTAAATACCAACGACAGTCTTGCAAACTGCATCCTGGAAATTTACAATCAAACAAAAGAAAGCTTCGTCATTCTCATCGACGAATATGACGTTCTTGTCCGGGAGTCCGTTACAGGAAGCATTTCGGAATCCCTATTCAAAAAATATCTTTCTTTTCTGAACGGACTTTTTAAAAGTTCAACTCTGCAGCCTGCCATCACCATGGCTTATTTGACCGGAATCCTCCCGATTATCCGCGAAAAATTCCAGTCCAAACTAAATAACTTTATAGAAAACAGCATGATTGATTCAGGCAGCCTTGCCCCCTACATTGGCTTTACCTCCCAGGAAGTGCAGGACCTTTGCAAAAAACATGGCGCTAGTTACGAAGAATGTAAACGCTGGTACGACGGTTACCGCCTGGAGGGCTACGAAATGTACAATCCGCGTTCCATTGTGGAATCTGTCCGCAACAAAAAAATCAGAAGTTACTGGGGGCAGACTTCCACTTACGAAGTGATTTCGGACTACATCAATATGAATTTTGACGGTACAAAAGAAGATGTCATCAAAATGATTTCTGATGGCAGAGCTTATGTTGATGTCGGTTCCTACAAAAATACAATGACCGATTTTAAAACCCACCACGACGTTTTTACTTATCTTATTCACCTGGGCTATCTTGCATACGACCCGGAAGAAGAAGAATGTTACATTCCAAACCGCGAAGTTAGAGAAGAATGGGTCAGGGCTTTGCGCGTAAGTGCAGATTATGCACAGACTACAAAAATTATTGAAGATTCAAAAATTCTCCTGAAAGAAACAATCGACCTTGACTCCGCCGCCGTTGCCCAAAGCCTGGACGTAAGCCACATTCACGTGACCAGCAACCGTTCTTACAACAACGAGGATGCCCTCCACTGTGCCATTTATCTTTCCTATTTTTACGCTTTGAATAAATATTCCTGCTTTAGGGAATGCTCGGCCGGTAAGGGAATTGCCGATATGGTTTACGTGCCATTTGTCCAGGGCTATCCGGCCTTGATTTTTGAAATGAAACACAATGGCAAAACTGAGACCGCCCTGACCCAAATTAAAGAAAAAAAATATTTTGCCTCGCTTGAATCTTACACAGGCGACTTGCTTTTTGTCGGGATTACTTATGACGAAAAAACGAAAAAGCACGAGTGCAGGATTGAAACTTTTGTAAAATGATAAGCGACAGCCAAAGGACAGAAAAACTTGCGAAGCCTGGCGCAACTGCTTTACAAAAACTGTTTTTCTTTCCCAAAACAGCCTAGCCGGCCGTAAAGTGGTTTGCCGAAGGCAAAGTGCAAAGCACCGAGGCGAATAGCCGAGCCACGCAAGGGCCGTTTAACAAAAGCAGGTATGCTTCAAATAAAAAAATCACTAAAAAATCAGCGCTTTGAAATGTCTGCTACGCTTTCACGTTCAATAAACTGGACGGGGATGCGCACTATTTCGTAGCCATGATTGCCGTTTATGGCGTCTATCAGTTTGCCGGCACAAGTGACTGCTATTTTTTCGCGGTCCTGGCGGAAGGTGGTGATAGGCGGAACACAGCAGGCGGAAATGAGAGAATCGTCAAAGCCTATGATGGAAACGTCATCGGGAATGCGGCGGCCCTGTTTCTGCAGGTACTGCATGGCTCCGGCGGCGATTGTGTCTGAGGCGCAGAATACTGCTGTAAGGTCAGGGTTGTCTGTAAATAGTTTTTCTGCGGCTTTTATGCCGGCGTCAAGTTCCCAGTATTCGGCTTTTTCTACCCATGAAGTCTGCATTTTTATGCCTGCGCTTTTTAAGGCCTGCTTGTAACCTTCGCAGCGTTCAATGGAAGCAGGTGACTTTATCTGGAAGGGGCCTCCAATGTAGCCGATTTTTTTATGGCCTTTTTCCAAAAGATATTGAACTGCTTTTTTTGCAGCGGCTGTATTTTCTGAAACGACAGTGCAAATGCCGGGAATAAATTCGTTTGAAGAAACACATGGTATGCCGGATGCTGCCAATTTTTGAATTTCGGGATCTTCGTAGATGGAATTTAAAATAAGTATGCCGTCTATGTTTCTAAGTTTGCACAAATCAATGTAGGAATTCATTTTGGAATTCAGGCGTTTGGAAAGGTACATTAAGTCAAAGCCGTTTTTTTCTGCCTGTTCGCGGAAACAATTCAAAATGCCGCCGAAAAGGGGGTGTTCCAGGCCGTTGGTAAAGGATTCGTTTTCCACGATTATGCCTATTAATTTGTTGACGTGAGAAACAGAATCTTTTTCTTTTGACTTTTGCTTAAAGCCGGTAATTTCTGCTGCGGCCAGAATTCTTTCTTTTGTTTCATCACTGACCATTCCACTTCCGTTTATAACTCTTGCAACTGTAGACGGAGAATAACCTGTAATTTTTGAAATATCATAAACTGTTACCATAGATAGAATTATTTTACGTCATTTTAAATTTGTCAATAAAACATAGAAAAAAACATTAATTTTTGATGTATTTTTTAGGGGATTTGGAGGTTATTCTAGTAGGCAGGAAATTCTATCTATACAAAATATTGATTTTATCAATCTTATTAAAAACAGGAGTTTTTTATGAAACTTACCAAAACACTTTCTGCAGCAGTTATGAGTGCTGCACTTTTGGTTTCAGGCATTTCTGCTATGGCTGCAGGCATTCCGCTCAAGCATTCACAGCACAAGGAAATCCCTGACACATCCAGTAAACTTCAGACAGAAGTTCAGGACATTAAGGCAGATCTTTCTGTTTATGACATGTCCATTCTTATGGGCAACGGTATTAACCTTGGTAACACAATGGAAGCTTACCGCGGAACAACTAACCCGACTGGAAAGCCTGCAACTTTCTACGAACAGCTTTGGGGGCAGCCTCTTACAACAGAAAAGCTGATTAAGACTTACAAAAAGCAGGGTCTTGACACTCTTCGTATTCCTGTAGCATGGACAAATGCCATGGATTTTGAAGAAGGTGACTACACAATCAAAACTTCTTACCTGGATCGTGTAGAAACAATCACAAGATGGGCTTTGGATAATAACATGACTGTTATTATCAATGACCACTGGGACGGCAGCTGGTGGGGAATGTTTGGTTCTGCAACACCGGAAACTGTAAAGGATGCCTGGGAACTTTATGAAGCAATGTGGACACAGATTGCCAACCGCTTTAAGAATTACGGCTACAAGGTAATTTTTGAAGGCGCTAACGAAGAAATCGGTAGTCGTCTTAACGATGTTGACATTTGCGGTGACTCTGGTACTCTTAACGAAGATCAGTGCTACGAAATGACAAACAAAATCAACCAGAAATTCGTTGATGTTGTTCGTGCTACCGGCGGCAACAATGCTAACCGCTTCCTCCTTATTCCAGGATTCAACACAGATATTACAAAAACTGTAGACAAGCGCTACAAGATGCCAAAAGATACAGCAAAGAGCAAACTCTTTGTTTCTGTTCACTACTATGATCCATCTAGCTTTACAATTACAGATGCTGACCTCTGGGGTACAAAGAAAGACCTTAAGGGAATGCAGGCTTCTTTTGACAAGCTTTACAAATTTACAGATGCCGGATATGGCGTAATTATTGGTGAATATGGAGCCCTTCCAAACTCTGACGGTTCAAAGAAGGCAGGAACAGAAGCATTTACAAATGGTGTTCTCAGCAACTGTGACCGTTTGAACATTGTTCCAGTTCTTTGGGATTGCAACGGCTTCTTCAAGAAGTCTGGAAAGATGGGCTGGAGCGATGCTGGTCTTAAAAAGATTTTCAATTCCAGAAGCGTTAAGGGCCAGAAGGAAACCATTGCAAATTATGATTCTATCATTGCAAAGGCAGAAGACGCTATTGATGACCAGATTATCAATGCACCTGATGTTTTGAGTGACAATCCTGCTGCAATCGCAGTTAAGTCTGGAAAGTCTGTTGCATGGATTATGTACACTTCAAGCAACTGGGGCTGCCAGTACAGCGTTGGTGACACATACAATCCTGATGCTAAGTCAAAGGGGCTTAAGGCTACTGATGTTGTAATTGACGGCGAAGGTGACTACACAGTTGCTTTGGACTTTAACGAAACTGTTGCAGGAAAGGGTATTTCTTTTGCCTTCTCTGCTCTTGCTATTGCTAACGGTGAAGCAAACTATCCTGACTGGGTTATTACCCTCAAGGATGTAAAGGTTAACGGAACATCTTACACTCCAAGAAAAGAAGGTTACACATCAAGTGATGACGGCAAAACAACACGCCTTAACCTCTTTAACGAATGGGTAACTGCAGATCCTTCTACAATCAAGAATGCCCGTGCACCTGGCGGAACAAAGGGTAAGAGCCCTTCTCCACTTCCAAAGGCAGATCCTGAATTCCAGGCAATGAAGACTCTGGAAATTACATTCCACTATGGTCCTTTGGCTGAATAATTGCTAAGGATTTAGTATGAAAAGGCGCTGTGGCTGGCTAAAACCGCAGCGCTTTTTTTGATTCTGATAAGATTTTTTTTAGGATTTCCCTGTTTTTTTAACTACCATAAAATTCTTATTTCAGAGAAAAATTCTTTAAGAAAAAAATATTGTCTTAAAAAGATTTATCTTGTAACATCAAAATATTATGGGATTTTAAGGGGATTTTTGAAATCAAGTCTAAAATCGAATTAAAAATCATTTTAAAATCCCCGCAAAAAAGAGGTAAATATGTTTAAGCAAATCAGACCGGAAGCTGTAAAAGAAAATGTATGGCAAATGATTGGCAATTCAATGCTTTTAACGGCATGCACCAGCCACATTGATGAAGAAGGAAAAATTATAACCGGCAGGCCAAACACAATGACTGTCAGTTGGGGCGGAGCCGGCGTTTTGTGGAATAAAAATGTTGTAACTGTTTACGTAAGGCCCAGCCGCTACACAAAAGAAATCATTGACCAGAGCGACACTTTTTCTTTGTGCCTTTTGCCTGAAAAATACAAGCAGGCCTTAAACTACTGCGGCACACACTCAGGCCGTGATGGTGACAAATTTGGTCCTGCAAAATTACATTTGGAATATTACAACGGCACTCCATGGATAAAGGAAGCAAAACTTGTTTTTATTTGCAGAAAACTTTATGTACAGGAATTCAGTCCTTATTCTTTTGCTGACGAAAAAATCCTTAAGCAAAATTATAAGAATGATGACTTTCACACAATGTACATTGGCGAAATAATCAGAGTGAGTGAAGATAAGCGGTAAAAAAAAATGAGCGAGCGTCTTGTAGAACTTTTAGCAGATTCATTTTGGAAAATTCTTTTGCCGGGATTAACAATGACTATTCCGCTAACATTAATTTCTTTTGCATTCGCACTTGTCATTGCAATAGTCACAGCCCTAATCCAATATTCCAAAGTGCCTGTTCTGCAAAAGTTTGCACGCTTTTACATTTGGATTGCCAGGGGCACGCCTTTACTGGTTCAACTGTACCTTGTTTTTTACGGCCTACCAAAGCTGGGCATAATGATTAATCCTTTTCCGGCAGCAGTAATCGTTTTTGCATTAAATGAAGGGGCCTATTCCGCAGAAACAATGAGAGCCTCATTAGAAGCAGTTCCTGCCGGTCAGGTGGAAGCAGCCTATTGTGTAGGCATGAATTATTTTCAAGTGATGAAAAGGATTGTTTTGCCACAGGCCTTCAGGACAGCTTTCCCTCCCCTTTCAAATTCCCTTATTTCCATGGTCAAAGAAACATCCCTTGCGGCAAACATCACTGTAACAGAAATGTTTATGGCCACACAAAGAATTGTTGCAAGGACTTATGAACCTTTAGCCCTCTACATTGAAGTTGCATTGATTTATCTTTTATTTTCTACAATTCTAAGCAGGCTGCAGCGCTTTGGTGAAAAAAAATTAAATGTACAGAGTCAGCTGCCTGTGACACGGGGTTAAAAAGCAGAGGCCAAAATGGAAGAAAAAAATATTCTGGAAATAAAAAATTTGCAAAAATCTTTTGGCGAAAAAAAAGTTCTTAAGGGAATTGATTTGTCTGTTTCAAAAGGTGATGTTATTGCAATTTTAGGGCCTTCTGGTTCCGGGAAGACAAGCCTTCTACGCTGCATAAATTTTCTGGAAAAGGCAGATTGTGGCAGCCTTACTTTTGACGGACAGACTTTTAATCTTGCAAAAATCAAAAATAAGGAAATTTTAAAAATCAGAAGGGACACTGCTTTTGTTTTCCAGGATTTTAATCTTTTTAGAAATAAAAATGTTTTAAAAAATGTTACTGAAGGACTTATTGCCGTAAGAAAAATAAAAAAAGACCAGGCTGAAAAAATTGCGCTGGGCTTTCTTGAAAAAGTGGGCATGCAGGATAAATTAAAAAGTTACCCTTACGAAATTTCTGGCGGTCAGCAGCAGCGTGTTGCCATTGCCCGGGCTCTGGCATGCAAACCAAAAATTATTTATTTTGATGAACCCACTTCTGCCCTTGATCCGGAACTTATAGGAGAAGTTCTTTCCGTTATAAAGCAACTGGCCCAGGAAGGCATGACCATGCTTATTGTTACCCACGAATTGAATTTTGCAAAAAATATTTCCAATAAGGTAATTTTTATGGAAGACGGAAATATTCTTGAATCAAATTCTACAAAAGAATTTTTTACATCTCCAAAAGAAAAGCGTACAAAAGAATTTTTAAAAAGTTTGAGTCAGGAAAAATAATTTGCAAAAAGTTTAGGAATGTTTTATTTTCATAGGAGCCTCTAAAGATTGCAATTTTTAGAGGCTCCCTTAAAAAAAGAGGAATTATGGAAATCATGAAAAAGAATTTTTTTCTTATTTTACTGCCGCTGGCACTTTTAACAGGCTGTTCAAAAAAAAGTGCGGACACTTTAGAAAAGATTAAATCTACAGGCGAAATTGTAATTGCCATGGAAGGAGCCTGGGCACCATGGACTTACCACGATCAGGAAAATAATTTAACCGGATACGACGTTGCTGTTGGAAAAAAGATTGCAGAAAAACTTGGCGTAAAAGCGACTTTTGTAGAAGTTGACTGGGACGGAATTTTTGCGGGACTTGATTCAAAAAGATATGACATAGCCTGTAACGGTGTGGAAGCAACAGAAGAACGCTCTCTTAAATACAATTTTTCAATTCCCTATGCTTACACTCAGGCGGCTTTAATCGTCAGGAAGGATAATGACTACATTTTGTCACTTGAAGATTTAAATGGAAAAACGACCACTAACTCCATCGGTTCAACATACGAAAATCTTGCAGTAACTTATGGTGCAAAAGTGATTACAATTGACAGTTTTGACCAGACCCTTGAATTGGTGGAACAGGGACGGGCAGATGCAACATTTAATGACACTGCAACTTTTTCCTACTACCAGAAAGTGCAGCCTGAAAACAATTTTAAAATTGCAGCCTACGCTCCTAAAAAAAGCAGAGTTGCCATTCCAATGCGAAAGGGCAAGGAAGATGAATCTTTAAGGCAGGCGGTAAATTCTGCCCTGGAAGATTTAATTTCAAGCGGAGAACTTGCAGCCCTTTCTGTGGAATTTTTTGGCAGGGATTTAACAAAAGAAAATTAACGCTGCATGGACTGCTCTTTTACTTTTGAATAAATTTCTGTGCCACAAAGGCTTTTTACAATTTCCATGGAAAACTCTTCGGCGGCTCCTGGTCCACGTGCAGTAATCAAAGATGAATCGTGAAGAAAAGGAGCATCCTGGTAAGAAGAAAGCAATTCTTCAGATTTTACATTTTCCTGCATGCCCGGGTAGCATGTCCATTTCTTTCCGTCAAGGGCGCCTGTCTGTGGCAAAACCAAAGCCGGGCTTGCGCATATACATGCGACCAGTTTTTCTTCTTTAACAAAAGCTTTTATAAGTGATACTGCATTTTCACTCGAAGCAATATTTGTGGCTCCAGGCATTCCTCCTGGAATTACAATTACGTCAAAGTTCCGAGCCATTCCTTCAAAATCAAAAGAAAAATCATTTAAAAAAGAATCAAATGACTTGTCTGCCATAACTTTTATGCCATGAGCCCCTTGTGAAAAAGAGGCCTCTTTTCCCAAACCCAAAATAAAAACCTGGCAGCCTGCACGGCGCAAATAATCCACCGGACTAAGGGCTTCTATTTCTTCAAATCCATCAGCTAAAAGAAGTAATGCTTTTTTCATAAAAACTCCTGTAAAAAAAATTGCCAGGGCATGTCTTTTTGGGATTGCCTGTAATTTCTTGAAATTATAACTTAGATGAAGTAAAATGTCTTTACTGTGAAAAAGGTTTTAATGATTGACGGTTCGCCGCTCTTTCTTGAATACATCAGGGACAAACTCACTTCGGAACAGTTGAATGTTGACACTGCAACTGGAAGGCGCGACGCTTACACAAAAATGATTACTGGTCTTCCGGATTTAGTGCTTATAAACGTAGAAGACGATGTTTCCGATTACAACGAATTTTTTGAAAACAAGGCAAACGATCCTAATTGTAGAAAAATTCCAATTATCATTTGCGGGCCCAAAATTGAACGCGCGCGTGCAACAGGGCTTTTGCAATTTGGAGTCGTAAAATATTTTTCAAAACCCGTAAAGTTTGATATTTTCTTTGAATCAGTAAGCAAGGTTTTAAATCATCCGGTTTCAGTTGACCCCACGAAATGCATTTGTGAAGTTCACACAAACAACAATATCATTTTTGTTGAAATGTCCCAGGGGCTTAACCGCGAAAAAATTTTTCTCTTAAAATATAAAATTGCAGACATCCTTAATGCAAACCAAATCAAAAATCCAAAAGTTTTAATCATGCTCACCAACATGAATCTTACCTATGTTGACGGCATTAACATTGAACTTCTTTTTGATACAGTTCTTGCAGACTCCAGAATTAAAGCCTCTGAAGTTTACATTTTGTCTTCAAATCACTTTGTAAAAAATTTGATTGAAGGCCACAGCGAATACTCTTCACTTCGAGCCATAGACAACCTTGTAGAATTTTCTTCCAACTTAATTGATTCAGGACCGGCCGAACTCCAGGATGCAATCGCTGACAAAATTCTTTTTTCTTCAACAGAAGATTCAGAAAGTTCTGTGGATACAAGATTTCTTAAAGACATTAAGAATTCTTCAAAAGATGATTCTGTTATTTCAGTTGCAATCATTGATGATGATGCCACAATCAGAAATCAATTAAATGAAGCATTTTCAAAACTGACTGTAAGCACTTCTCTTTTCCAGGACGGCCAGTCCTTTCTGGATGCCCTTGACAAAGAAAATTTCGACATTGCCATTCTTGATATTTTTATGCCGGGCCTTTCAGGTTTCGATGTACTTAATCAACTGAGGGCCAGAGGTTCAACCATTCCAATTATCATTTACTCCCAGTCAACACAAAGAGAAATGGTTGTGCAAAGTTTAACCCTGGGCGCAAAAAGTTATGTTGTTAAACCGCAAAAGCCTGAAGTGCTTATTCAAAAAGCCCTGTCGCTTTTAAACAGAAATTAAAATGGAAAAAAATTCTCTTGATATAGGAAGCCGTTTTTTATCCAGTTCCCTGCATGAAATCAGAACACCGCTTCAAACAATCATCAGCACCCTGGAACTTTTAAAAGACACATCTTTAACAACAGAACAAATGGAATACATCAGGCAGTTGGACTTTTCTTCAAACGTAATGCTGCAGCTGGCCAACAGCGTTCTTGATTTTACAAAGATGCGGTCCAAAGAATTTCATCTGGAAAAAATTCCTTTTAATTTAATAGAAACCATTGAGCGCACAGTCGATTTAATTTCCATTGACGCTTTTAACAAAGGCATTGAAGTCATTACGGACATTGACTATTCCATTCCCCACATCATAAAAGGTGACCAGTTAAGGCTACAGCAAGTGATTTTGAATCTTGTAAAAAATGCCGTCAAGTTCACCTCAAAAGGTTACATCAAAGTCAACGTAAAAGAAAAAGATAATTTTCTTCATTTTGAAATAATTGATTCAGGCATTGGCATTCCGGAAGAAAAGCGCAAATTGATTTTTAAAAATTACTATCAGGTTGACGCTTCAACCAGCCGCATGTACGGTGGAACAGGTTTGGGGCTGTCCATTTCTTCACTGCTTGTAAAAAAGATGGGCGGCAAAATTAAAATAAAAGAAAACAAACCTCAAGGTTCCAATTTTTATTTTTCACTGCCCCTGGAAGGCGGCCAGAGTCTTTTAAGCCCGGAAGAAGAAGTTCTTGAAGGTGAAGAAAAAAAAGTTTTCTCCATTCCAGAAAATACAAAAATTTTAATTGTTGATGACAATGAATTTTTTTGCCAGACATTCAAAAGCAAACTGCAGTATTTTAATTTTAAGAAAATTGAATGTGCCCATTCCGGACAAGAGGCCCTTGAAAAATTACAAAAAGCCCAAAACAAAAAAGAAAATTTTACATTGCTTTTTGTAGACATGATTATGCCGGAAATGGACGGCTGGCGCTTTGCTTCACAAGTAAACAATTTTGAAAATCTAAAATCCATTACAAAATATCTGATGATTCCAGAAGGTCAGCTGGGCTCTGATGCAAAAATGAAAATGCTGGACTGGTTTAAAGGCTACATCTACAAACCAATAAAATATTCTCCCCTCTGCAATGTCTTGGGCGAAAACTTCAGTTCCCTAAATGAGTTAAAAAAAACAGACACGCCTCTTTCTGGCCAAAGTGAAAATGCTGATGACTTTGAACAACTGGAAGAATTATCAGAAGTGCCACCTGCCGAAAACATGAAAATTCTAATTGCAGAAGATCATCCGGTAAACCGCAAGCTGATGAAAATCTTCCTTGAAAAATTCGGTGCGCAGATTTTCCAGGCAGAAAACGGCCAGGAAGCCGTAGATACATGTCTTGAAAATACAGACATAGATTTAGTTTTTATGGACATACAAATGCCTGTAAAAAATGGAGCTGACGCCAGCGTAGAATTGCGTGAAAAAAATTTTACAGGAATAATTATTGCCTGCACGGCAAATTCCAACCAGGACGATTTTGCCGAATACAAAAGGCTGGGCATAAATGACATTCTTGTAAAACCCTTTCGCCAGGAAGAAATTAAAAAACTTTTGGAAAAATGGAATACGGTACTTTTAATTCCGGAAGCAAAACAAATTCTTTCCGTAACTTCCATAAGCAGCATAGAAGGTGATTCCTGGGACTCAGTCGCATTCAGAAACATGTGTCAGGCAGAAAATCTTGACTGCAAAAAAATAATTGAAAGCTTTATAGAATCAAGCGGAACTACATTAAACGAAGTAAAAGCCCTGCTTTCCGAAAGCATTCCAGATTATGACTCCATTCAGGTAAACGCATGTCTTCTGGAAAAAGCGGCCAGCCAAGTCAAAGAAAAAAAATTAAGAAAATCTGCCCATGAAATGATTCAATTCTGCAAAGACAAAAACAGAATCATGATAGAATCCTGCCGGACAAATTACGCACTGGACTTGCACGCTTTTTCAAAACTGGCAAAAAACTGGCTTGAACTGGAAGAAAAAAATCAGGTGGAAAAATGATAAAAACAAATTACCATACACACACAAATTTCTGCGACGGAAAAAACAGCCCGGAAGAAATGCTACTTTCTGCAATCCAAAAAAAAATCGACATACTGGGGTTTAGCGGCCACTCAATGTTCCCCTTTGCAAGCGACTGGCATATAAGTCCAAAAGAACATTCAAACTACTGCCATGAAATAAATTCCCTGAAAGAAAAATACAAAAATCAAATTGACATTTACCTGGGCTTTGAAGCAGATTTTATAGAAGGAGTTTGCTGCCCGTCTTTTGAAAACTACAAAAGCTTTTCTCCGGATTTTTTGATTGGAGCCGTGCACTACGTTCCCTGCCAGAAAGGATTTTTTGAAGCCGACGGTCCTTTTGAAGAAACGCACAAAAAAATTGAAGAAGTTTTTAAAGGCAATGTAAAAAAAGCCGTACAATCATATTTTGAAGCACAAAGGCAAATGCTAAAAAAAGGCGACTTTACTTTTATGGCCCACCCGGATTTAATTCGCAAACAAAATTCCCCGTTAAATAAAAAGGGGCCACTCTTTAGCGAAAAAGAAAGCTGGTACAAAAAAGAAGTCGACCTTACCGCAAAAGAAATTGCCCGCTCAGGTGTCACAGTCGAAGTAAACACAGGCGGCATGTCACGCGGCTACCTTGATACCCCCTACCCTTCACCATATTTTCTGGAAAAACTTTTTCAAAACAAAGTGCCGGTAACTTTAAACTCAGACAGTCATCAATGCGACAGTCTGGATTCATATTTTGACCAGACACTGCTTTACATAAAAAAAGCCGGATACAAAGAAATCACTTTCTTTAAATCCGGCCACCTTGAAAATCAAAAAATTGATTAAGGGCATCTTTAAAAATCTTTTTTAGAAGCTGTGCTTTTCTGCATCTGCCTGACAGTCAACACATAAAGTTGTCCAGGGAAGAGCTTCCAGCCTGCCCAGCTTGATTGGCTCGCCACAGTTAAGGCAGATACCGTAAGTTCCACGCTTAATCCTAGTCAAAGCCTCATCAATTTGATTAAGGCGATTTGCATTTTGAGCGCCAAGTTCGTTTATCAATTTGCGATCAATGGCGTCAGAAGCAATATCAACTTCATCTCCAGATTCGGAATTTCCTACCATTTTAAAGAGTTCCGCATCCTGAGCTTCCAGGTTCTTCAAGATTTCCTCACGCTGTGCATTAAGCACCTTTGTCTGTTTTTCCAAGAATTCCTTTTTCATTTTAATCCCCGTTGACAGTTAATAATTATTTGTAGATAATAATTTACAACGAAAATCCTAAAAAGGCAAATAAATTCTGGAGGAATTTGTGGCTAATAAAGATGAAGCTATTGAAGTTCAAGGCGTTGTAAAGGAAGCACTTCCAAATACAACTTTTAAAGTAGAATTGCAGAATAAGCACATTATTCTGGCTCACCTGAGTGGTAAAATGCGCAAGCACTACATTCGTATCGTTCCTGGCGACACAGTAAAAGTCGAACTTTCACCTTACGACTTAAACCGCGGCAGAATTATTTTCCGCGAACGCTAAAGATATTCCCACAAAAATTATTTTTCTCTTTTTATGGGCGTATCCCTGAAAATATTTTTCAAATATTTTCAGGGCCAGGCTTTCTGGGGTTCCGCGCAAAGCGCTCCAATATTTTTTTGCTTTATAATTTTTTTTGTAAAAAAAGTTTTTTGTAAAAAGAAAAGAACTCAAAAAAAAGAATCACAAAACTTACATTCAGCAAAAAAACATCGCCTCCGGCGCCCCGCCAATCCTTTACGCTCTTCCAGAAGTAAATTTTTCCTTTAAGAAAAAATTTCATTCCAGACAAAAAAATTATTCATCTTTTTCATCCGAAGATTTTTTATTCTTTGAAGTTTTTTTCACACCTGCAAAAAAATATCTGGCACCATTAACACATTCCCTTATTCCATTTATTCCTGCCAGAAGGCAAAAAATATTCAGAGGGAAAAACCACCTTATGCCGCCAATAGACAAAGCTCCAAATCCACATAAAGTTTGCAAAAGTCCGCGGAAAAAAGTTTTCCTGCCATAGTCTTTAAAATCTTTAGGGCTGTAACTTTTCTTTTCACTGTTAGTATAAGTGTAAGTCCTTTGCCAGCTGCCACTTTCTTCATTCGAAGAAGTCTGTCCTCCGGAAAAAAATTCCCAGAAAGGATCATAAGAATTATCGGTTCCAGTTGACTGACCATAAGAACCATATTGTCCGTAGGAACCGTAAGAATCATACTGCTTTCTTTTTTCTTCATCGCCCAAAACAGAATAGGCCTCGTTTACCTGCTTAAACTTTTCTTCAGCGCCTTTGTCACCAGGATTTTTGTCCGGGTGATATTTCATGGCAAGTTTTCTGTAAGCCTTTTTTATTTCATCCGCACTTGCTGTTTTGGAAAGTCCAAGAACTTCGTAATAATCTTCCATCTTCTTCCTTAAAAAAAATCTTAAAGGGAGTCTCTAAAAAAGCATTGCAAATGATTTTAGAGATACTCTAAATCCACAAGACCTAAAAAATAAGTCAACAAAAAAAACATTTATGGGCGCCTTAAAAAACTGCAATTTTCATAAAGCCCCTCTACCTAAAATTAATAAAATAATCCTGCATGTGCAAGACAGTTTTTTCATTTAACAAAATTTTATTCACCGGATAATAACCCATGTGGAACCATTACCGCCATCTTTTTTGTCCGGATGGCCTGACTCTCCAAGGCGACTGTCCTGCTCAATAAAAGTCCTGACCACAGAAGGCAAAACACTTTCACCCGTCTGGCTGTGGTTGCCCTTGCCGTGAACAATCATTACTTTTTTCAGCCCCCGCCTTTTACAGTCACTTATAAAAGAATCCAGCCTGGTCCATGCCTGATCCCGCGTCATACCGTGCAAATCTACGATTGCCTCGCATCTTAAATGGTGCAGGTATTCGCGATTGTGCATTTTGCTATTCTGGTCAGCATCACAATTTATTTTATCCTTGTCCACTGTGCCGTAATGGTTCAGCCATGCAAGTAAAGCATCATTAGCATTTGAATCATCTGACGCCACATCTTCCATTGAGTAGCCCATTTTTAAAAGTTCTTTTTCCTGGGCAGAAGGAGCATTTGCCTTTTTGTGGGATTTTTGATTTTGCCCCTTAGACTTTTCCATTTTGCTTTTGCGCTGACTTTCTTCCCACTCTTTTAAAATCTGCCCAAAATCTTTTGCCATAAGTCTCCCCTTTTATCTGATGATTAAAACTGCATCTTCTTTAACCCAGCCGCTTGTATCGTTGTTGCGAATAAAAAGCCAGCCGTCAATCTGGTGTTCAATTTTTACTCGGGAAGCCACTTGCAAAGTCACACCACTTTGAACATAGTCTTCCGGAATGGTGTTGATATAACCGCCTTTAAAAAGACCGTACTTCATTCCGCAGGAAATGCCAGAAAAAATTCCTGTTACAGACAAAAACAGTGCCAGGGCCAAAAAGGCAGAAGCAAGAGCAGTTTTCTTAAGAATGAAAAGAATAACCACTACAAGCACACTCAAAATCAAAAGGCCCGCAAGAATGTAATGAAAAATCAAATTACTTTCGTTTACACCAGCTTTAAGTCCATCTGCAAGTTCTGCGTCAATTCTGTTTTGTCTGGCAGAAGAAAAAATTGGAAAGGAATGGCGCTCCTTCACCCTCAGGTCATAAAGTTCATCAATATTTTTTACTTCTACAAAATTATTTTTTTCTACAACTTCTTCTTCCTGGGGACTTTCAAAAGCAAATGAAAAATCATCATTCGGCAAAGTGGCAGACTTTTCGCTTTCTTCATCAGTGGCTGCCGCAAGAACAGTGAATGTAAAATCCGGCAAAGACAAATCCACCTGGGCCCCGGAATAGGCAGAAGCCGTAACAATCATTTTTGGCAGAGAGTAGGTACCCGGAATAAGAGGCTGCCAGTCAAATGTAACCAAAGGAACAATATCCGGCGAAAAGTTTGAATTAATAATTCCTTTTTCTGCTGAATCAAAACGTTCAATTTCCCTGAAAAGAGAATTTTCTGGAATGCTCCATTTTAAATTTACCAGTTGAGTTGCATACTGAAGGTTGACTGTAAAAATTACATGGTCGCCCGAAGTAAGGGTATATTTTTTTGCCCTCGAATTAAATTTTTCATCCGCAAAAGTCAGGGAAACTTTAGGCTGAATTGTACGCGGGTTTGTGTAAACTGTAACCGGCATAAATTTCATGCCATACATTCCATGACCAATCGTTACATTTACAGGCGGAATCTGGTAGTCACCTTCTTTTGCAAATCGAAAATAAAGGATTATCCTTGTACCAGTCAATTCAGGCTGGGAAATGCTGAGGCTTTCTTTTTTGTAAGTAGAAAAACTAACATCGTTAGGAACAGAGTTTACAGAAAGAGTTATGTCTTCCGGGTTGATTCCTTCAATGTCCAGAGTAAAGGCGCAATCCTGGTTGGTGAAAAAATATTCTGACACCGGCTTACATGTAAGACTTCTGGCATACTCCCAGGAAATGCGCACATTGTTTTGGGCAAAAGCACTTGCACTTAAAAGCAGTAAAATAAAAATTAATAATCTTCTGCACTTGAAGACTTTTGAATCTGTTTGTTTTTCCATTGGTTTAATTCATTCTCCCTGATGAGTGAATAAAGAGTGTTTTCGTAATCTGCACCACTGCCACTTTCTTCCTGGACTTCTTCCTGCGGCTCCTGACTTTTTTCATTTGCTGCCTGCCTTAAAGAATTTTCTTCAAGTGAAAGTTCCAGATTTATTTTTGCCGCTTTGTTTGAAGGATTAATTAAAAGCGCCTTCTTAAAATATTCAGCAGCTTCTTCGTAAGAGCCACGGCGGTGGGCAATAATTCCACAATTGTAAAGCATTCCAAACTTTAAGTTGTCCGGAGCATTTTCTGAAAGTTCAGAATATTTTTTCAATGCCGCTTCACTTTCATCCTGCATCAGGTAAGTTGTTGCAAGACCATAAGTGGCATAATCTTTTATAACATCATCATTATATTTTTGCCCGTCCAGTTTCAACTGAATGTAATCACTTGTTGCATCAGAATAATCTGCACGACTCCAGGCAAAGCGACCTTGCAGCAAAGTTACACCGTTTGCAAAGCGGTTTGAACATCCCGTAAAAGTCATAAGCAAAATGATTGCGAATGCGCTGTTTTTCAAGATGCGCTTTTTGGAATGAACTTCAAACTCTGCAAAGAAGATTGCAAAAATGAAAAAGATTATTGCGAAAACAATAAAAAGGCTGGTCCTTTTTACGCTTTGAATTTCGTAAGCAATTGTTGTTCCTTCCCTGGAAGAATTTGACTGCATATTTAAAGATTCCAGAAGTCTTACTGCAGAGCCTGCTTCTGAATAATTCAAATAGGTCACAGAAGGAATTGTTTTGTTTGCCGCAGAACCTGTTATCTTTCTGGAAACGCTTTCCATAGCATCTTTAATTTTTTCTTCGCGGAGGGAAGTCATAACTTTTGTTATGCCGTCACCTGCAAGAACAGCAGTTTCTTTTGTGGCATCACCTAAACCAATAATTGTTACAGGAATTGCATTTTTTGCTGCGCGGTTCAAGGCCTCTGAAAAGTGTCCGTCACTTTCTTCACCATCTGTAAAAATCCAGATGGTTGAAAAAGCAGCTGACTGTGAAGGGAAAGAATTTATTGCAGCATCAATTCCGCTGGCAAGGCTGGACCCTTCCGATTCCAGCAAAAGTGGTGAAAGTACGGAAAGCAAACTTTTGACAGCTTCAAAATCTTCAGTCATAGGAATTACACTTGTTGCATTTCCTTTAGCAAGAACGACGGAAACAGAAGAACCTTCCATGCGATCCAAAAGTCTGTCTGCAAATTCCCCTGCTGTTTTAAGCCGTGTCTTTCCAGTGTCAGTGTCACGGGCTTCCATAGAATAGGAAATATCAAAAACCATTGCTACTGACGTTCCGCTTTTTTGAACCGCAACAGATTTTGTTCCCCATGAAATTCCCGCAATGGCAAAAACTAACATTGTCCATGCCAGGCCATAAAAAATTGTCCGCAAAAGAAAACGCCTTCTGAATCTTTTAAAATTTTCCAGAGACCGGTAAAGATTATTGTGACTGGCAAGCACTTTTAAAATGGAACGGTAGCGGCTGACAGTATAAAGCAGGGCCAGCGGCAAAAGGAGTAAAGCATAAAATGCTTTCGGATAAGCGACTTCAAAATTCATAAAACCTCCTGAAGCATAAAGCGGCGGATAGTCCAGGCTATGATTGCACACAAAGCCGCAAACATAAGGCACTGATGTGCGTAAGAGGTATTGTTGTCCCTCACATGATAACTTTGAACAACATTTTCATTTTTAGAAATAGCTTTTAAAACCTGAGTCAAAAGATTTATTGTCGGGATTTCATAAAAAATTCCATTACCTTCAAGAGCAATCCGGGCCAAAGAAGTTGTGTCATAATCAGACGGAAGAAAACCTGAAGTAACTCTTCCTGTGTAAGGGTCTGTGTATTCAAGCGGCACAGAACCTCTTGTTCCTACACCAAGGACATAAAGAGAAATGCCCTTTTCTTTAGCAAGGCGGGCGGCTGTATTAGGGTGAATGGCACCTGCATTATTTTCACCATCCGTAATTAAAACAATCGCTTTTTTAGGTGCCTTGGAATAATCCAGGTGAAGGATGGCAGCACTCAGCCCCGTACCGATTGCCGTACCATCTCCCAGCAAACCTGGCACAAGAGAATCAAGTTTTTCAAAAAAAGTTTTTCTGTCCATTGTTGGAGGAACTAAAACATCTGCGTCTTTTGCCATTTTCACAATGCCAACGGAAAGACCTGTATTGTCCTGCAGAATTGTGTGAATTACATTCTTGGAAGCTTCAAGGCGTGTCTGGCCACCAATGTCCCGGGCTGCCATAGAAGGACTTATATCAATTACAAAAAAAACTTCAGAACCGCGCGATGTGTAAACTTTTTCCTGGTGTCGTATAACTGGATTTGCCAGGGCAAGAACCAGCAGAATATAGCCTGCACAAACAAAGGCGTGCACAAAAATGGAAGACACTCTTCTGGAAGGCTGCTTCCATTCAAATGCCCCCCCATCCCAATCCTTTAAAGTCATAGGAATTGAAATGTGGGCAAAAACTTTTGTAGACCGCAAAATGTAAACAAGAGGAATTAAAAGGAGAAGAAGAAAAACTCCCGGGTTTTCAAAATCAATCATCATCCTGCTCCTTTCTTACAATAGAAGAAATTACTTTTTTAAAGCGGGCAATTTTTTCCTCGCGGCTCTTTTTTTCTTCAGCCTTCTTTTTTCTGGCCAAAGCTTTTTTTACAACCTCTTCTTCTTCCGCTTCTGTCATGTGATTTACTTCAAGTCTGGTTACAGCGCTTTCACCAATTTCGCAAATGGATTTTTTTTCACCCATAAGAAAAGAAGCTGAATGTTCTTCCACCGGCAAAAGTTTCGATTCAATTGAATTTTGCGCATAGCGGATATAGTCCGTTCTTATAAAAATATTTGTCAGATATTCAAGAGAAGTAATTTGTCCGGCAGTAAGTTTGTCTCCGGAAATTTCCTTTATATGTTCAAGAATTTTTTTGCTTGTTACGCTGGCAAAGTGACTGCGGAATCTGTATGCAAGATAATTTTTCATTGTTTCCTGCCATGCCGCTGCAAAATCAGCATCTGCCATATTGCTTTTTAAAAGCTGCTTAAAGCGGCGTTTTGTGGCATGAGAATTACGGCGGTACTTGCGGCGCTCCCTTTTGTTAATGAACCAGGCCTTAATCTTTTTAAAACGAATCAGGAAAATCAAAATAAAAATAAATAAAAGAATGCTTACAAAAACAAATGCAGAAAGAATGTAAGTTGTTCCTGGCAAAAGAGCCGGCTTTTCCGGACTCTGAATATTTGAAACGTTAAGATATTCCGTTATTGACGCAATTTGAACAGGCGTTAAATCCAGAGAATAAACATTGTGGCGGCCGTCAAAAGCAGCAGTCGGATTGTTATAAACACAGACAGTTGCTAAATCAAACTCAGGAAAATCAATTGAGCCCGGCTTCCAGGGAATAAAATCGATTATAAAGTTGTAGGAAAGACCGTTTCTGATTAAAAGGATTTGTGTGATGGAACACTTGTCCGAAACAGAAGCAAAGGCTTCCTGCTGACTGTCAATCATTAAAACATCATCTGTAATTTGTTCAGGCAGGGCCAGTGAAAAAAAATCTACAGGGCTTCGAAAAGAATATTCAATTCTGGCCGCATCCCCGACATAAACTTCACGTGGAATAAGAACCTGCTGGACTAAATTTTCTGACGCTTCCTGGGCAAAAAGAGAAAGGGCAAATGTAAAAAAAAGTAGGGGTAAAATAAAATGCTTTTTCACTTGCGTTCCCTCGCTGCAAAAAAGTGAGTTAATTCAATTGCCGGAGAACTTACCGTGCTAAGCAAAAGTGGAATGCCACCCCGACGTATTACTTCACGTTTCCACAAATCTTCACGCAGCAAATTTGATTCCCTCCACCTGCGCTGGAAAGTGCTTAGCGAAGTAGGAAAAAGTTTTTTGTCACGGCTTTCCGGATCTTCAAAATAAACCGAACCGATTGAAGGCAGCTGGTCATCCAGAGGATCTGTAATTCTTACGGCAACAACATCGTGCTTGTGGCAAAGATGGGCAAATGGTTTTATCCAGCCGTCAACGCGAAAATCAGAAAATATCATAACCAGTGAACGCTTTTTTAAAAGTTTTACTGCTCCCTGCAAAGCACCTTCCAAAGCAGTGCCTGTTTTTGAAGCAGTTTGATTTTTTTCATATTGAGCTAAAAGCATCATTGCCTGCTGGTAACCAACTTTTGGTGCAGAAGAAAAATTTATGCTGCCGTCAAAAATTACGGCGCCCACAGAACTTGCGTTATGCTGACATGCCATTGTCATAAGTGAAGCGCATTCAAATGCAGTTTCCAGGCGACTTTCATTCCCACAGCCAGTGTCCATGGAAAGTGAGCGGTCAATCAGCAAAAGAACATCAAGGTCACGTTCTTCATTAAAAACTTTTACGTAAGGTTTATTGTTTCTTGCAGTTACGTTCCAGTCGATTGAACGAATGTCATCACCACGAATGTATTCACGAACACCATTGAAATCAATTCCATGGCCGCGATAAAGAGATTTAAATGAACCTGAGCGCATTCCTTCCGCAAGAGTCCTGGAATTAATTTGAAGAAGGTAAGCGCGTTTTGCAAGACTGACTTTATCCATAAGAAAACCTTATAACCTTTAAGGAACAGGCATAAAATCTATAATCTTAGAAATTAAATCGTCTGCAGTCACACTGTCTGCCGAAGCTTCATAGTTTAAGACAAGGCGATGACGCAAAACTGGAGCAGCAACATTTTGAACATCTTCCGGAAGAACAAAACTTCTGCCGGAAAAAAGTGCTGAAACTTTTGCACACTGCAGCAGGGCAATTCCCGCACGTGGAGAAGCTCCAAAAGAAATATAGTGAAGGATATCATTCTTTTTATTTACAGGGCCTGTATGCTTGCCTTCGTTTTCTTCAGGTCTAGGACGTGTTGCACTCACAATAGAAACAATGTAACTGAGAATTTTATCATCCGCAGAAATAGCTTCAACTGCTTCGCGGCATTTTAAAAGAGCCTGACTGTCAAAAACACGGTTGACTGGAATTTTATCCGCATTGCCATTTGTCTTTACAATTTCCAGTTCTTCTTCAGGGCTTGGGTAAGGCACAATGAGTTTAAGAAGAAAACGGTCCAGTTCTGCTTCCGGCAAAGAATAAGTTCCTTCCTGTTCGATTGGGTTTTGTGTTGCCATTACAATAAAAGGATTTGGCAAAGGATATGTCTGTTCACCAATTGTAACCTGTCTTTCTGCCATGGATTCAAGCAGGGCAGACTGAACTTTTGCAGGAGAACGGTTTATTTCATCCGCAAGAACCATATTGGCAAAGATAGGACCTTTTCTTACGCTGAAGTTTCCGCTTTGCTGCTGGTAGATAAGAGTACCTGTCAAGTCAGCCGGCAAAAGATCCGGCGTAAACTGAATGCGCTTAAATTCCAGGCCGGAAATCTGGGCGAATGTTTTTACAGCAAGTGTTTTTGCCAGGCCCGGAACCCCTTCCAGAAGAATGTGCCCCCCCGCAATAAGGGCAGTTAAAATTCCGTCTACAACTTCCAGCTGACCTACAAGGCGTTTTGCAGCTTCACTGCGACAGCGCTGAATATATTCAGAACATTCATCCAGTTCGCTCTTTGTAATAAAATGTGCCATTTTTTCCTTCCGTATAAAAATTTATTTTTAGTATGCCGGGACTTTTAAAGTCCGCTTCCAGTCAGACTGGAAATTATGCCTTTGGAGAAAACAAATAAAACTTCATACAGTTACACTTTTTATAGAAAAAAGCGCAAAATCATGCATAAATATGCAAAAATCCACACTAAATATGCAAAAGCCATTTGCTTTTTCTTGACACAGAGGCAATGTTTTAAGATACTTACAATATCATGATAACACCTTTAGCACAAGAATTAAACGAAATTCTTAAAGACACTACTGCAGGTAGTTTACTCTCGGATCTTGGACAGAGAATTTATTTTCCAAAGGGAATTATTGCTCAAAGTGGAGAAGCAAAAAAATCTGGCAATACCGCAAACGCAACAATCGGAATGACAGTTGTAAACGGTACCCCGGTAATTCTTCCTTCAGTTCACAAAAATGTACCTCTTTTGACTTCGCGCGAACTTGTTGCTTACGCACCAACTGCCGGAAATGCCGACCTGAGGCAAATCTGGAAAGATACCATGATTAAGAAAAATCCTTCACTCAAGGGTAAATCTTTTTCCATGCCAGTTGTTGTTCCGGGATTAACCGCAGGCATTTCTTACCTTGCCGATCTTTTTCTTGATGAAAGCAAACCGCTTGTTGCGGCAAACCCAAGCTGGGACAATTACGTTCTTATTGCAAACGCAAGGCGCAATGCTCCATTCGTTCAGTTTGAAATGTTCAAAGATGGAAAGTTCAATATTGAAGGATTGGAAGAAGCCCTCAAAAAAGAAGCAAAATCTGGTTCAGTAAGAGTTTTGCTCAACTTCCCGCAAAATCCTTCGGGCTACAGCCCAACAGTGCAGGAAGCAAAAAAGATTGTAGAAATTGTAAAGGAGCTGGCAGAAGGCGGAACAAAAGTGATGGTCTGGTGCGATGACGCATATTTTGGCCTTGCTTACGAAAAAGATGTTGAAAGCCAGTCACTTTTTGCTTATCTGGCAGACCTTCACCCGAATGTTTTAGCCGCAAAAATTGACGGTCCTACAAAGGAAGATTTTGTCTGGGGCTTCCGCACAGGCTTTATTACATTCGCTTCAAAGGGAATGACAGAAACAGAATATGATGCCCTTGTAAAAAAACTGATGGGGGTTATCCGCTCTTCAGTTTCATGTTCATCAACAGTTCCTCAGTCTTTGCTTTTAAAAGCTTACCAGGATCCTGACATGGACCCGGAAAAAATTGAATTCAGAAAGATTCTTGAAGCCCGCTACGACCTTGTTAAAAAATTTGTAACAAGTCACACAAGTAGCGCCATTGAAGCTTTGCCTTTTAACTCCGGCTACTTTATGTCTTTCAACACAAAAAAAATTGACGCTGAAGAATTAAGACAGAAGTTGCTTAAAGAAAAAGGAATCGGTACAATATCAATTGATAAAAGCACCTTGCGTGTAGCATTCTCCAGTCTGGACGAGGATAAGATTGAAATTGTATACAAAGCCATTTACGAAACAGCAGAAGAACTTTCAAAATAAATTTAACGAAGGAAGAAAGATTTTTTTTAAAGGAAAGGTCTTTCTTCCCCTGCTTTTTGCCTGCATTTTTTTAAGCTCATTTTTTTCCGGCTGCAAAAAAAACACAGGCACTTTTACCATTTGGACAAGCATCCGCGATTTTGCTTCTTACTCAGAATATTATAATTCCTGCCACGAAAAGGAAAAAGTTTATCTTGTTTACAAAGAAGATCCTTTTGAAGCCCTGAAAAATGCAAAAGCTTCGCAAAGGCCGGATCTTATAATTTCTTCATGGCTTAAAAATTCTGATACAAAAAAATATTTTCTTTCCTTGGATAAAATCATAAAAAAATCACCTTCCGCAAAAGATGATAAAATTGACTGCGATTCTTTTTACAAAAGCCTTTATGAATACTGCCTTTTGGGGGACAGTCCCTGCCTTTTGCCAGTCAGTTTTAATTTGCCCCTTTTAGCCTTTGCAAATGCCAATGAAAGTGCAGCAAATTCTTCTTACGTAATTGATTTGGAAACTTTAAAAGAAAGCTCTGCAGCCTTTAACTCAAAAGATGCAAATGATGAATACGTGGCAATGGGTTACGGCGCTTCGTGGAACACCCAGCTGCTTTACGAATACACAAAACTGGACGGCGCTTCCTACAGGGAACACGGAAAAAGTTTTCAGTGGGACAAAAAATCTCTGGAAAAAAGCATAGGCGTTTTTAAAGAGTGGACAGTCGGGTCAAATGAAAGTTCCAGCAGGGAATTGAATTTTCAGTTTAAATATCTTTTTACTCCTCCTTACAAACAGGTAGAAAGTGGCCGCTGCCTTTACGCATTTTACACAAGCGATGATTTTTTTAAACTCAAGGATGAACAGGTAGAAAGCCTTTCCTACAAGTGGCTGGGACAAAATGATAAAATTCCAGTTGAAGACGAAATTGTTACCGCCGGCATTTACAAGAAAGCTAAAAATAAAAAACTGGCTGAAAATTTTTTAATATGGTTCTTTAAGGAAGACACACAAAAGGCGCTGTTGGAAAGATCCAGGGGCATGAAGTTAAACACAAAGACCTTTGGCATAGCAGAAGGTTTTTCTTCCATTCGTTCTGTAAACGAAAGCATTTTACCCGTTTACTACAGAAGTCTTTTGGAAAATCTTCCGGCCGAAGACAAGCTGCTTTTGCCAGACATTTTGCCTTCCACTTGGGCTTCCATGAAAGAAGAAATTATTTACCCGTATTTAAAAGACATGGTTGAAACTGACTGGGATCCAAACTATCCAGCAGCGGAATCAATGGAAGAAAGAATTCAAAACTATTTAAAAACCCGCTTTTAGTTTTTTTGCGGATTTTGATTTTTGATTTTCGCACGGCAGCATTCAAGAATTCCCCACAAAAATAAAATTCGCAGGCAGCTAAAAAAAACATTTTGCTAAACTTTTATTTTTTATTCCCGAAAATATGAGTAAGAGTAAGAGGAAAGCAAAATGTATTCAAACGGATTAAACCTTAACGCTACAAGTTACCAATCTGTTTACGCAAGCACGGGGCAGTCTTTAACGGTGCCAGTAAGCCCCTCTTCCCTTCTTTATGCCCATTTTGAAAATGTCCAGGGCACTCCTGCAGGCGCCGGCGAAAAACCAGTTTCCGTAAACAAGCTGCGCATTTTGAACACCCTGATTGACCAGCTGAAAGAAATGAAAAAGTCCCCTTTAAGCCGGGAAGATGCCCAGCTGCTGAACGAAAAAGACCAGGACAATCTTATTTTAAAATACCACCAGCAAATTTCCGATGAACTAAAAAAATCCCCATATTCTTCCGCAGGCCTCATTCCAGAAAAAGGTGCCATTTTTTCCATTGATTTGTAATTTTTTTTTAAGCATACCGCCTTTTGTTAAACGGCCCTTGCAGGGTTCCGCTTCGCTCCAGTGCCACTAAGTGGCACCAAGCCCTTTCACGGCCGGCTAGGTTGCTTTTGGAAAGAAAAACACTTTTCGTAAAGCAGGTGCGCCAGGTTTTCTCACTTCCTCATCACGGAAAATTCCTGACAGAGTCCATTTATTTACAATAAGATTTTAAAAAATTCTTAATGATACTTTTATTATCACCTTTTAGTTTTAGCACATTCTGGCTGATTTGATAATCACAGTCACCTTTACATTCCCTTGTACAATTATCTGCATCAAATAAAGTTCCACCCAGGAAATTAAACATTTTCAACACATGTTCATTATAAGCAAAATCTGAATAAGTTAGAAAAATAATATTTTTTCTGTTAAGCTTCGCAAAATACAATGAAGTAGAATAATGACCTATTACACCATCTGCTTCACAAATTAAATCCTTTGTAATTCCAGAAAAATGTTTAAATCCGCCCCAATAATCATCTTCATATTTTACCCTTGGGTGTTCTGCAATAATAATCTGCTTTCCCCTTTCTTGGGAAATCTTTTTAAGAGCCGCTATTATAAATTGATCATATTTCTTTTTCTGAACTTCTGACATATCTAAACTTGTATCAGGCTGCTTTGAAATTCCCTGATCAACAAATACAAGATAATTTTTAAAATCAATTTTTTTTGTTTTTTTAAATGAAATAAATTCATCCAAAGGTACAGAATTGCATTTTATAAGATTCTTAATTGAAATGTTATAGACAGATCTGCTATTAAC
>CAVJHV010000010.1:32729-38481 GCA_963649315.1 Treponemataceae bacterium | reverse complement strand
TTCAATGCTTTTTTACCAGATGCCTTCGAATTTTAAGTCTTTGAAATACAAAGATTTAAAATGTTGTATTTTCATAGTTGCCTCTAAAAATTGCAATTTTTAGAGGCTCTCTTAAGGGCATAATTTGAAATTATTTTGTGGATAAAAGCTTTAATACTTGACTGAAAAGGCAAAAGTAATCATAATAATAGAACTTATATTAGTAAGGAGTACTATCGTGCCTTGTGGAAAGAAAAGAAAGCGCGCAAAGATAGCGACACATAAGCGTAAGAAGAAGCTTAGAAGAAATCGTCATAAGAGTAAGTAAACCTTTACATAAACCGGTTTATTTAATTTTTGACCAGGGAAGACCGCGGTTGCTTATATAACTGCGGTCTTTTTCTTTGTGGCGTCTGTTTCTTAAGAAAGGACGCTTACGGTTATCCCTGAAAATCACTTTCAAACTTTTTTAGGGATACAGGCAGTATGCATGCTTTTGAAAATCACATTTTCAGGGCAAGGCAGAAAACGCTTCAATTTTTTACAGGTGGCTGAAATTGCTTCTTGAAAATATTCATTGTCCGGATGATTTAAAAAAACTCGATGACAAAGATTTGCCTCTTTTGGCTTATGAAATTCGGAAAAAAATTATTGAAACTGTCAGAAAAAATGGCGGTCATATGGCTAGCAATCTTGGTATTGTTGAAGTTACTCTGGCCCTGCACCGTGTTTTTAAAAGTCCCCAGGATGCAATTATTTTTGATGTAAGCCATCAATCCTATACCCACAAACTTTTAACTGGCCGTTACGAAAAATTTGACAGCCTTAGAAAAAAAGACGGTCTTTCCGGTTTTACAAGGATTAATGAAAGTCCACATGATTATTTTGATGCAGGTCATGCATCTTCATCTATTTCTTCAGCCCTGGGACTTTTGACTGCCTGGGAGCTTGAAGGCAAAAATGATAAAGTTGTTGCGGTGATTGGAGATGGGGCTTTGACAGGAGGTATGGCTTTTGAAGCTTTAAGTCATGCAGGTCAGCTTTCAAAGAATCTGATTGTCGTTTTGAATGACAACAAAATGTCTATAAGTAAAAATACTGGTTCCATTTCTCGCTATCTTTCACGACTGACAATTTCAAAACCCTACCAGGATTTACGCCATAAACTTAGCCGTCTTGTGGATGATATTCCTTATGTTATAAACAGAAAAATCGGAAAATTTATTTATCGCCTAAAAAGAGGTTTAAAAGGTCTTCTGTTAACGAATAATCTTTTTGTTGATTTGGGATTTGAATATGTCGGTCCTTTAGACGGCCACAATATAGCTCAACTGGAAAGAGTTTTTGAAAAAGCAAAAAAAGTTCCGCGCCCTGTTGTAATTCATGTAGTTACAAAAAAAGGAAAGGGACTGGCAGAAGCAGAAGCTCATCCTGAAAATTACCACGGCCTTGCTTCTGAAAGCAAAAAGGAAAGTCTAAAAGAAGGCGATGTTTCTTTTACAAAAGCTTTCTCTAAAAAAATTATAGAGCTGGCTGAAAATGATAAAAGAGTTTGCGCAATTACTGCGGCTATGGCTAAGGGAACAGGCCTTGAAGATTTTTCGCATTTGTATAAAGACCGCTTTTTTGATGTAGGCATTGCTGAAGAACATGCAGTTACTTTTGCCGGCGGACTTGCAGCGGGTGGAATGATTCCATTTTGTGCAATTTATTCTACTTTTATGCAGCGGTCAGTAGATCAAGTTATTGAAGATTTAGCTTTACAAAAAAGACATGTTATTTTGTGCCTGGACAGGGCAGGTCCCGTTAGCGATGATGGAGAAACCCACCAGGGAATTTTTGACCTTGTTTTATTTAAAAGCATTCCTAATCTTACCATTTTGAGTCCGGCTTCACAAAATGACCTTTGCCTTTGCATAGATTATGCTGTAAAAGAATGCGGTGGCCCTGTTATTATAAGATGGGCCAAGACTGTATGTCCAAAAGAAATTAAGGCTTTTTCTTCACGAGTGGAAAGTGGAAAAGGAATTTTCATAAAATCAAATCTTTCTGGAAAAAATAGTGAAAAGGCAAAATCTAAAAATAAAAAAATACTTCTTGTATCTCTTCCGTCTTTGTACTGTCAAGTTGATGAGGCAAGGACTTTGCTTTTGGAAAAAGATTTTGAGGCAGACATTTATCTTACCCGTTTTATAAAACCTTTTGATTTTTCATATTTTCTAAAAATTGCAGAAAATTATGACTCTGTTCTTTTTACAGAAGATGGACTGAAAAAAGCTTCACTTTCGGAAGAAATTGAACTCTCTTTAAAAAAGAATGGAGCAACTTCAAAGATAAAGACAAAGATTCTTGCTTTCCCAGATAATTTTATTTCTAACGGCACAAGGGAAGAAATCCTTGAAGGGCAAAATCTGGACGGAAAAGGAATTTATTTTTCTGCCATGGAACTTTTAAAAGGCGCTTCTAAAAAATCCAGTTTTTAGAAATTTTCTTTTTTTCCAAGGATTTCTGATATGAATTTTACAAGTGATAAAAATGCTGATTCAAAATTTCCTTACTCGGATGAAAAAAAATCTACAGTCGAAAAAAAACTTTTGTTTGGCAAAAAAGAGCTTTCAACAAAAAATGCTGCTTTTATAATGGGGATTGTAAATTGTACCCCAGACAGTTTTTACAGTGAAAGCAGGGGGAACTTTGAAGCTTGTCTAAAAAGAGCCTTTTCACTTATTGAGGAAGGTGCAGATATTCTTGATTTGGGAGCTGAATCCACAAGACCTTCTTCATCTTATGTCTGTCAGGAAGAAGAACTTGACCGCCTTATTCCAGTTTTAAGGGAAATCCGGAAAAAATCAGATATTCCAATTTCCATTGATACAAGAAAAGCATTTGTAATGAAAACCGCTTTTGAAGAAGGAGCTGACCTTTTAAATGATGTTTCTGCCCTTGAAGATGACAGTGAAATGGGACGCCTTGTGGCCTCTTTTGATGCAGGAGTAATTCTTATGCACAAAAAGGGAAATCCTCAAAATATGCAGAAAAATATTTTTTATGAAAATGTCTTTGAAGAAGTTGATTCTTATTTAAAATCCAGAATTGCATACGCTTTGGAATGCGGAATTGATGAAAATAAAATTATAATTGATCCGGGAATCGGTTTTGGAAAAAATCTTGAGCAAAATAAAATTCTTGTTTCGCGTGCATGTGAACTTTGCGGTGGAAAGTTTCCAGTCCTTATGGCACTTTCCAGAAAATCATTTTTAGGAGAAATAACCGGCCGTCCTGTTGAAGAAAGACTTGCGGCAACTCTTGCGGCAAATCTTATATCCGTGAAAAATGGCGCCGATATAGTAAGAGTTCATGACATTTCTTCTTGTCGTGATACTTTATTGGTGCTAAAATCTTTTATGGATTCTGCCTTAATCTAGGCGACCTTAAAGTGATTTTTACTTTCTTTTAAGAGGTTTTAAGATTGACCATAATTGATGTGCTTTTAAAAATATATGATGTTCTTAAACCTGTAATCGATATAGGACTTTTGGCTTTTATATTGTACAAGGGCTATGGAATTGTTGTAAGAACTAATGGAATGCAGCTTATAAGGGCGGCCCTTCTTACTGCTATTGCATACGGTTTAGTTGCCTTTATGCATCTTGATACAATGCTCTGGATTTTCAATGTGATTGCTCCCGGCCTTATACTTGGTTTTGTAATTGTCTTCCAGCCTGAAATCCGAAAAATCCTTTTAAAAGTAGGGCAGGCAGAATGGTTTAAATTTGGAAAAAAAAGTAAGCACACTTATGCCGATTCAGTTTTGATTGCTGCTGACATTTTGTCTAAACAAAGAAGAGGTATGCTGGCAATCTTTGTAAGAAAAACTCCTTTAAAAGAAATCATAGATTCTGGTACAAAAATTAATGCTGATTTGTCATCTGCCCTTATTGTTACAATTTTTGGTCATGACACTCCTTTGCACGACGGTGCTATTGTTATTCAGGATGGTAAACTTATTTCCGCAGGTTGCTTTTTGCCTTTAAGTGAAAATTATGATATTAAAAAAACTTTTGGAACAAGACATAGGGCAGCTTTAGGGGTGAGCGAAACTTCGGATTGTGTTGTAGTGGTTGTAAGTGAAGAATCAGGAGCAATCAGTCTGGCCTATGATGCCCAGCTTCATTATGATTTAACAATGGAACAGCTTACAAAAACTCTTGAAAGTCTTTTGGATTTAAAACCTGAAGCAAAGCAAATTGAGGATACTATCGATGAACATAAAACCCTTTCTTGAAAAGTTTTTGCATAACTGGAAGGCAAAATTAGCATGTATTGTTATTGCCGTGATAGTTTATTTTTTTCATCAGTTTTCAAGTTACAGCAAAAAGACAATCGTTATTCCCCTTGATGTTGTAGAAGAAGGAGTTATGACTCCTCTGGAACCTCTCCATGTGAAAAATGTAAGGGTTACTGTAAGGGGAAAGTCTGAAGATATTCAGCGCATCTCGGACGAAAATTTTCATGCCTATGCAGACATTTCTTCTGCGACAAAAAAAGGCCTTTCTAAATTTCCAGTTCTTGTGGATGCAAACAAGGATGTTCTTTCTCTGGAATCAATTGAAATTACAACTAAGCCGGAATATGTAGAAATAAATCTTGATGAAAAATATGAGCGCTATGTTTTGATTGAACCTTTGGTTAAAGGTGATGTTGCACAAAATTTTGAATATGAAATTGAAAGTGTAAATCCTTCTACTGTAAAAATGACGGGTCCAAAATCCCTTTTGCAAAAAATGCGGAGTGTTTATACCGAAGCGGTTGATGTAGACAGAAAAAGTTCTTCCTTCGAAGCAAAGATTCCTTTGGAAAACAAAAATTCTCTTATAAAATTTATTTCTGACAAGGAAATGTCTGTTTTGGTAAATGTAAAAATTTACGAAAATAAAAAAACAAAAACTTTTGCTGCAATAAAAAATTCCTATAAAAATGTTTCGCAGGATTTTATTGCAAAGGCAGGCAATGAATATTTTGACATCAATCTTGAAGGGGCTGTTTCTGCCATTGATGCTTTAAGAAATAAAGATATTCAGCTTTATGTTGATTTAACTGAAATTGGAGAAGAAGGAGAGTATCACCTGCCATTAATTTGTAATGTTCCTGCTGGCATTTCTGTTTTAAGCATAAGTCCTTCTGAGGTAACGGTTACTGTTTCAAAACTTCCACCTCAGAAAGAAAATGCTGGCCTTAATGCAGAAGTTTCTTCAAAAGAAAAAAATCAAAATGAAAATTCCGGTCAGTTAAAAGACAAGACGGAATTTGAAGAGATTTCTTCGGTGGTGAAAAACAGAGAAGCTTCAGACAGCGAAAAATCAAATGAAAATGAAAATCAAAAAAATCTGACAGAGTCTTCTTCAGTGCAGATGGAAAAAAATGAAAGCGGGGAAGTGCCTGAAAGATGATTTGTGGAATTGGAACAGATATTTGCAAAACAGACCGCTTTCAAAAATGGTTAAAAAATCAATCTTTTTTGAATCGTTTTTTTTGTGAAGATGAAATCCTTCAAAGTGAAAATGAAGAATTTCTTTGCCAGCATTATGCTGCCCGCTTTGCCAGTAAAGAGGCATTCAGTAAGGCTTTATCAACTGGCATTGTTGGATTTACATTAAAAGAAGTGTGTATTAAAAATGATGAAAAAGGAAAGCCTTATTTTCTTTTTTCACAAAGACTTGAAAATAAAATAAAAGAAATTGCAGGTCAGAATTTTAAGGTTCATCTGACCATC
>CAVJHV010000010.1:0-32719 GCA_963649315.1 Treponemataceae bacterium | reverse complement strand
GACCATCAGTCATGAAAAAGATTATGCAGTCTCTTTCGTGATTATAGAAGGGAGCCTCTAAAAATTGCAATTTTTAGAGATGCCCAGAAAGTCTTTAAGGCTTATGGGATTTCTAGAAAATCATTTTCAATATTTTTTAGGAAATCCAATTTTTTTTAAGGGGAAAATTATGGTGACAAATGTAAAAACTTCTAAAAGTCCTGGAAGCGAAAAAAAGGCTTTAATTTCATATTGGGCTAAGGAAAAAATAACCTGCCCGGTTTGCAATAATGCTTTTGAACAGGAAGTCATGTATAAGGGTGGGGGCCGTATGATTGCCGGTTCCCTTACAGATGAACTCCACAGAAATTTTGAACCTAGTAAAAAGTATGGAAGGGTATATCCTCTTATTTATGATGTAGGTGCCTGTCCAAAATGCCATACCGCTCTTTTTTGGAAAGATTTTACTGATATAAAAAATCAGTCTGTTTTGGAACTGCTTGCCAGTCACCAGGACAAGAGGCGCGAAGAATGCAACCGCATTTTTCCATATTACAATTTAAAAAAAGAACGCACTCTCTTTGACGGAGCCGCGATGAATTATTTAGCCCTTATGTCTTATGATGACATGGATAAATCTCACGCTCCTACTTTCAAGAGAGGAATGATTTCTTTGAGGCTTGCCTGGCTATGTAAAGATTTGGAACGCTGCTGTCCTGGTCACAATTATGACTACATTGCACAGGTTTTTTACAGAAAGGCCCTTTTCTTTTATCAGCAAACTTTGATTAACGAAACCGGCCGAATTGAATCAATTGAAAGTGTAGGTAATTTTGGTCCTGACATGGACAAAAACTTTGGATATGATGGTGTCATTTATTTGACAGGCTTGCTTGAATATAAATACGGTCAGCATGAAGATGAAGAACTCAGGTTACAAAAACTTGATGAATCAAAGAAATCAATTGCACGAATTTTCGGTTTAGGAAAGTCCAGTAAAAATAAGCCTGGTCCTTTGCTGGAAGTTGCAAAAGATCTGTATGACAAAATGGCAAGTGAACTTTCTTCAAATAATATTTTTAGCGAAGATGACTAATATTTTACTGACACTTTCTTACGATGGCACAGATTTTTGTGGATGGCAGAGACAGGATAATTGCGATGGCAGCCAGGCCTTTCGTACAGTTCAGGGGGAAATAGAAATCGCCCTTGAAAAAATGCTTAAGCAAAAAATAAAACTTTATGGTTCTGGCAGGACAGATAGTGGGGTTCATGCAAAAGCACAGGCTGCAAATTTCTTTTCTCCATTTGATTCCATTGCAGAAAAAAATTACTTGCGTGCTTTAAATGGTCTTCTTCCAAATGATATTAGAATCCACGAAGCAAAAAAAGTGAAGGATGATTTTAATTCACGATTTTCTGCAACATCAAGAGTTTACCATTATTTTATTCAATGCGACTGCGTCCCTTTGGCAAGCAGAACTCGTTATGTCTGGGCCATACCACATAAACCTGATATTGAAGTTTTAAATTCCATGTGCTCTCATTTAAAAGGTGAACTTGATTTTAAAACTTTTCAGGCTTCGGGGGATCAAAGTCTTTCAACAAAGCGTTTTATAAATGCCGCAAGATTTTTTTGGGATCCTTTTGATGAAAATATTTTAGTTTTTGAAATTGAAGCAAATGCTTTTTTGTGGAAAATGGTACGCTCTTTGACCGGAACACTTATCACTATGGAAAAAAATGGAAAATCCGCAGATGATTTTAAGGCTGTTCTTGACAGCAGGGACCGAAGCAGGGCAGGTTTAACGGCTCCTCCACAAGGACTTTTTTTATGGAAAATAAATTTTGATGGAATCAGGCGGCATGTGTAAATGAGTAAGAGTGCCTGAAATCTGCAATTTTTACCGCCAGTCTTACAGCATGTTTACGGGGTCTACATCAACTTCAATGTAAACATCTTTTGGAGGCTTGTAACCTCTAATAAAGGCAGCGGCCATTTTTTGCAAAGGTCTTACATCTTTTGCCCTGAGAATTATTTGCCAGCGATGATTTTTGTTTACCATTTCCAGGGGGCATTCTGCCGGTCCCAAAATTTGAACTCCATTTTCTATGTTCATTTTTAAAATTCCCTTTGCCCCCATGCTTGCGACTTTTGCAGCATTTTCAATTTGCGAGCGAAAAACTAAACGCAGGAGTCTTGTGTATGGCGGAAAAGAAAGCATTTGTCTTGTCTGCAATTCATTGGAATAAAATTCTTCAGTTTGATTTTTTACAGCGTAAGAAATGGCTTCGCTGTCCGGCGAAAAAGTCTGTACTAAAACAATTCCATCTGGAAAAAATCTGCCGGCCCTTCCTGCAACTTGCGTAATAAGGGAAAATGTTTTTTCCGCTGCACGAAAATCTGGCAAGTGAAGTGATGTGTCAGCAAGAATTACGCCTACTAATTTTAAATTAGGAAAATTCAATCCTTTTGCAACCATCTGGGTGCCAAGAAGAATATCGTATTCTCCGTTTTTAAAAGCGGTAAGTTTTTTTTCAAGATCGCCTTTGTGGTTTAAAGAATCTGTATCCAAGCGAATAATTTTTGCCGGGGGAAATTTTGCCTTTACTTCAGATTCTATAAATTCAGTTCCAAAACCTGAATATCCTAAATCAAGTGACTGGCATTTTGGACAAACTTTTGGCGGTTCCAGGGAGTAGCCGCAATAGTGACAGCGAAGACGTTTTTCAGCCTTATGGTAAGTCATGTTTACAGAGCAGTTTTTGCACTTCATTTCAAAACCGCAGCTGTTGCATCTGAAAAAATGTGTAAATCCACGGCGGTTTAAAAAAAGAATTGTCTGTCTTTTTTCGCCAAGTGTTTTTTTTATTTCGTCTTCCAGTTCCTTTGAAAGACATGAGCCAGCTTTTGCCTTAGAGGTTAAGTCTATTGTTTTGATAGAAGGCATGCTGCCCCCGGCGAGTCTTTTGGTCAACTGGTGAACTTTTATTGTTTTATTTTGAATTGCAGCCCATGCTTCAACTGATGGTGTTGCAGATCCCATGACAAGAGGAATTTTTAGCGAAGAACACCTTTTCATTGCAACTTGTCTTGCATGGTAACGTGGAGTATTACCTGCCTTGTAGGAAGAGTCATGTTCTTCATCAATAATAATAAGACCCAAATCTGGCACTGGTGCAAAAACAGCACTTCTTGCGCCAATTACAACCATTGCTTCTTTTTTTAAGATTCTCTGCCACTGATTAAGTTTCTGGCTTGGAGTAAGCATTGAGTGTAATAGGGCAACAGTGTTTCCAAACCTTTGGGCAGCCGCTTCCTGCACCTGCGGCGTAAGTCCAATTTCCGGTACCAGATAAATAATTCCTTTTCCTTGTTTTAAAAGATTTTGTGCCGCCTGTAAAAAGACTTCTGTTTTACCAGACCCGGTCATTCCATAAAGGTAGTGAAAATATTTATCATCGCTTGTATCAAGAATTTCATCAACAGCTTTTTTTTGTTCCAGACTTAATTCTTTTTTTTCATCATATTTAAAATCATCATCACTTGAAAAAATAGAATACTCACTTTCTCTTTTGCCAAAATTCATCATTGTAAAAATACTTTCGCCAATGTTTGAAAGGTAGTAATTTGTCATCCACCTGGCAAGAGAGTAAAGTTCTTTTGTTAAAAGGGCTTCTTTATCTAAAAATCTTTTTGCCGGCCGGATTTTATCTTCTGAAACAGCACAGGTTTTTGGTAAATCAGGATAGGCAGCTACAACAAAGCCTGTTAATTTTCTGTTTCCAAAACGAACTTCAACCCTGCGGCCAAAATAATCTTCTTCTTTGTCAGATTTTATGGCATTTTCTTCGCTAGAGTCTTCTTCAATTTCCGGCACTTTGTAGGTGAAGGCCTGGTTTATGGGCACATTCAGTACAATATCAATATATTTTATCATTTTATTTCATGTAATCCGGATAGAGATTTTTTAACTGCCCTGCAAAAATTTTTAAATCAGCCCATGCGAGTTTTTTTAAACCTTCATCCCGCAAAAGAGCGCTTGGATGGTAAGTGGCAAGGAGGGGAATGCCATTGTAATCAAAAATTTTACCCCTTAAGGAATTAATTCCATTTTCTGTTTTCAACAAATTTTGTGCAGCAGTCCGGCCTAAAGCTAAAATGCTTTTTGGTTTTAAAATGTGTATTTGCGTGCTTAAAAAAATTGAACAGGAAGCAGCTTCATCCTGCATGGGAGCGCGATTGTGGGGAGGACGGCATTTTACAATATTAGTTATGTAGCAGTTTTTTTTGCGGTCGAGATAAATGGCATTCAGCATTTTGTCCAAAAGTTGACCTGCTTTTCCAACAAAAGGTCGTCCGCTTAAATCTTCTTCTTCGCCTGGTCCTTCACCAATAACCATTACCAAAGGATTTTCAACTCCTTCTCCAGAAACGCAATAATGCCTTTCTTGACAAAGTGAGCATGAGTGGCATTTTTCAATACGGCTTTTAACTGTTTCAAGAGTCATAGGCTTTGGACTTAAAAAAGCCCCTTCCTCTTTTGAAGCAACCACATTGCCTGAATTATTTTTTAAATTATTTTCCAAAACAATATCATCTTCAAAAGAAGGCTCTTCATTAAAATCTTCTGCTGGGTAAGATTGAGTCCACGATGATACTGTTTTTAAAAGATTGTAAATTGTTTTTTTTTCTTGAGCCGTCATATTTCTACTATTATAATATATGCTTGTTAATTCGACAATAAAGATATAAATTATGTGTGAGCTTTGAAAATGATTTTTTTTTAGGTGACCTTGATCATCAAAAATAATTTTTTGCAAATGCCACTACATTAAGGTCAGCTCAAAAAACTTCAATTTTTTAGAGGCTCCCTTAAAGGAATGTTTATGAATTTTAAGAAAACAAATGAAGACAAAGCAAAATACACAGAAGCTTATCTTGGAAAAATTGGCGAATTGACACTTAAGGGGTCAAATTTAAAAACTTTCGAAAAACAGCTTTTAAAGAATTTAAAAGAAGTTTTAGAAAGTCAGGAGGCAGTCCTTTCTTTAAGGGCAGGACGTCTTTATGTTTATTGTACAAAGGAATCCTGTCCCGGAGTTGAATATGCTCTGGATCACCTTTTGGGAATAACAGGCTGGGCTAAAGTTTGCCAGATTGAAAAATCCGTAGAATCAATTACAGAAAAAGTTACCCATCTTTGTCTTGACGCAAAAGAAAATGGTGCAAAAACTTTTAAAATCGAAGCACGACGTGAAGATAAAAGTTTCCCCCTGGACTCTTATGGCATTGAGCGCCAGTGTTCTGCCCAGGCCTTTGATTCAGGCATTTTAAAAGTTGATGTTCACAAGCCAGATTTAACAGTTTTTGTGGAAGTAAGGGATGAAGTTTTTGTATACACTGATCATAAAAAAACACATCGTGGGCTGCCGGTGGGTGTAAGTGGAAAGGGACTTTTGCTTTTAAGCGGAGGTTTGGATTCTCCTGTTGCGGGATATAAGATGCTTGGCCGGGGAATGAAAATTGAATGTGCTTACTTTCATTCCTATCCATACACTTCGCAGGAGGCACAGGAAAAAGTAGAGGATTTAGCCCGTATTTTAAGTGATTATGGTCTGGATTTACATTTGAATGTTATTCCTTTTACGGAAGTACAAATGCAAATAAAAAAGAAATGCCCCGAAGCATTTACCACACTTATGCTTCGTGTTTGTATGATGAAGGCATGTAATCTTTTAGCTCAAAGAATAAATGCCCAGTGCCTTATTACTGGTGAAAGTCTTGCCCAGGTTGCAAGCCAGACAATTGAAAACATGACAGTAACAGAGCACTTTGCCCAATATCCTCTTTTTCGCCCCTTAGTTGGAACGGACAAAGAAGACATCATTCGCTGTGCAGAAAAAATCGGTACATACGGAACATCAATTTTACCTTACGAAGATTGCTGCGTTTTGTTTTCGCCCCGTCATCCTGTTTTAAGGGCTAACCTTGAAGAAGCCTGCCAAATCTACGAAAATCTTGAAGTAGAAGATTTAATACAAAAGTCTTTTGAAGAAAGAAAAATCATCCGCTTTACGGCTCGCGATAACCTTGCCGAAAAATTTGCTGTAAAAAGTTTGAAAAAAGAAAGCGGATTGTGCCAAAAGGATTCAAGAAGCTGATGAAATCAAAAAGAAAAATAATTTTCCTGGCATTTGTAATTTTTTCTCCCCTGATTTTTTTTCCTCAATCAAATGCAGAAAGTAATTCAAATGATTATTGGGCCTCTCTTGCAGACTCTTCCATACCTTCTTTGTTAGAAGGTATCTGGGAAAATTCCAGCCGCTATGTTATTTTTGATTCTTCTTCGCTTGATTCATCTCTTTTGTCAGAAAGTCCTTCTTCTTCACGGTCTTCCCAAAATCAAAATGAAGAAAAATCAAATATAATTCCATCAATTGCATTAAGAAACTTTTACAGGTGGTACATAGACCGGGCAGCAGAAAAGTCACTTTATTCAAAAACTAAGGACCGGCCTTCAAACGATTCTACTTCAAAAAATGCCCAGGAACTTCAAATTCATTTTGAGCCCTTAACATACCAGCTTTTTACTTCAGAAAATAATGCTCCCGTGACTTTTTCAAACGGCACCACAATAGAAGCAAATGGCCAGGTAAGCGGTGCCTGGGATATGCAGGTAAAATATCCAAATGACAAAAACATTTATCATATTCCAATCGCAGTAATTGGAAATAAATTGTACCTGCACTTTAAGATAAGGCACTTTGACGAAAATGCCCAAAGCTATTTTCAAAGCATGAATGGTTTTTGGCAGGATTACGGTTCGGCAAATGGAATTTTAGTTTGTCCTCCGGTCCAGTCTGCTGAACTTTTAAGTTATTATGTTACTGATTCTTTTTGTTACCCCCTACGCTACTGGCAGACAGACATGGAATACGATTTTGCTGCCAGGGCCTTTCTTGAAGATGAAGGAAAAAGCTATTCCCTGCCAAAACACATTTTTTGTGCAGGTAAAGTTTACACATGCGTCTTAGGAAGAAGAACAAAAATCCGCAACATCACAAGGACAGAAAAAATTCCTGAAGAATATGTAACAAATTCCGTGACAGTAAAAAAACAAAATCTGTCTTCCCAGGAAACTTTTACAACTTCTACTATTTGTGCCATAGGAAAACCATACCTTACACTTCTTGATGGCAGCCAGAGTCTTGAAGAAATTATTGCAGAGTCAGAAAAAAAGGTCAGACCAGCAAAAAAGCCTCTTTTTCCGGTTTCCGGCGGGCCGATTGATTTTGACTTTTCTATAAAAGAAGATCCCCCGTCTTCTTACCACAGAAGGCTTTTGGACTTGGGAAAATAAATTTTGAACCTGTCTTTTAAGGGAGCCTCTAAAAATTGCAATTTTTAGAGACAACTATGAAAATGATTTTTTACCAGATGTCCTTAACTGCCTTGAAGACAGTTTTAAAGACTTTTCATGACAAAGGCAGGCAGCCTTCAAAAAACTAAATTTTGGGCACACGAGGTTTAGCTAAGTTTTTCAGCATGTTTTGCAAAAGTTCGTGACTCTTTTCTGCATCCAGTTCTTTTGGTTTTTCGTGGTACTGAACTAAAGATTCAGGAATTTCATCTAAAAAACGACTGGGTTCACATTCCACATTTGCATTCATTCTTCGCCTGTGCTGGCATGAAGAAATCAAAAGACGGTCTTGGGCCCTTGTAACGGCAACATAAAAAAGCCGCCTTTCTTCTTCAACCGCTGCATCTCCTCCTTCGTCAACAGCGCGGGCGTGAGGCATAAGACCTTCTTCAGCTCCCGCAATAAATACAACAGGAAATTCCAGTCCCTTGCTGGCATGAACAGTCATCAAATTTACTTTGCCCTTGTCCTGGTCATCATCCAAATCATCACGGGAAAGCAGGGTGATCCTGTTCAAGTAAGCATAAAGACTAGTGTCTTCATATTGAGGATTATTTTCCCACTGTTCCATTGACCGGATCAAACTTTCAATATTCTGATATTTAAACCTTGCAGCCTTTTCGCTTTTAGGATTTTCACAAATCAAATAATCAAAGTAATTAATTTCTTCTACCATGCTTTTGACTTTTTTGCTCAAACCCTTGCCACTCAGCATGGACTTTCCATTTTCAATGATGGTCGCAAAAGAAGCTAGATCATACCTTGCCTTCTGGCTGACAGGGCATTGGTCTTCCGGACAAGTAGTAATAGCTTCAAGGGCATCCCACAGGGAAGCATCCATATTCCTTGCCACTTCATTTAAAACTTCTATGGTGGACCGGCCAATACCACGCCGTGGAGTATTAATAATTCTTAAAAGATTAATATCATCATCGTGATTAGAAATAACCCTCAGGTAAGAAATTATATCTTTAATTTCCTTTCTTTCAAAAAAACTGGTGCCCCCACTCATCACGTAAGGAATATTTGCTTCAAGAAAAGCCTCTTCAATAGGGCGGCTTTGAGTATTTGCCCTCATCAAAACGCCAAATTCATCATACTTGCGCTTTTCTTCCATGGCGATGCCCTGAATGCTTTCCGCAATAAAATCCGCTTCAGCTGCTTCATTTTCGGGCATATAAATTTCAATAGGTTTGCCGCTGCCGTTTCCGCTCCAAAGTTCCTTGTCCTTTCGGTTGGTATTATGGGAAATCACCCCATTTGCCGCAGCCAGAATAGTTTCCGTAGACCGGTAATTCTGTTCCAGTCGAATTTCCTGCATTCCTTCAAAATCATTTTCAAAATTAACAATATTCTGGTAGTCAGCACCGCGCCAGCTGTAAATGCTCTGGTCATCATCTCCAACAACAGCCACATTTTTGTCCGAAAGAAGATGCATAAATTCGTACTGCTGGTGACTGGTGTCTTGAAATTCATCCACCATAATGTACTTGTAGCGGTCTTTATACTTTGCAAGAACATCCGGATGCTCTCGAAAAAGTTTTATAGGCAAAACAATCAAATCATCAAAATCCACAGCATTATAAAGCTTCAGCCCTTCCTGGTAACTTTCATAAAGAGGACGGTACATTTCAGTATCAGTCTGGAAATTTTTTCTTCCAGTTTTTATGTCACTGATTAAAGCCCCGATTTTATAAAGATCCATAGCATCCTGGGAATAATGTAATTCCTGACCGCTTTCCTTTATTAAGGCCTTCCTGTCTGTTTCATCATAAATAGAAAAATTTTCCCTCCAGCCCAAAGCCTCAATTTCCTGCCGCAAAATCTTGACCCCAAAAGCGTGAAAAGTACTGATTGTAAGATTTTGCAGTTTTTTTCCCGTCAAAGCCTTAACTCTTTCTTCCATTTCCTTTGCAGCCTTATTTGTAAAAGTTAAAGCCAGAATCTGACTTTGAGGAATTCCCTTTTCCAGCATATTTGCAATCCGGTAAGTAATTACTCTTGTTTTTCCAGACCCAGCCCCTGCAATAATCAAAATGGGCCCCTCAAGACTGGTAACCGCCCTGTACTGTTCAGGGTTCAATTTATCTTTAAGACTATCTTCAAGCATAAAAGGATTTTAAAATTATTAATTCAAAAAGTAAACCATCTGTCACACAGAATTTTTTTATTTTCTTTTTTGGTAAACCTCTTTCCCAACGGCACTTTCGCAACTTGCTTACGCGCGGTCCTCAGCCCCTGGCTTCGGACGGCCTACGGCCTTGCTCCAGCGCCGGCAACCGCTTATTTAAAATTCCAAAAATATTTTTTTCCATGCCCTGAAAGTGGTCAACCGGCATATAAGGGAGCCTCTAAAAATTGCAATTTTTAGAGGCAACTATGAAAATGCGACATTTTAAGTCTTTGTATTTCAAAGACTTAAAATTCGAAGGCATCTGGTAAAAAATCATTTTTCTTCAATAATTTCTTCAAAGGTAAAGTTGCCTGTAAAAAAGTCAGGACTTACGGCTTCACCATTGAGTCTCATTTCCCAGTGAAGGTGAGGGGCGGTAGAAAGTCCTGTGTTTCCGGACAGACCGATCAGTTGTCCTTCTTCAACTTCGTCCCCGACTTCTACATTCATCTTGCTCAAATGATAGTAAAGTGAATAAAGACCAGGTAAATGTTCAATGACTATGCTCCAGCCAGTCGAAATGCGGCTTTCTGCCATAACAACTTTACCTGCAGCACAAGCTTTTACTTCTGAGCCTTCCGGTGCGCCAAAGTCAATTCCATAGTGAAGGCCTGTAGAAGAATGGCCGCTTGTGTATGCGTAAATTCTTCTGTCTGCGAAAAATGATGTACGTCTTTCAATTTCGGTAGGAGAAATAAAGGCCTTTGTCTGATAAACTGCTTCGCTATCAAAAGTTGCAAGCAAAGAATTCAGTTTATTGATTTGATTCATTCTTTTGTCAGAAGTATCTGTTTTGATGCTTGTGTTGCTCTCATTTAAATACAGTGTTTCTGAAACAAATTCTTTTTCTATGAGGGAAAATGGTAAATCAAAATGGTAAGATTTTTTTCCGTAAAGATTGTATGTAATGGTCAGTTTTAAATTTGACTGTTTTTGCGGTGTCCACCATGAAGACAAAGGAATACCTGCTAAAAGTGTAATTTCCTGGCGATTTCGGGAGGTTACAGCCGGTATTTCGTAAAAGTCAGATTTTCTTAAACTTTTTTCGCCATTTGTAAGAGTCAGTTTTGCACTTGTCTGCCTAAATTCTTCTTTGGAAATTTTTGCCTTTCTGTTATTTTGAGTGATTTTCATCCTGACAAAAACTGCGTCCCCTGGAGATGAAGTTTCATTGTACTGAACAAAAAGACTGTAATCATCCGAAGTAAAAACCGCTTCTTTTGCGACCAGTGAAGAAGTTGCAAGTAAAATTCCTGCAAAAATCGAAATAATTTTTTTAATCATAATTTTAAAAATCTCCTTTTAGTTTTCAGATTTTCTTAATTCCTGAATAATCAACTGAAGTTTTTCCATGCCGTTAAAAGTGTTTCGCTGAATATGATACAGCATATCAATTTTATCGCCAATCTTAAAATCCCGGTTAAGCCTTTCTCCCTCATTCCAAAAAAGGCAGGGCCACTTGCAGGATGGAGTTTCAACTGTAATTTTAAGATGCAGTTTTTCTCCTTTACCTAAAAGCTGTGCATCTTTTACGGTAAGTCCCTTTGTCATAAAAAGCAGCTGCTTATTTTCTTCACCATAGGGTTCCATTTTATCTTCAAGTTCAATCAAGTGAGGACTTAAATAATTTGGAGGAACTTCTGCATCAATAAAAAAATCATCAGTGTCTGAGGAGTCCAGCTCAATTGTCTGCGAAAGGCTTTTTACGCTTTCCAAAAAGGAATCCAGCTTTGTCTTTTCAAGTGAAAATCCTGCTGCGTAGTTGTGTCCGCCATAACTTATGAAATAATCTTTCAACTGGTTCAGCAAAGATAAAACTGAATACCCGCGGCAGCTTCTCATGGAACCTATACATGTGTCCTGGACAAATGTTATGGTCAGGGCAGGGATTTTGTATCTTTCGCAAAGACGGCCTGCTAAAATTCCACATACACCTCTGTTTATGCGTGAATCTGCTACGACGCAAAGCTTGTTGCTGTAGAGGTCCAGTGAAGAAGATGCCTGTATTGAAGAATAGTCTTCTGCTTCCTGTGTAAGAACTTTTCTCTGGCTGTTCAGCTGGATTATTTCAAGGGCTGTGTCATTTCTTTTTGCATAATCTTTTGTCAAAAAAAGTTCTGCTGCCAGTTCAGGCCTGCCCAAACGACCGGCTGCATTTAAATTTGAAACAATCACCCAGCTTAAATCTATTGAAGAAACGTGCTTGTCCAAAAGTTTTAAATGAGACATAAGTTCTAAAAGTCCGCTCCTTATTTTTCCCGAATTGATTAATTTTAAGGCATGGCGGACGAAAAGGCGGTTTTCGTTTTTCATTGGCATTATGTCTGCAAGGGCTGCCAATGCTACCAGCTGAAGGTCATCATTTTCAAGATCTGCAAAATCAGGATTTTCATTTTTAAGGCTTTGCTGAACGTAGGTTACGTAAATGTTATAAAAACCTCCAATTTCAGTAGGCGGGTGAGAGCCATACCTTGCAATTCGGGACATGTCTTTTATTCTAAGCAGTGACAGCTGTCCAAAAGAAGGAAAAAGTTTTGCTACTTCCGGTCTTATGTCAAAAAAGTTAAATTCCACACCAGGCCCAAAAGCGTGCTTTAAAAGTTTTGAAACTGTTTCTGCATCCCAAACCAAAATAAGCTGGTTTTGAAGGTATTCCGGCAAGCGGGTTTGCATAATTCCAACTGTTTCTGGAACAATTGTTTCTTCAATCCGGCTCAGGGGAATTAAATTTTTAATTTTTATACATTCAATTTTATATGCTTCGTTAATGGGTCGGATGTTCATCAAGGTGCATTCAGCCTTGTACCATTTTGATTTTGAAAAGCGCATGGCAGAAACAAATTTGTAAACAACAGCCGCTCCTGAAATATCTTGAAAAGGGTAGCCTGAATTCTGCAGTTTTGGATCCAGGTAAATTGCATTATCAGACAGTTCTTCTGGAGGAGTGTGATGATCCATTACAATTACATCAATTCCATATTCCCCGGCGTGATTTATTTCCTTACAGTTTGAAATGCCACAGTCAACTGTAATTAAAAGGCTTCCTTCTTTTGCTGCAAAGTCATCAACTGCCTGCATGCTTAAACCGTAAGCTTCATCCCCTGAAGGAAGGCGGTAAGAAACATCCAGCCCCAAGGAAGAAAGACAGTCAAAAAGAATAGTTGTTGCAGAAATTCCATCTACATCGCGATCCCCAAAAATCAAAACTTTTTCTTTTTCTTCAACTGCTGCAAGAACTCTGTCAACGGCATCTTCCATGTTTACAAAATTGAAAGGGCTGTGCTGGTAGCGTAAATCATCTTCCAGAAAATAAAGCAAATCTTTTCCTTCAACAATTTCGCGCCTGACTAAGACACTCGCTAAAAGAGGATCGATTCCATATTTTTTTGTAAGTTCTTCAATTTCGCTTTTAGAAATTATTTTTTTATTCCATTTTGATGTTTCGCCAGAAGATGCCACTTTATTTTATTTCCTTGATGATTAATTTTTCATTTTGATTTTTTTCTGCTGAATAAGAGACGGCTCCTTTTAATGACACCATGCCGCTTTTAAGACTTGCTTGATCTTTTGCGTAAACTTCCATGATGACATCACCCTTGTTTACATAATCGCCCTGTCTTTTTAGAAAAATAATTCCCGAATCAGCATCCACGCTGTCACTTGCCCTGTTTCGTCCAACTCCCAGATTTATGCATGCGATGCCTGTTTTATATGCTTCGATTTTTAAATAACCGCTTTCGTCTGCAATAAATTTTTCACAAAAAGAAGACCGTCTTTTTCCAATCTGGTCCATAAGTTTTTCAGCATTTCCTCCCTGAAGATTTACATTTTCAAGGAATTTTTTAAGGGCTGCTCCGGATTTTACAGCATCTTTACAAAGATTAAGGGCTTCTTCCTCAGATTTTGCCTTTTCTGCCAAAAGAAGCATTCTGGAAGCAAGGGCATAAGTTATTTCCATAACATCATCAGATCCCTTTCCCAAAAGACATTCAATGCTTTCTTCAATTTCAAGATAGTTGCCGGTTTTAAAACCTAGTGGTGTGTCCATCCTGGTAAGAAGGGCTACTGCTTTTTTGCCCATTGCTTTTGCTGTATTTACAAGAAAGAGGGCTAAAGCTTCGGCGTCTTTTTCACTTTTCATAAAGGCACCGGATCCGCATTTTATGTCAAAGACAAGGGCGTTACTTCCTTCAGCAACTTTTTTTGAAAGAATGGAACTGGTGATTAAAGGAATGCTTTCTACAGTGCCGGTAACATCTCTTAAGGCGTACATTTTTTTGTCAGCAGGAGCAATGGAAGGAGTTTGTCCCATCATTGCAAAGCCACACTGTGAAATAATTTTTGCAAAATCGTCAGGACTAAGGTTTACATTATATCCTTCTATGGATTCAAGTTTATCCAAAGTACCGCCAGTGTGTCCAAGGCCACGTCCGCTCATCATGGGAATTTGTACTCCACAGGCAGCAGTAATTGCTGCTAACGGAAGGGAAATTTTATCTCCAACACCGCCAGTTGAATGTTTGTCTACAAAAGGTCCTTTTAGTGAAGGATATTTTTTTTGCATGTCATACAGATTTATGACTTCTCCAGAATGGAGCATTGCATTTGTAAGATATGAAGTTTCTTCAAAAGTCATTCCTTTAAAAAATACGCTCATTAAAAAAGCTGACATTTGATAGTCTGGAATGCTTCCATCCACATATCCATCAATTAAAAATTTAATTTCTTCCTGAGTTAAAGACTGGCTTTCTAAATTCGGAGAGCCTCTTTTTTTGATGATTAAGTCTGCAGTTCTCATTTTATCCCACCCAAAAGTAGTATAACATAATTATATGTTAAAAAAAATATAAATTCCCACAAAGTGTGAAAAATTAAAAGGAAAATTTATTTTTTTTATGAGACCTACAAAATAGAGGCAGCATTTTTTAAAGTAGCCAGATTTCCTCCGGCAGCATTGTTTATAAGGTTAAAGACTAAATTTTTCATTTGCCATGCACTTTTTTGCGGAATTACAAGACTTCTGACCTTTGAAGGGCTTAAATCATTTATTGCCGCAATGTAAGTTAAGGCATATTTATCAAGAGGAAAAATTCTTTCATTTTTGTCATAATGATTTATGCAATTTCCGCAGACAAATCCGTTTTTATGGTGAAGATAAAAAGACTCATTTTCTTTAGACAAAAGGGATTCCTGGCAGTCACAGCAAATGTGAGGATTTACCTGCAGTCCCAAAAGGGTAAGGTAGCGGAAAAGAAAGCGTATGGTTCCAAGCCGGGACTCATTTTCAGAAGATAAATCCAGGCCTTTAAGAAATGCATTCAAAAGCACAAAGGCATTTTTGTAGTCACCGGCAGCCTTTGTTTTTAAAATGATTTCACAGGCAAGGTTTGCCGCCATCATCTTGTAAAGATTTTGCTTCATATTGAGATAAAAATCCTTAACATCAAAATCTCTTATTTTAGAAGTATTTTTTACTTCATCATTGTAAATGTATAAAATTCCATGGTTAAAGGGCTGCAAAAGTGATTTCATTTTGCTTTTTGCCCCGCCATATAAGACCGAAGATGAAATGCCTGTTTCCGGAGAAAAAAATGTAACAAGGCGGTTTGTTTCCCCCAGATTTTTTATTGTAAGAATTATTGCATCAGTGCTTTTATTTCTTTCGCTCATATTTTGTCAAAATTATATTGGAAGCCCCGGAAAATTGCAATTTTTTGGGGTGCTTGTTTACGAAAGATGTGCATGTTTACGAAGGGGGGATGCTTGTTTACGAAAGATGTGCATGTTTACGAAAGTGTCAGCAGTTTACGAAAAAAGCATCTCTACGCAAAACACCCGCCACCTTAAAAAGACAAACACCACTTAAAAAAAATCCTCCACAAAAAAAATCCTCATAAAAAACTACTTTTTATCCCATTCTATAGACATGAACTTTTTATTTCCTTATAATAAAGTATTGAGGTGAACAGATGATTTTTCCGTTAGAAAATCTTGTAAAATTTAAGGGTGGAATGTACGAAATTACTGTTGCTGCCAGCCGTCGTGCTTATCAGCTTGCAATGGTAAAAGATGAAGTTTTGCAGGAAAATGATGATAAATCTGTAAGTATTGCAGCACGTCAGCTTTTCACAAATGAAGTTCAATATCGTATTGAAGAACCATCTAAATAAATTTTTTAATTACAAGGCCGAGTTTTGAATAAACAAATTCCTGTAATAATAATCTTTGCACCGACAGCGTGCGGTAAGACTGCTTTAGTAACCAAATACTTTGGTCAAGGCAGTCTTTGGCATTTTAAAAAGCCAGCCTCTTTTTCTCCATATAAAATTTCAGGTGAAGTCATATCCGCAGACAGTCAGGCGGTTTACAGGGAATTTAATATTGGCACCGCAAAAGCTGATCCTGTAACATTAAAAGAATTGCCTCACCATTTAATTGACATTGCAGACCCCGACTGCCAGTTTGGAGTTGCAGATTTTGTAAATAGGGCAGACATCCTGGCACAGGAAATTTTTTCCAGAAAGCACATCCCCCTTCTTGTTGGAGGAAGCGGTTTTTACATAAGAAATTTCCTTTTGGGATTAAGCAAAGCTCCCGAAAGTAATTTGGAAATCCGGGAAAAAATAAAAGAAAGAATAAAAACTGAAGGAAATAAAAAACTCTATTTTGAATTAAAAAGCATTGACAGTGACTATGCAGAAAAAATAGACATTCATGACCAGTACCGGATTTGTCGAGCCCTTGAAGTTTATTATTCCAGCGGAAAAAAATTGTCATCTTACACAGTCAGCAACGAACTTAGAAAAAATTATGATTTTTGTACAATCATCTTAAACCGGCCCCGGCAGGAACTTTACAAAAGAATCGATTCCCGCCTGGAAGAAATGTTTTCTTCTGGCTTAGTCGATGAAATAAAGGGCCTTTTGGAAAAGGGCTATGACGCTTCCATGCCGGCTTTTAAGGCAATAGGCTACAGTGAATTTTTTGATCCCGAAAGCCATGATTTTAAACTTTCCAGAAACAAAGGTTTAAGCGAAGCAGACATTCAAAAAATTGAAGAAATCAAAAATCAAATAAAGCACCACAGCCACCGTTACGCAAAAAGGCAGTACACTTTTATGAAAGACATCCCGGGTGCCCTTGTAATTGATGCGGATGATGAAGAAAATTTCTGCAAAATAATCTTTTCTTTTCTGGAAAAACACAAAGATGATTTTTAGATGATTTTTTAAAGGGAGCCTCAAAAAATTGCAATTTTTAGAGGCGACTATGAAAAGAACATCTTTACTATCAGCATTTTTTTACATCGTACTTTTTTGAGTCATCATTTTCAAGCGGGATCTTTATAGTAAAAGTCGTACCTTTTCCAACCTTTGAATCTACATCAAGTTCCCAGCCGTGAGCATCAATAATCGTTTTTACATTTGTAAGACCAATGCCCATTCCCTGTTCACGGCGGGAATTTGTTCCCCTGTAAAACAAATCATAAATGTGCTTAATGTCTTCTTCTGTAATTCCCTGTCCTGTATCAGAAATGGCAATATTGATTTCATCGCTTTTAAAAACCTTAAGGCCTATGGCATCGCCTTCCTTTGTGTAGCGAAAAGCATTTGTTATGATATTTTCAAGGGCACGGGTAACCAAAGCCTTGTCCATAGGAATTTTTATGTCATCCGGAATGTCTATATCAATAGAAATATTCCTTTTGTAAACCTCAGACATCTGGTTTATATTTCTGGCAAAGTCTTCAACAAAAGGCAGAAAGTCAACATTTTCCAAAGAAGAAAGCCATTCTTTGTTGTCCAGTTTTACGTAATTTATCAAATCGTTTATCATTCCTTCCAGCTGATCCGCCTTTGTCTGAACAATCTGAATGGATTTTACAATTTGACTTGGATCCGTAACAACTTTATCGCTTATTGCCTCAGCATATCCTTTTATCAAAGCAACAGGTGTCCTTAAATCGTGGGAAATTCCCATAATGAATTTAGTACGCCTCTGCTGGTCGTCTTTTAAAGATTCCCTCATCTTGTCAAGACTTTGGGTCAGGGAAGTGATTTCGTTCAATTGATTGACATTTGGAATTTCAAGTTTCGCATCCAGTTCCCCGTTTGCAATTTTAAGGGTGTTTTTTTCAAGAACCGTGATGGAAGAAGTAATATTTCTTGAAGTCAAAATTACAATAATTACAATGAATATTTCAAAAAACAAAAGCCCCAGAAGCAAAGGAATGTAGAGCCTGTTTATAAAAGGCTTTTTTTGAGACCCAGGCACCCTGGATCTTGTAATCGCAAAAATTGGTCCCGCATCCTCAGTCATTTTCTCGTCCGGTGTCAGTTGGGCATCATTTACAAGTGACTGAAATTGATAATCGTACTTGTTATTTGAAGAATTTATCAGTGTAAAAATTTCGTAAAAATCAAGAGTGGAATTTACAGGCAGCTCCGGAATGTTAGAAATGATGAATGTGTTCTTGTACAAAATGGCAGTTTGAACATTAGGAGGCAGTTCCATTATCCTTTTTTCAATGACTTCCCATTCTTTTTGATCCAGCTGGTACTGGTTCAACTGCCTTATCTGCTTATAGCCCTTTATAAGGTACCTTTGGGGCGAAGACATGTAATGGTAAAGAGGCAAAGCCAAAGCCACTAAAAGAGGAATGACAACTATACCGGCTATCAAAAGCCTGAACTGCTTTTTAATTTGCATTATTAAATTCCACCCCGCACAAATCAAAAATCATCAGAAGAAAATCGCTTAAGTGGGTCTTAAAAAATTGAAGTTTTACAGACCCTCTTAATTTTTTCTAAAATTTTGCATTTTCATCCAGTCTGAACAGGTATCCCATTCCAAACATTGTAGTAATGTATTTTGGATGTGAAGGATCATCTTCAATCTTTTTTCTTAAGCGCTGAATGTAAACCGCAACCGCAGTTATATCCCCAAACTGAGACTTCCATACGCCCTTATAGATAACTTCCGGACTTAAAGGCTGACCTGCATGGCGGGCCAGGAATTCCAAAACTTCATATTCCTTTGTAGAAAGAGAAACCTTTTCAGAACCTTTTTTTAAAACACAACTGTTGCAAAGAATAGAATAAGGTCCAAAATTAATTGTTTCTTCCACACATGCTTCAGTTTCGTTTAAGCGGTGCAGTTTTGACTGAACACGGGCAACAAGAACCTTAGGACTGAAAGGTTTAGTAACAAATTCATCCGCTCCCAGGCCCAGACCCATAATAATGTCTTCATCAGCATCGCGGGCAGAAACAATAATTACAGGAATTGTTGTCTTATAGTTTTTTCGGAAATATTTTAAAAAATCCAAACCGCTCATTCCCGGCAAATTCAAATCCAAAAGAATTAAATCTGGAATGTAAGATTTTTCCAGAAGTGCCTGAGCTTCTTCTGCCGTTTCGCAAACTTCTGTTTCAAAGCCGCCATTTGTCATATACATATTAATGAGTTCAGACATTTCAGGAACGTCTTCAATAATCAAAATCTTGTTCTTCATATCTTTAAGATTAATGCCATAAAGTCCAAATCACAATATTTTCTTTGTTATATTTTACTCTGATAACACATTTTTTAATTTACTGTCATTTTAAGGGCGCATCATGGGGCTTTAAAGGAACTTGATATGAATTTTTTTAAGATTTTTTTCTTTTTTACCATATTTTTCTTTTTTTCACATCAAAGCCCCATGACCAGGCTTTCCGGGGTTACGGCTTTCGCCTTCAAAGGCGGCAGTCCGCCGCCTTCGCCTCCGGCGCCCCTGCAATCCTTTGCGCACTTTTACACTTACTTTATTCGTTAAAAAAATATCTTTTTTTTTACTGAAAACTAAATATAATTGTCAAAATTCCGATAATTTAGTGGGTAAAGAGGATAAAATTCTTAAAGTCTTACTTGACGATTTTATGTTTACTGTAGAAAATGTAACCTATGATAGAACTTACTCGTCTTGATGGCAAAAGATACTGGATAAATCCTCATCAAATAGAAAGTATGGAAGAAAATCCTGATCTTACACTTACTCTTCTTTCAGGAAAGAAGGTGGTTGTAAAGGAAAGTCCCCAGGAAGTAATCCAGAGAATTGTGGATTACAGAAGAAAAATCGGGCTTTTGCACCAGGAACTGTAAAAAAATAATCCTGCAAAACAGGTATTTGTGGGAGCCCTTAAAACTGAGGTTTTTAGAGATTCCCTTATAGATATTACCGGGAGGAAGTAATGGATTTAGCAACACTGATTGGTTTTGTCGGCGGTTTGGCTATGATTTTAATCGGAGTTTTCACGTCAGGTGGATCTCTTAAGGACATTTGGGATATTCCGTCAGTTTTCGTAACAGTAGGCGGTTCATTCTTCTCACTTTTCATTTGTGCCCCATTAAACCAGATTTTAGGTCTTTTTAAAGTAATGGGCCGTTGTTTTAAAACATACGATTATGGTGAAAAATCAACAGTACAAAATATGGTTCAGCTTTCGGAAAAAGCCCGTCGTGAAGGTATTCTTGCTCTTGAAGAAGGACTTGATGACCTGGACGATCCTTTCTTAAAGGAAGGACTTCGCCTTATGGTCGACGGTAACGACGGTTCTGCCATACGTTCAATCCTTGAAAATGAAATGGCCCAGGCAGAAAAGCGTCACATGGAATGGGCAGGGCTTATCAACCAGTGGGCCGGTTATGCTCCGGGTTACGGAATGATGGGTACAGTTATCGGTCTTATTGGTATGTTGAATAACCTTGAAGATAAGTCATCTTTGGGTACAAATATGGCCGTCGCATTGGTAACAACCCTTTACGGTTCCTTCCTTGCCAACTGGCTCTTTGGACCTCTGGCCCAGAAATTAATCAGCCAGAACTCCCGGGAAATGAATTCCAAGGAAATGATTCTGGAAGGAATTCTTTCCATACAGACCGGAGACAACCCTCGTATTCTTGCACAGAAACTTCTTACCTTCCTTGATCCAAAGTCAAGAAAAGCAATTGAAGGTGATGTTCTTAAAGACTAAGGAGTTTTTTAATGGCAAAGAGGGAAACAAAAGAACCTGAAAAACCATCAACCGCCTGGATGGGTACATACGGAGACATGATTACACTCATGCTCTGCTTCTTCGTTATGCTTTATGACCCTTCGGAAACGGATGCAGTTCAGATGGCAGCAATGCAGGCTTCTCTTTCAAACAGTACTCCTGGAGGAGGTATTTCTCTTAGTGCAGGCAGCCTTGCTGATTTAGGAAATACGGTAAGTTCACTTCCTTCTTCAGAAAGAGGTCATTCAATGGCAGCAGCCAGAAAAAAAGCTGTTACCTTGTTTGCTCCAGAAATCAAAACTAATAAAATTACAGTCACTTCTGACGAAAGGGGCCTTGTAATTTCTTTAGCTTCAGACACTTACTTTGAAAGGGGCAGTGCTGAATTAAACATAGAAGCCAGCCGTCAGACACTTCTTAACTTGACTGAACTTTTTAATTCAGAAGAAGTAAAGGGGCGGAAGTGGAGAATTGAAGGTCATACAGACAATACTCCTGTATCATCAGATCTGTACCCTTCAAACTGGGAATTGTCCGCTGCCAGGGCGGCAAATGTCCTTCACTACATGTCAGATTTCGGTGTAGATGAAAGACAGTTTTCAATAGCAGGATATGCAGATACAATGCCTAAATTCAGCAATGATACTGAAGAAGGCAGGGCATATAACCGTCGTGTAGATATAATAATTCTAGACGAGGGACATTTTTAGTGTTATTATAAATTTGGGACTAAGTAAGTATAGTACAAATTGGGGGATAATATGGCAGACGATGCAGATGATTTGGGCTCAGGCTCTCTTGATGACTCTTCACCAGCAAAAAAACGCGGTAAAGGTATTTTTCCTAGTATTTTAAAGTGGGTTTTGATTGGTATTGCAGCCATTATTCTTATTGTTACAATTGTAATTATTGTTGATTCCATCCGCGATGGAAATTCTAAGCCGCAGACAGCTGTCGGTGTTTCTCAGGAATATACAGTAAACCGTCCAAGTTATGACTGGTATACATCACTTGATCAAATCCGTACATCAACAGATGACACAACCCCTTCAAGCGTTACCGTTACAATCGCTTTGGGCTACAAAAAAGAAGACAAGGCCGCTTCTACAGAAATTACAGAAAAAAGAATAGAAATCATTGATTTTTTAAGGCGCTATTTTTCTACAAAGACTTATGAAGAACTAAAGCCTTACAACGAAGACATTCTTCGCGAAGAAATTCGCAATCAGATAAACGATGACATTCTTTCAAATTCAAAGATACGTGAAGTTCGTTTTACACAGCTGGATGTTGTTCAGCAGTATTAGTTTTTTGGTGGTTAGACAATGAATGAAGTTCTGTCACAGGATGAAATTGACCAGCTTCTCCAGGCAATATCTTCAGGCGAAACTGACTCTGATGATTTTAAGCCCGTCAATGACACTCGGCGTATAAAAATCTATGACTTTAAAAGGCCTGACAAATTCTCAAAAGAACAGATTCGTACTGTTTCAAACATGCACGAATCATTTGCCCGTTTAACAACTACATCTCTTTCTGCCCAGCTTCGTACCCTGGTTCATGTGCATGTTGCTTCTGTAGATCAGTTGACTTATGAGGAATTTATCCGTTCCATTCCAACTCCTACGACTCTTGCAGTAATCAATATGGATCCTTTAAAAGGAAATGCGGTTTTGGAAATTGCTCCGGAAATCACTTTTATTATGATTGACCGCCTTTTTGGAGGTTCTGGGGACACGGGCGGAAAGGTAAACCGTGACTTAACTGATATTGAACAGTCCGTTATGGAAGGAATCATTGTAAGAATCCTTGCTAACATGAGGGAATCGTGGACTCAGGTTATTGATTTGCGTCCTCGTCTACAGCAGATTGAAACTAATCCTCAGTTTGCCCAGATTGTTCCTCCAAACGAAATGGTAATTCTTGTTACTCTGGAAATTAAAATCGGTGAAGAAGCAGGAATGATGAACATCTGTATCCCTTACATCACAATTGAACCGATTGTTTCAAAATTATCTACTTCTTTTTACTACAGTTCTGTAAGGCGTGGTTCTACAACCCAGTATCTTGGTACCCTTAAAGAAAAACTTTCTGATGTAGAAATGGAAACTGTAGCTGAAGTTGGTACAATCAATGTTCCTATCCGCGATGTAATAAATTTAAGGGTAGGTGATTTAATCCGCTTTACGAATGTGCGTCAGTCAGATCCCCTTATACTTTCAGTAGGCAACCAGAAGAAATTCTACTGTCAGCCGGGTATTGTCGGTAAAAAAATGGCCGTTCAGGTTATTGGTAAAATAAAAGATGAAAACGAAGATGAATTCGAAGAATTAACAGCAGACGAAGGAGATACATTATGAGTGAAGGTTCAATTTCTCAGGAAGAAATCGATGCATTGCTTTCAGGCGTTGATATGGGCGGCTTGAGTGGAGCGTTGCCTGCTACTTCTGCCGGAGATGCAAATATAGATGTTGCAACACTCGAAAAGTTTGCCGGTGACATTAAAGATCGTCTGGCTGAAAACTTAAAGAATTTTACATCTAGCGAAGCAAGTATTGCAAAGCCTGTCGTAGAAATTTCTGAAAGGGACAAGCTGCTTGCTAAAATTCCAGAAATTGTTGTTGCCGTTATGGCAGATTTTACAACAGCTTTAACTGGTGACCATTTGTTTATCTTTTCAAACGGTTTTGCTGAAAAAATTGTTTCCCTGGTAAACAAGGAAGATGAACCTGCCATTGACGATATGGCTCTTTCTCTTATTTCCGAAGCAATCAACATGCATTCAAGTACAGAAATAGACGAATTGGCTAAATCTGGAAAACTGCCTGGCCTTGCAATCGGTGTGCCGGAAGCTGTAAACCAGCCAAAGGCAATGATTCGCATTCCTGTTGGAAAATTTGCCCTCTTTACATATCCTGTAACCCTTGACGGTCAGCCTTACACTTTGTGGGAAGCCGTTAGTGCTCCTGTTGCAGACGGCATGGCAACTGCTTTGGGCGGAGGTCAAAAAACTCAAGCTGCTGCAAATCCTATGGGTGGCTTTACGGCCCAGCCTGTTCAAAATATGACTGGCATGGGAAATATGGGCATGCAGCAGCCTGTACAAAATATGGGTATGGGCATGGGAATGGGCATGCAGCAGCCTGTGCAGAATATGGGCATGGGTATGGGTATGCCTATGCAGCAGCCTGTGCAGAATATGGGTATGGGAATGATGCAGCAAGTTCAGAATCCGCCGAACGTACAGTCACTTTCATATTCTAACCTTATACCTTCCATGGTTACTCCGGAACAGGGAAATATCGGTCTTATCATGGACGTTTTCATGGAAGTTACCGTAGAACTTGGCCGCTGCAAAAAGACAATCAAGGAAATCCTGGGAATGGGTGAAGGTACAATCATCGAATTGGATAAACTGGCCGGTGAACCTGTAGACATTCTTGTTAACCATAAGGCAATTGCTAAGGGAGAAGTTGTAGTCATCGATGAAAACTTCGGTGTGCGCGTTACAGAAATTCTTCCTACAATTGAACACGTTACACAGCAAATGTAAAATATTTTTTTGCATGCTGGAAAAGGGGATATTTCTGACATGCAGATTTTTTTAAGAGTCACTTTAAAGGAGTCTCTAGAAATTGCAACTTTTAGAAACTCGCTAAAATAATGTGCTTGGGTGGAGGACATTACGAAAAACTTCTTTTCTATAAAAAATAAATTCTTTTTCTCTTTATTGATTTTTCTTTTTTCAGCTTACAGTCTTTTTGCTGAACCTTCTTCGTCACCTGCATCTTCAACAGTGCCTGCAGGGGCTTCAAGTGAAGCAGATGCTGCAGCTTTGTCAAATCAAAGTGAAAGTCCTGCTTTTGAAATTCCTGATGAAGATACACTTTCCATAGGTACCGATTCTTCTGTAAACGAAGCAGATCTGACACTTGATGACACATCAAGTCCCGCAAGAAGTATATGGATTTTTGTAAGGATGATTTTGGTTCTTGCATTTATTATTGCAATCATTTTGTTTTTATCAAAATTTATTAAGAAAAAATCCAATTTGCCTGCAAATGAAGATGAATTTTTAAGGGATGTTGCTTCAATTGCGGTCGGTCCAAATAAGTCTGTTCATGTGGTAACACTTATAAATGAAGCATACCTTATAGGTGTTTCAGACAATGCTGTAAATTTAATTGCAAAAGTTGAAGATAAAGAATTGATTAATGCAATGAATGTTTATGCGGATGAACATATAGGCCAGAAAAAGTCTTTGAATTTTGCAGAAATTTTAAATCTTTTTACAAAAAAATCTGGCTCAGAAAAGACTGAAAGCCCTAAAAATAAGGGGGATGGGGCAACAAGGCAAATCCTCAATATGCTGAAAAATAACGGTAAAAGATTAAATAAAGATCAGGGGGAAAAGTAATATGGTTTTACAGGCAAATACTTTTCCTTCAGAAAAAAATAAAAAATCAACAATAAAAAAATATTCTCTCCGGTTTATTGTTCTTTTGCTGCTGGCCCTACTGTGTATTATGCCAGTTACTTCGCAGGCTGCTGCAAATCAAACTTTTCCCCAGGGGTCAACTCAAGGGAGAACTGATTTACCAAATGATGTTGCAAATCTGGCCATTCCAAATATTTCCATAACCGCGACGGCTCCTCAGTCTGGTCAGGAAGTAGCTTTTTCTGTTCAGCTTATGCTGGCCCTTACGCTCTTAACTCTGGCACCAAGCATTTTAATCTTGATGACTTGTTTTTTGCGTTTTTCCATTGTACTTGATTTTATAAAAAGAGCCCTTTCCCTGCAGCAGGTTCCTCCTACAGCAGTTTTAAATGGTATTGCTCTTTTTATGACACTTTTTTGCATGATGCCTACTTTTAAAAAAATCTACACTGATTCTTTTCAGCCTCTTCAAAGAAATGAAATCAATTTAACACAAGCTATAGATCAGGCTCAAAAGCCAATCCGCTACTTTATGTACACTCAAATGAAGGATGACACTTCCTACATAAAGACCTTTATGTCAATGGCAAAACTGGAAAAGCCAAAATCTTTCGAAGACGTTCCGACTTATGTTCTTATACCATCTTACATTCTTCATGAACTTACGGTTGCCTTTAAAATCGGTATACTTTTGTACATTCCATTTATAATAATTGACATGGTAGTTGCAAGTATCCTTATGTCCATGGGAATGATGATGCTGCCGCCTGTTCAAATTTCAACTCCATTTAAGATAATGCTTTTTGTTTTAGTTGATGGCTGGGGACTTTTAACGCAGCAACTTTTTGTCAGTGTTATAAGATAATGAAAATCTAAAAAAACTGGAGGAAAGATTATGGGCATAAATTTAATTGTTAGAATTTTGCAAAGCGGGATATGGCAGGTTTTTATTTTAATTGCACCTGTTTTAGGTTCTGCTTTGGTTATTGGACTGATTATTTCTATTTTTCAGGCAACGACTTCAATTCAGGAACAGACACTCACTTTTCTTCCAAAACTTTTAGTCATTCTTTTAGTGATTGCTTTACTGGGCGGCTGGATGTTTACCAGGCTTAGAAATTATACAATCAATCTTTTTAATTTAATTCCGCAAATGGCTTCTTAGTAAAATATGCTTGATACAATTGTTTCTGCGGCACCGTTTTTTCTTTTAGTTGCTGTCCGCTGCTTTGGAATGATAATGACTCTTCCTCTTACAAATTCAAGATCAATTTCGCGAATTGCAAAAATTGCTATTTGCGGATATGCGGCATTTTTTCTTTTTCCACAAGTGTCTTTAACGGAAGGTTCTTATGCAGTTTATGCAGAATTTATTTCGCCACAGGGGTCTTTTAATTTGCAATATATTCTTTGCCTTTTAGGCGAAGGCTTTATAGGTGTGATTTTAGGTTTTTACATCAACATGATTTTTGCAGCCTTTTCTACTGCAGGACAATTTTTTTCTTTTCAAATGGGTTTTTCTGCTGCTGAAGCATACGATTCCTTAAGTCAGGTAGAAAACACTTTGATGGGCCAGTATTTGAATTTTGTGGGCCTTTTAGTTTTTTTAAGCAACAATTGGTTTCAAAAATTATTTTTAAAGGGACTTGAAGACAGTTTTAAGTCCATAAATGCTCTTTCCATAGTTGAACACAACGATGATTTAGTAAAGTTTATGCTTTCCGGTTTGACACATCTTTTTATGAATGCCCTCCTGATTGCCTTACCTGTTATGGCAACGCTTTTTCTTATTAACGGCGCAATGGGAATCCTTTCAAAAGCTTCACCTCAAATGAATATGCTTTCAGAAGGATTCCCGATTTTGATTATGACTACATTTTTTATTTTAACATGGCTTATGCCACAGTTAGTAAACCTTTTTACATCAAGTTTTGATGATGCCCTTAAAGAAATACAGAATTTATATTTAAAACTCGGAGGGCAAATTCAAAAATGAGTCAAATTGATTTGCAGTGGTTTGCCGCCGAAGACGAAGGTAAAACCGAAAAACCTACAGAGCATAAACTCAGAAAGGCTAGGGAAGAAGGTCGTGTTGCCAAAAGCCAGGAACTTAACGGCAGTCTGGTTTTTTTCTTTACCAGTTTGCTTTTGCTTGTTTTAGGACCAAACCTTTTAAAACGCTGTGAAAATATTTTGACTTATTTTTTTAAAAACGTAAATTCTCAATTTAATAAGGCAGAATTTTATTTATTTTTTTTACAGAATTTCCTCTTGGCAGTTTTACCCTTTGCCCTGGTCGGTTTTCTTGCAGGAATAATAGGAAATATTATGCAAAACAAGGGCTGGCTTTTTACAACAAAAACAATTCAGCCTAAATTTTCAAAAATAGCACCCAAGTTCGGGGAATACTTTAAAAGGACACTTTTTTCTTTCCAGGGAATTTTTAACGTTCTAAAATCAATTGGAAAAATTGCAATTTTGGCAGTAGTCGCTTTTTTTACAATAAAAAATAAACTGCCGGAAATCCTTAAAACTCAAGTTTCCGGGGGAATTTTGCAGGCTTTAACTTTAGTAAGCAAAACTTTGGGAAAACTTTTAATTATTTCTGCCCTCATTTTGCTTGTGATTGGTGCAATAGATTATTTTGTCCAGAAAAAAGTTTTTATTGACAATTTAAAAATGACTAAGCAGGAAGTAAAGCAGGAATATAAGGATCTTGAAGGGGATCCGGAAATCAAAAACCGCCTTGAAAGTGCGCAAAAGGAAATGCTAAAGACAAATGTTCGCCGCATTGTTCCACAGGCGGATGTTGTAATTACAAACCCTACGCATTTTGCAGTTGCCCTTGAATGGAAGTCTGAAATTTCAGATTCTCCGGAACTTACTGCAAAAGGGGAAGATGAAGACGCACTTTTCATAAAACAAATTGCAAAGGAAAATGACGTGCCTCTTTACGAAGACAGGCCTCTTGCAAGAACTCTCTATACAAATTTGGAAGTTGGTGATAAAATACCTGTTAAATATGCGCTTGCAATAGCGACCGTTTATGCACAAATCGGTTATATGGAAAGGCGCTCTAAAAAGAAAAAATAAAGCTTTAGCATTCAGTGGGTGGGGACTCTATGGCAAATGTAAGATTAGGCGTCAGGGAACGTTTAGGTTCACTATTTAAAGGTAGCTTTCTTGCTATCGGTCTTGTTGTAATTATTTTATTTCTTATTATTCCACTTCCTAAGACAGTGATTGATATAGCAATGGTTTTAAATTTAGCAGTTTCTTTCATAATCATGATAACTGTAATCAACATGAAAAGGGCTGCAGATTTTACATCATATCCTCGTCTTGTTTTGATTATGACCATTTATGGACTGGCAATAAATGTTGCTTCTACAAGAAACATTCTTTTTAAACCGGTAACAGCTACAGGTTCAACCCTGCATCTTGAAAGCCAGAGTGAAATGGTTCAGGCATTTGCAAATATTGTTGCAGGCAGCAATGTTGTTATAGGTGTTGTAATTTTCGTAATTCTTATCATCGTTCAAATGATGGTTATTACAAAAGGTGCTGACCGCGTTTCAGAAGTTTCTGCAAGATTTACTTTGGATTCCATGAACAGTAAAATGTTTGATATCCAGAATGACTTAAATTCCGGTGCGATTACCCAGGAAGAAGCCGATTTCAAGAAAAAACAAATCAGGCAGGAAGTTGATTTTTATTCAACCATGGACGGTTCCACAAAATTTGTAAGTGGAAGTGCAAAGGCTGGAATTGTAATCACCGTAGTAAACCTTATTGGAGGTTTTGCCGTTGGTATGTGGCAGGGAGAACTTTCTGCCAGCCAGGCCATTGAAGTCTATGCAAAACTTACAATCGGTGACGGTCTTATGTCACAGATTCCTTCATTGATTCTTTCATTCTCTACAGGTTTACTTGTAACGACTTCAAGTTCCGAAGATGTGCTTTCAGACCAGCTGAAAAATCAATTTGTCAGGGATGGAATGCAGTATATTGTTGTTGGTATTATACTTGCTGTTCTGGGAGTAGCTTTTCATAACCTTGCTGCCCTTGTCCTTATTCCTTTTGGCGGACTTTTTATCTTTATTGGAATACGAATCCGCCGTTCAGAAAAAGTCAAAAAGGCTGCCGATGAACTTAAAGCTTCACAGGAAAAATCCCTTAATCAAAAAGGCTCAGGCCCTGAAGAACTGGCTCCTGTAAATGAAGTGCCTGTTCTTGGTCTGGATATTGGCTTTGCCCTTATTTCTCTGGCTGATGCGGAAAATGGCGGTGAACTTCTTGAGCGTATTAGAAGAATCAGAAAAGAAACAGTCCTTAACCTGGGTTTTGTTGTTCCTCCAATTAGAATACGTGATGACATGCAGCTTAGTCCGGAAGAATATTCATTTAAAATCCGTGGCATAGAAGTTGGTCATTCCCTTCTTAAAGTGGGCCACTATATGTGTTTAAACACAGGTAATGTTCCAAAGGATAGGGAATTAAAAGGAGAAGCAACTCATGACCCGGCTTTTGGTATGAATGCAATATGGCTGCCTGAAGCAAAAAGAACTGAAGCTGAAAATGCAGGTTATGCTGTAATCGATTTACCAACAATCATTGCAACTCACTTGACAGAAGTTATAAAAAGACATGCTGCAGAAATTATTTGTCGTCAGGATGTTGATGCAATCCTGCAGGAAGTTAGAAAAACTAATCCTGTTGTTGTGGATGAAGTTCTTACCGGTGAAAATAAACTTACAATTGGTGATGTAGAACATGTATTCAAATATCTTTTACAGGAAGAAGTCAGCATCAGAAATATAGTTACTATTCTGGAAACACTGGCAGATAATGCCCGCTATACAAAAGATCCTTTCACCCTTTCAGAGAAAGTCAGAGAAGCCCTGGGAGCTCAAATTTGCCATCAGTATCTGGATGCTGACGGCAAACTTCATCTTTTGCGCCTGTCTCCAAAAATTGCCCAGCTTTTGGCAGAACATGCAGTTCAAACTCCTGGAGAAAAACCATTCGCAGCCCTGGATCTTGAAACTGGCCGCGCCTTTATAAATGCAGTTACGGGAAAAATTGCTGCTGTTAAGGAAAGAGGCGTTTTGCCAATCATTCTGGCTCCAAGCACTGTAAGATATTTAGTAAAATCTTCAATAGAAAGAGAATGTCCAGGTATAGTCGTTCTTTCTGTAAATGAAGTAGTTAATGCAAAGGTAAAACCGGAGGAAATAGGTGACATCGACATCTGATAATGTAAGGTCCCCAGAAGTGTACACAATAAGGGGAAAAAGCCTTGATGACTGTAAAGAACAACTCAATAAACTCTTCAATGGTAATTATATAATTAAAGATTACAAAACTGTAACAGAAAATAAATTGTTCAGGACAAAACTTCTTGTGGAATGCAGGTATCTTCTGAAAGATAAAGTTTCTGCCCAGGAAAAAGAGGATTTTGTAAAAAATCAAAGGGAAATCCTGAATAATTATAACCAGCAGGGAACCATTTCTTCTTCTGGCAAAGAAATTTCACTTTTAACAAAAAAACTTAGTGACCTGGAAGACAAACTGGACGCAGGACTTGAAAAAATTCATGAAGATTCTGTTCCTCATGAAGTTCACAAGAATGTCAGTAAAATTGAAGAACTTTTGCGTGCCAATGAATTTACAGAAAATTACATTTCCATGATGCGGGATAAAATGAAAACCTTAAGCCTGGATTCATTGGATGACTATAATTTTCTGCAAAAAAAAGTTGTTGACTGGATAGGTGAAAGCATAAATATTGCAAAAAAAACTTTTTACCGGCCTCCTCACGTGATAGTAATTGTTGGTCCGACTGGAGTTGGAAAAACAACAACAATAGCAAAACTTGGCATAAAAATCCGCCTTTCATCTTCCCAGGAAAGAAAAGAAAATCCTTCTGCCCAGGAAAAAGTCGTAAAATACATGACAACTGATCGCATGAGAATAGGTGCCTTTGAACAGCTTTCAAAGTGGGTTCATGCCATTCAGGACGAAGATGAAGAAGTCCTTGTAGCAGAAGATTGTGAAGTTTTAAAAAGACTTTTTGTCCAGTACAAGTCAAGTACAGACTATTTTTTAATAGACACATCTGGCTTTAGTCCAAATGACCACGAAAACATTGCAAAGATGCTCAACCTTTTTGAAGTAAAATCACTTCATGCGGACATAAATCTTGCCGTTTCCGCAAATACTAAAACCACGGACTTAAAACGCATTTTGCAAAACTTTGAACCTTTCAACTATCAGAATATCATCGTAACAAAGTGCGACGAAACCTCATCACTCGGCAGCGTCATTTCTGTTCTGGCAGAAAAAAACAAAAGCGTTTCTTACGTAACAACAGGCCAGAATCCAAGTGAAATAGAAGATGCAAATGCCATTTTCTTCTTAAAAAATCTGGACGGCTTTAACATTGACAGAGAACATCTTGAAGAAAAATTCGGCAAAACTCAAGATAATAAGTAATTTAGCCGATTATCTTTAAGAGGCAGTTAAAAAAAATATTTTAAAGTTGCCGGGTAAGGTCAGGAGAATTTTAATATGGATGATCAGGCAGATGAACTTCGCTCCCTTTTAGGCAGCGAAAAATCAGCTAAAAAAAATGGACATAAAACTAGAATCATTGCAGTCACTTCTGGAAAGGGCGGAGTCGGAAAAACAAATATTGCCGTAAACATGGCAATCGCCTATGCTCAACTGGGCAAAAAAGTCATTCTTATTGACGGTGACCTGGGCATGGCAAACGTAAATGTTTTGCTCAATATCGTTCCCCAGTACAACCTTATGCACGTAATCAATCACCAGAAAAAAATGAGTGAAATCATTCTGGACACAGAATACGGCATTCGTTTTATTGCAGGCGCAAACGGTTTTTCAAAAATCGCTAACCTTTCCGTAGAAGAACTTGAATATTTTGCCAACGAATTTGCCTCTTTGGGTAACTCAGACATCATCATAATAGACACAGGTGCCGGCATTACAAATAACGTTACCCAGTTCGTAGCCGCCGCAGATGAATGTTATGTAGTTACAACTCCAGAACCTACAGCAATTACAGATGCTTACGGAATCATAAAAATCCTTACAACGGAACTTCTTAACAAAAAGCTCAATATTAAACTTTTAGTTAACCGCGTTCATTCAGCTGACGAAGGAAAAAGAATTTCTGAAAGAATTATTACAATCGTAAGCCAGTTCCTTAACTATAAAGTTGAATACATAGGTTTCGTTTACGATGACCCTAGCGTGCAGACTTCGGTTATCCGCCAGAAACCTTTCCTGGCAGTAAATCCGTCTTCAAAACCGTCAGTTTGCCTTAAACACATTGTCGGCCGCATAGAAAAATCAGAATTAGGCGATGACAGTAACGTTTCAAATTTCCTTAAGAAATTTATGAGTGGAAAAAGAAGGTAGTTTTTTATTTTTTTCAGGAAGCTCTTTCCCGCTTTTCAGGGTTCCGCTGTCGCTCCATCTGCCGCTTGTGCGTCAGACGCCTGCGGCGCCCTTACAATCGGGGCTAAAAGTTCCAGTCCATAAAACTTCACCCCAAAGAAAGAAAAATTATTTAAAAATTCCTTAAAAAAAAGGCATTTTTCCTGACTTGCCGCTGATTTTCTCCATTTACAGGACTTTATAAAGG
>CAVJHV010000009.1:31272-39276 GCA_963649315.1 Treponemataceae bacterium | reverse complement strand
TACAAAACACGTTTTTCGTAAACAGGGGCCGTCGCGTTACGAAATGCGCTTTTCGTAAACAAGGGGCGTCGCGTTACGAAATGCGTTTTTCGAAAACAATGGCGCTCCACTTTGCGAAATACGTTTTTCGTAAACAAGACCCCACGTCGTTACAAAACACGTTTTTCGTAAACAGGGGCCGTCGCGTTACGAAATGCGCTTTTCGTAAACAAGGGCCATCGCGTTACGAAAATGCGTCTTTCGTAAATCGAAGTCCTCCACATTACAAACATGTCTTTCGCAAACAAGTCCTACTTCAAAAACTTTCCTGCGTGCCAGAGTTTTTCCAGTTCGTAGAAGGAGCGGGCGTCTGCTGACATTAAGTGAATGACAATAGACCCCAAGTCTATGGTCTGCCAGTCGCTGCCCTGAGCTGACTTTGTGTGTGTAAGGCGGATTTCAAGATCATTTTCCTTTATGTAATCTTTTACCAGTTTATAAAGTCCCTGGGCCAAAGCCGAACTTGTGACCGTTGCTATTACAAAATAATCTGTCCAGCTGTTAAGAAGTGAAACGTCAATCACTTTTACATCCAGAGCCTTTCCGTCTTCTAGTAATTTTGCAATTTCCAAAGATTTTTCTTCTATTGATTTTTCAGTTTTTTCTGTCTTTTCCATTTTCTTTTCCTTAAAAATTTATTGCTTGATTTTTCATCTATAAAAAAGATTTTTAAAGATTTTGTCCTCTAAAATTTACTGGTGATTTTCACTAGCATTTTCTGTTATAGAATTTTCCCCGCCAGCATTTTCTGCATTTTGATTTTGATTTGAACTTTCACCTTCACTTGTCAAAGAAGCAGGCAGTTGTAAATCTTCCAGAGAAGTTTCCGCCGTAGGAGTATAACCTCCTACAACATAGCGACCGTCAAAATCCGCACCCAGAATAATTGTAAAGTCAACAATTGCTGCATCAGAATTGGCATTCACTTCATTTTCCTGGGCCTGCACAATATATGAACAATGCAAAAAGTTTGCAACTTGAGCTGCCCCTTCTTCATTGCCGTAATTATCAATTATCACAGTATGCTTATAATCTGCCCTGTCCGCATTAGCCGTTGAAATAACATCAAAATTTGCAGACCTCATTACAATCATTGTGTTGTGGGCCAGCCCCTGAACATTTGTTCCATTATAAATTGAAACAGAAACTTTCTGCATTGAAGAAATAAGTCCTTCTTCTGTTTGAGCCACAACTTCTTTTATAAGATCACCGTTGTAAAGGGGGAAAATAAGAATCTGTTCGTCAACACTTCTTGGCACTCCCTGAATAGAAAGTGGTTCAAGTGATTCGGTATCAATATTGGTAAGTTCATTTAAAAGAATCAGAAGACCGTCAGTGTCTAAATTAGAAGTAATTTTGCTTGAAAGGAGTTCAAAATTCTTTTTTGCAAGCAGACTGGCCTTGTTTTCTTTTAGACCCGAAATCAATGAAATTAAAATATTCTGCCTGCGCTGCAGGGCTTCGCTGTCTTCTTCATTTGGCAGCTGATAAACCATGTATGTGCGGATTTTATCTCCGTCAAGAGTAACGGCACCGCTTGGCAAAAGCCAGATGTCTCCATTTTTACCGCGCTCGTCGATTGGAGAAGGAACAAATATTTTTATTCCCCCCAAAAGATCAACCAGTTGATCCAGCTGCGAAAGATTTATGTCGATTGTAAAAGGAATTTCAATGCCCATCAATTTTGAAATTTCCTGGCAATATTTTTCCATTCCCTTTTCTTTGTAAACAGCGTCAATTCTGTCTGTGCGTCCAATGCTTGAATAAATGGCGCCAATATTTCCCGCAATGTAAAACATTGAAGTCTTTTTTGTAGTGGCGCAGTAAAGCAAAAGATTTGTCGTCATTGCATTCCCTTCATCATCAGACAAAACAAAAAGAACAGGCAAAATGCAATTTTCTTCTTTTAATTTTTCACTGACAGGATCAGTCTTTAATGTAATAACAGAAACCACAGAAACCACAAGTACAATAAAAAGCATTATACCCATGAGAATTACATTTTTCATAGTTTTTGAAAGTGCCATCAGTCTTTTCTTCCTTCCAGTACTGTTAAAAATTCCAAAGTCTCTTTAGAAACCCTACATTTTTTTTCTTTAAGATATTCCATATTTTCTTTAACAATTCTGATGCACAAATCCTTCAAAGAAAGATTCAGCATTTCTTCATAAAGTTCTTTTGTCATATTTTCGCGGCCAGGTTCAATTTTATCCGCAGCAAAAACAACCAGCCCTAAATCTGTTAAATCTTTTTTACCATAAGTGTGCCATGCAATAGCATCAAGATATTCCTGGTCCTGAACCCCAAAGGAATTTCTTAAAAGAACTGCAGCCGCCCTTCCGTGCAAAAGAGAAGGCTTTTCTTTTTCGCTTTCAGAAATTTCATAACCGTCACAAGCGGCCAGTGTCAAAAACTGGGCATCACTTAAGCGCTTGCACATGTCGTGGGCCAAACCGCATGAATATCCTTTTTTTTCGTTCAGACCAAATTTCCGGCATAAAACTTTTGATGTTTCTGCAACACGCTGACAATGTTCAAAACGTTCACTGTCAAGATTTTCTTTTTCATATTGCAGGATTTTGTTTATAAAAGAAGAATCCCTTACATCCACAAGTTCACTCATTTTAAAACCCCATATTTTTTATTACAGGTCCCTAAAAATCACAATTTTCAGAAAGCCACTCTATTCGAGAGACATCTCTAAAAAAGCATTGAAAATGATTTTTTAGAGATGCCCTATTATAAATACAATTCTTTTTTTTGGATATACTTAAAAACTTTTTTAGGAACAAGGTAATTCACATTTTGACCTTTTGCCGCCATAGCCCTTATTTGAGTTGAACTCAATGTTACAAGAGGATTTTCCAGGCGGACGGCATCTTTAAAAAGAGGATCTTTCTGCCAGTCGTAAAGGGCATTTTGATCAAGCTTCGCATATTCACCACTTGCATGGTTTTCAAAAGATTTTTCTTCTTTTGATTTTTTACGGACTGCAAGAAGCAGTCTGCACCTTTTAGAAAGTTCTTCTGCCCTGTGCCACAAATGAAAGCCGGACAAAAGATCATCCCCCATAATAAGACCAATTTTTCCTTCCAGTTGATTTTTATATTTTTCTTCCAGAAAGCAAATTGTGTCATAAGTATAGCTGACCCCCTTTCGCTTAAGTTCGCAGTCGTTCACCAAAAAACGACTGTCACCCTTTACAGCCAGGCGGCACATTTTTAAGCGCTCTGCCCCACTGGGATCCCGGCCACCGGAAGCCTTAATTTCTTTGTGAGGAGGATTTAAGGCCGGAACAAAAATAACTTTATCATAGCCACATTCCTCGCAAACCGCAGAAGCCAGAATCAAGTGACCGGTGTGAATAGGATTAAATGTACCACCAAGAATTGCAATTTTCAAAAAAGACTCCTAGCCATTCATTCCGGGAAACTGTTCTTCCATTGTGTCATCAACAGAACGTTCCTTTAAAAAAGCAGACACCTTTTCTTCACCATCATCATTTTCTTCTTTTAAAGAATGATTTTTTCCAGGCTGTCTGGTGAACTTCATTTTATCCGCAAGTTCCAGAATGGCATTTTTTGCAAGATCCATATTTTTTCTTGCTGCCACAGAAATTTCAAGAACCTTGCATAAAGGATCCCTTTCAAGAATTTCCTTTTTTAAGGCAGGGATATTTTCTAAAGCTTCATCTAAATCAATTTTGTTTAACAAAATAATTCTAGGCTTAGAAAGAAGGCTTTCATCAAATTTTGAAAGTTCATTCAAAAGCTTTTCGTAAGCGCCAAAACATTTTGGATCACTTGCATCAATCATAAAAAGCAGGCACGAAGTTCTTGAAATGTGTTTTAAAAAGCGGATTCCAAGACCTGCTCCCTCAGAAGCACCTTCTATAATTCCGGGAATATCAGCAATAATCAAATCGCTGTCCTGGTCAATGTGCAGAACACCCAAATTTGGAATTTTTGTAGTAAAAGGATAAGGAGCAATTTTTGGTCTGGCATTTGTAAAATATTCCAAAAGGCTGGATTTACCGGCATTAGGAAATCCCACCAGACCAACATCAGCCATAACGGAAAGTTCAATTTTCAAAAGTCTTTCCTGGCCCGGCTGGCCCTTGTTTGCAATGCGGGGAGCCTGATTTGTACTTGATTTAAAATGAACATTTCCCCAGCCGCCATTACCGCCAATCAAAAATTTAAAAGTTTCATCTTCACTTTCCACAGTAAAATCATGAATAATTTCACCACTTTCCTTGTCGCGAATAGTTGTTCCCGGAGGCAAAGGAATAATTACATCCTCTCCATCCTTACCATATTTGTTCCAGCTTTGACCATCACTGCCATTTTGAGCCTTAAAAACAGGATGGAACCTTAAATGAGCAAGAGTCCTTAAATTGCGCTTTACCTGAAAAATTACATCACCGCCGCGACCGCCATCACCACCACTTGGACCGCCATTAGGAATATATTTTTCCCTGCGGAATGAAATACAGCCGTTTCCGCCCTTGCCCGAAATAACTCTAATCACTGCTTCATCTGCAAACTGAATCATAAAAAACCTAACCTTTTCAGGGGCAGTTAAAAACTAAAAGTTCCAGCCCCCCGTAAGCAAAAAGTTCAAAAACAAATCAAAAAAAATACCCAGCAGGACACACCTTACTGGGCATTTATAAACGAATCGAATGGGACAGCCCACTCTTTTCTGAAGAATCTTTCTGTTAAAAGCTTATTTTGTTTCAGCAGCAATAACAGAAACAATCTTACGGTTCATGCGTTCACCAAACTGAACAGTACCATCTGCTGTAGCATAAAGACTGTCATCACCTGCACGGCGAACATTGTTGCCCGGGTGAATCTTTGTACCGCGCTGCTTAACAATGATTGAACCAGCAGATACTACTTCACCAGAATATTTTTTTACACCTAAATTTTTTGGGTTTGAATCGCGGCCGTTTTTTGCACCGCTACCACCTTTACTACGTCCCATTTTATCCTCCGAAAACCTTAAAACTAAGGTTTATCTTGTTAATGATTAAGAACTTCCCGCATCTTTACGCATTTTGGATATTCCTGACAAAGACTGGTAAAACCATTTCTCAGGAAATCCGCCACACAAACAAGCCTTTCCCTTACAGCCACATCCATTTCCGGACTTTCATGGCCAGTAACTTCTACACGAAATGCGAGCCTTCCGCGAGAAGAAGCATCTGTAATAACACTAAGTCCCTTTGTTGCCTGAAGAGTTTCAATAGCAGTGCGAACCAGAATCGATTCAGCCGCACAAACTATATCACGTCCCTTTCTGGCAAAAGCTGCATGGCCCTCAGCAAGGAAAGATAAAATCTGACCGTAAGAGCCGCATGTCAAAAGCACTTCTGTCATACATATGCCGCCTTAAAAGGACTTGCCAGTTAAGCTAAAACTACTTCCTTTACAGTAACCTTTGTATATTGTTCGCGGTGACCAATAAAACGGTGGTAGTCCTTCTTTGACTTGTACTTAAGAACAAGAACCTTCTTATCCTTTACAGTTTCACCAACTTCAAGCTTAACCTGAGCACCCTTAACATAAGGAGCGCCAACAGATACCTTATCACCATCACTTACCAAAAGTACAGTGTCGATTGTCAAGACGTCGCCAGGCTTAGCATCAGAAATCTTTGCTACCTGAAGAACAGCGTCTTTTTCTGCCTTGTACTGATTGCCTTTAAATTCAACAACAGCGTACATGATTTAAACCTCTAATTCCAAATTTGCCTTAAGGAGTAACGGGTTCCTTAAAAGCCAAACACAATAAGTGCAAACCGATATTATCAAATTTCCGCCCCCTTGGTCAAGGCAAAAAATTCAAAAGCAACCTTTTTGGCCCCATCTTTTTATTTTTTTTGAAGCATACCTGCTTTTGTTTAACGGCCCTTGCAGGGTTCCGCTTCGCTCCAGTGCCACTTTGTGGCACCAGGCCCTTCCACGGCCGGCTAGGCGTATTTTGAAAACTGAAGATAAGGGCATCTCTAAAAATTGCAATTTTTAGAGGCTCCCATAATTTTAATATACTGTTTTTGAAAAGATTGCAGGGCTTTGAAAGTAGCACTAGTCGGATTGGAGCAGCATGCCGAAGGCATGTGCCGGAACGAAGTGGAGGCATGGAGGCAAAAGCCGGAACTGCGGAAAGCCGTTGGAAAAGAAGCTTTCTCCAAAAAAAAATAAAAAAAACATAGTTTTCATAGTTGCAATTTTTGGAACTCCCATAACAGAAAATTAAATGAAAATATGTAACACTTTTTGTGGAAAATTTATTATATTCATAAATATCCCATGGAGGTTGTTATGAACTCTGTTAAACAATTTTTGAAAATTTCGGCCATGTCTTTAGCGGCACTTTTTATGGTTTCATGCAATGCGGCTTCTGCTAAGGTTGCTTTTGCGGATTCTACTCCATCGCTTTCTATTCCACAGGATTCTCTGGAGGTTACACAGGCTCTTCAGTCTACATTCCGTTCTATTTCTGCACAGGTTCTGCCTGCTGTAGTTGAAGTTGATGTTACTGAAACAAAGGAAATTAAAACATACAATCCTTTCAGTGAAATTCCATGGCTGAAGGAATGGGGTTTTGATTTTGGCGACAACGGCCAGTCAAGGACTCAGGAACAGCAGTCTTTAGGCTCAGGTTTTATTGTTAAGCACGCAGGCAACAAATATTATGTTCTTACAAACAATCATGTTGCCGGAAATGCTTCAAAAATTTCCATTAAATTAAATGATGAGCGCACTTTTGAAGGTACTCTTGTTGGTACTGATTCCCGCATTGATGTAGCCCTTGTTTCTTTTGAATCTGATGATGATTCGATTGCAATTGCGGTTTTGGGCGATTCAAGTACTGTTCAAACTGGTGACATTTGTCTGGCTTTGGGCAGTCCTATGGGATACTTTGCTTCTGTAACCCAGGGTATCGTTTCTGCAACAGGACGCTCTGGTAACGAAATTGGTTCCATTTCAGATTTTATCCAGACTGATGCTGCTATTAACCAGGGTAACTCTGGTGGTCCTTTGGTAAACATTTATGGTGAAGTAATCGGCATTAACACATGGATTGTTTCTCAGTCCGGTGGCAGTCAGGGTCTGGGATTTTCAATTCCTATCAATAACGTAAAAAGCGCAATTGACCAGTTTATTGCTACTGGAAAAATTTCTTACGGCTGGCTGGGAGTTCAGCTGGTTGATGTAACTGATGAATATAAGGAAGAACTTGGTGTTGGAAAAACAAATGGTGCTTTTGCAAGCGAAGTTTTCCTTGGCAGTCCTGCAATGAAGGGAGGTCTTAGACCTGGTGACTTTATTATTGAATTGAATGGTCATGAAGTTAAAACAACTGACCAGCTGGTTCGTGAAGTAGGACAGATTAAGGCCGGTAACAGTGCAGAATTTACTGTAATGCGCGGAAAGAATAAGGTTTCTCTGACTGTTAAGCTTGAAGAAAGAAGCGAAGAAGTTTCCAATGATTCAAGCAAGCTGCTGCCAGGCTTTATTGCCAGCCCGATTACTGATGACATAAGAAAGGAACTGAAGCTTGATTCAAAGGTCAAAGGTGTTATTGTTTCAAACATTGCATCTAAAACACCTGCTGCTGCCCTCAGGCTGCAAAACGGAGACGTAATCACCGCGGTTAACGGCAAGGCTGTTTCTAATGTAGAAGAATTCTACGAAGCCCTTGATTTAACTTCAAACTCTGAACTTTACTTTGACATTTATTCAGACGGCCACACTCTTACAACGGCTAAGTATAAAATTGCCAAGTAAGTAAAAGTTTCTTGAAAAAGATAAAGCCTCCTGCCTTGGGCGGGAGGCTTTTTTGTTTGTACTTGAGAAAGGTGTGGTGCTGTGGCAAGGCATGGTGTTTACGAAAGGCGTGCCGCTGTAGCAAAGAGGGCCCTGTTTACGAAACAAGTGCCTCTGTGGTAAAGCAG
>CAVJHV010000009.1:0-31058 GCA_963649315.1 Treponemataceae bacterium | reverse complement strand
CTGTGTTAAAGCAGGCACTGTTTACGAAACAAGTGCCCCTGTGTCAAAGCCACCCCTACTCTTTCTTAGCATTCGGCGATTTTACCAGAATGCAGCAAAGAAGCATTGCTACTACGTAGAGGCAGCCTGTTACAATAAGAACATTCTGGTAGCCGGCTGGATTTGCTTCGTAGCCGTGAACTGTTATTACTTCACCTGTGTGGCGGACAATAAAGGATGCCAGCTGGTTTCCGCTTAAACCTGCAAAGGCCCATGCCGAAAGGGTAATGCCGTGAATGGCAGAAATGTTACCCATACCGTAGTGGTCTGAAAGAAGGGTCGGAATGTTTGAAAAACCGCCGCCGTATCCTGCATTAACAATAAAGATAATGGCCAGAACTAAAATTATCAAAATAACATGACCTGACCCCCTTGAAATAGCCTGTGTTGCAATAACCAGCAGGGTAAAGAAAATGGAAAGGGAAAAAATCAATTTGTAAACAGTATTCCTGTCCTTCAGTTTGTCTGCCCAAGCCGAAAATCCCAGACGACCACCAGCATTAAAAACAGCAGAAACTGTAGAAACCAGACCAGAAAAAGCCCCAAGCCCAATGCACTTAACAATCATCTTTTCCTGGGAAATAATTGCCAGACCGCAAGTGATGTTAATGTAGAACATAAGCCATATGCCTATGTAAGAAGAAACAGGTCTTGTTTTTAAAGTAGCAATAATTCCTTCTTCCTTAGTGCGCACCTGAGGTTCAACCCAATCCTTTGGTTTTGAAAGCAGCAAGTGGCCCACAAACATCATTACAAAATAAGCAGCAGCCAGAATGTAAAACATTTTAAAAATTCCGCCGTCGCCCATTTTGTCAAGAATAGCCTGCATGATTGGAGAAGCAATAGCCTTAGCTCCACCAAAGCCCGCAACCGCAAGACCAGTAGCCAGACCCTTTTTGTCCTTAAACCAGAGCATCAGAGTTTTTACAGGAGAAAGGTAGCCGGTTCCAAGTCCAATTCCCATAATAAAACCATAGCAGACATAAATTCCTACAAGGGCCAGAATGCTTGGACTGCCAGCGCCCCCGTTGTAAGCTCTTCCGCCATACCAGATAAAAAATCCAGTTCCAGCCATTCCTAAAGCAAAAGTAAGAGTTGCAATAAGTGAAGACTTGTGAATATTTTTTTCTACCAGGCCTCCCAAAAAAGCAGCAGACATACCCAAAAAGAAAATAGCAAAACTAAAAGCCCATTCTACAGCGCCTTTTGAAAACCCAATATAATTTGCAATTTCCTGACTAAAAATTGACCAGCAGTAAACCGTACCAATGCTAAAATGCAAAAGCAGTGCCGGCACCGCCCCATGAATCCATTTTCCACGAACTTGTTCCATAAAAAATCCTTAAAATTAATCTACGCCGCAGCCGCCAAGCAGCAAATTTAAAAAGCGTATTTGTCCATTTTACCACAATTTATTTTTTTTAGCATTAAAATTTTTCTCCCACGAAAATTTATTTTTTGATTTTGAAGCATACTCCCTGCCTTTTACGCGCTGTCCGTGACTACGCTGCCGCTCCGGTGCTCGCTTCGCTCGCACTCACTTCGTGCTCACTCCCATCGCGGCTAGGCGCATTAAAAAAAAGAACTGCTTCATTCGTAAACTTACTGTGCTGAGAAGCCCGGGCCAAATGTTTTTCTAAAAAATGTATTTCTTTCCAAAAAAAGCCTAGCCGGCCGTGAAAGCCCGCAGTCACACGTGACATAGTCACGGGTGATGAGCGCAGCGAAGGCTGTAAGGGCCGTTAAACAAAAGGCGGTATGCTTTGAAAAAAAATAAAAAAAAATAACCCGGTCTGTAAAATGCAAACCGGGCTTTTTAAGATGTCTTATCCTACCAGACCTGTGCGTGTGATAGATTCGGTGAAGTATTTCTGACAGAAAATGTAGAGTACAAGGAGTGGCAGAATTACTACGAAGCAGGAGGCTTCAAGGATTGAGTTTTCGCTTAAGGCCATATCGGCAGCAGACATGTTCTGGCTTAAAAGCTGCAGACGGTCCTGCAAAAGGGTTACGTTTACGGAAAGCGGGTATTCGTCTGTAAAGAACATGACTGACAGGTAGTAATCGTTCCAGTGCCATACAATACTGAAAAGTGTGATTACTATGATGATGGAACCAACGTTTGGCAGCATGATTCTTAAGAATGTTTTGAATGGACCGCAGCCGTCTACGAAAGCAGCTTCTTCAAGTTCGACAGGCATGCCTTTAAAGAACTGGCGGGCCATGTAAATGTACAAACCTGAACGCAGGCCTACTCCTGTTAAACTCATCAGGTAAAATGGCCAGCATGTGTTCAAGAGGTTTACGCTGACGGCCTTACCGTGATTGAATGGGCGCAAAAGCTGGCCTATTCCAAAGAAGTCAAAGAAATGGAATTTTACGTACAATGGAATGATGATTGTACTTGTTGGAACTACGATTGTAAAAACCAGAAGTCCAAAGAGGGCATTTCTTCCCTTAAACTTAAAGCGGGCAAATCCGTAGGCAACCATAAGACAAATAAAAATCTGGATGATTACAGATGGAATTAAAATCTTAAGGGTCATGAGGATTGAGTCCTTAAAACCTATCAACTGGTTTGCCAGTACAAAGTTCTGCAATGTAAAAGTTTTAGGAATCCAGATGACTGTCGGGTCCAGACGGTCTACCGGGTCGCGGAAAGCGTTTGACATGAGGAAGAGTACCGGGTACAGCAAGACGTATGTCATTCCCAAAAGGAAGAGTGTACGCAAAACTGCAGTTATAATTTTAAGTGTTTTTTCAGCAGCTTTTTTTTGACTAATTTCGCTCATATTCTTCTCCTAGTTCAAGGCTTTATTTGATGCACGGTTAAGAACTAAGTTAACCAAAAGGATAAAAATCATTACTACAACAAAGTAACAGATTGAAATGGTTGTAGAATATTCGTAGCGGCCTTGACTTGTGTATTCAACAATCATGCGCATTACTTTGTTTGAGTAGTCCGTAAAGTAGTCGATGATGGAATATATGACCGCCAGAACCAGTGTCGGCGAAATCAAGACAAAGGTTATTTTCCAGAATATTTCCCAGCCTGTGGCTCCTTCAATTTTTGCTGCTTCATACATTGAATCTGGAATGGAATGCAGGGCAGACAAAATCAACAGGATCTGGACTCCTGACTTCCATGTTAAGTCAAAAATCTGACCGATTGTGTCTGTCAGGATTTTTACTAACTGGGAAGGCATGCCGGCTTTGATAAGCACTTCATTCAAAACTCCTGTCTGGAAAATTGTAGAAGCAGCTTGTCCTGTTGTTGAGTCCGAAAGAACGTTTTCCTGCAAGATTGTAATTACAACTCCGGAAGAAATAATTACAGGCAGGAAGAAGATTGATCTCATTGCTGTTCTTCCCTTGAAATCACCGTGCAAAATAAGGGCAATAAACAAGCTGAAGAAAACAATGACTGGTACCGAATAAACAATGTTACCAATAGAGGCAACTATGTTACGGGTAAAGTCTGCATCTACAGTGAAGGCCTGGAAATAGTTTTCAAATCCGACCCACTGGAATGTCAAACCGTCAGAACCAATTTCAATTTTTGTAAGCGTGTAATAAATTGCCGTAAAAAGTGGAAGCACGAAGAAATAAATTACACCTACAAGCCAGGGAGCAATAAAAACATAGCCCCAGCGGTTTTTTCTGTCTGCAAGTCCTGTTGCAGAAACTTTTTTCTTTTTAGTTTTAGAAGTCTTTTCCATAGCAGAAACCTTTTCTACAGAAAGACTTTCCTGGCTATTTTGACTAAGTTCATTTTTCATTGTGCACTTCCTTCAGTAACAGAATAAGTTCCGTCGGCATAATTTACAGTTACTGTAACGCCATTTGAATATTTTGTAGAACGGATGTCTCCGTCAAGAGTGTAATCAACAATAGAACAACCCTTAACCTTAGAATTAACGGCATAAACTTCTTTATAAAGGGCTACTGCATCATCGAACCAGTCTGCGCTGTAAAGGTTAGTGTAAGACTGCATGCGGCTGTCCCTTATAAGATCTGGATTTTGTGTGATCCAGAGGAATGAAATGTCTGCACCGCTTTCAAGTACCTTCAACTTGTAATCTGTAAGGCTGGTGTTTCTGTTTGCCGGCAGGTTACTGAATGGAACGTATCCCTTAAGAACCATCTGGTAGAAAGGAACGGCAACGTCTTCAGAATCATACAGTGAAGACTTTGACGGCAAATCACTTACGTAACTTGCACTTGGCAGGGCATAGGCGTAAGGAGCAGAAAGCATAAGTTTTTTTGAAGATGCAGCATTTTGCAAAAGTGCTGTAAATTTTTCTTCTACAGCAGGTCTTCTTATTCCGTCATTTCCAAAATCACTTGAAAGAAGGTTTCCTACAGAATCCGGGGCAAATCCTGCATAATCAAATTTTCTGTTAAACTTGTCAAAGAATTTGCTGAAGTTTTTTTCTACCTTTGTTGAACGCAAAAGATAGTAAGGATATTTGTCCGATGTTTTTTCATCAGTGTATGTTGACATACGGTAGTCAGGAATTTTTACCGGTGAACGGTTAATCATTCTGTTTGCCGTAAGTTCCTTTATGTGCTTAAGGTCTGTCTGGTAAAGGTTTACAAAATCAGCGCCGGCATAGAAAGGAATATTATTTTCTTCAAGATAGTCTGAAAGTTTATTAAAATTCCGTCTGCCGCCCAAAAGTTTCTGAGGTTTAGGGGTTGAAGGATACTTTCCAAGTACGCCTCCCTTTACCCAGCCTTCCACTTTTACATTAAAAGATCCAACGCCTTCTTTCTTTAAATCGTCTACCGTTTGGATGATTGATTTAAATGGAGAATATGCAACTCCTACGTTAAGAGGCAAACCTGCAATCGTGCGCTTTTTGTTTGCAGAACCTACAAAATCCAAGGTTAAAGCAGGTTCGCTGGAATCAATGTTTTTAGTAAAGCCCTTCTTTTCCTGCAGGTAACTGCGGTAAGCCTTTGCCATTCCTGCCAAAGAATTGTCTTCTTCTTCCATAAAAATGTAGCGGACAGAATAAACGTCTTTTGAAGAAGCAAAATCTGTTTTTTCGTAAATTACTACGTCACGAGGAGTACCTGTTCTTTCGCGGAAAGAAACTGAATCAAAGTCGCGGACAATGAAACCGGCACCTACTGCATTATAAATGGACTGCTGGCCGGCATCTGCTTCAACCATTGCCCTGCCTTCGCCACTTTCAATTACAGCAATAAAGGCTGCATCTTTGCGGCTAAGACCAAAGACTGGCAAAAGTGCGTCCTGAGTAACGTTTCTGCGTCTTGTGGCAACAATTGAATTGTCGCGGCCATAAATGTACTGGCTGTAAAGAGAAGAACTTGGTGAGTTAAAGTTTATAACGGCTCCAGATCCATCAGGAACCAGGATAAATCCTTCTTCATTATGAGGTGCTGCTCCAAAATAAGGGTTAATCTGTAAATCCAGAATTTCCAGAGGCGGAATTTCAGATGAGTGATCTTCGTAAATTTCCTTTACAGGAATGCTCATCAAAAGAGACTTTCCTTCAATAGTAATTTCCAGAGGAATAAAATATCCGTCCGTATAGAAATTATGGTTTAAGCGGAGGCCGTCTTTTATCTGTAAAACTTCAAGTCCACCGCTTGTAAAAACGTTTGTGTAGGAATTTGAATTTCTAAAGATTGAGTTTTGATCTTTTGATCTTACAGTCAAAAATGACGGAATAGAATTTAAGACAAAGCCTGAAGTTTCTTCATCATCTTCCCAGTTCAAAGGAGCTGAATACCAGACATAGCCGTTGTCCAGCTGCCTTACTGCCAGAATTGACAGGTCCTGGGCATAAAAGAGCTGGAGATATTCGTTTTCTGCATACTTGTAAAAATTACGGTCAGTCAAATCTGCTTCTGTGTACCAGGCATAGCCGGAAGCTGCAGAAAAGGCTGGAAGAATTACAAGTGCCGCTAAAATTGTATAGATAAATTTCTTTAATTTCATATTATCCCCCTACACCCTCATCAAAATTTCCTGAACAAGTGTCTGGATGAATGACCACATCTGTGTGAACAGGGAAACGAACAAAAGGATGATAAGAACAACCAGAATCATGCCCAAAAGTGTAAGCAGGGCAGAAAGTATTGTCTTTTTAAGAGTGTACTGGTGAGCAGCCTTAGAAGCTAAGAGCAGCTGTACATAAGTCCATACCTGCTGAACAGTAATCACAAGGCTGAGCCAGAAACTTTCTTCACGGACAAGCACTCTGGAAAGAATGATTACCGGAATTTCAAGGATAATCCATGACATTCTTGAATAGGCAGAGAAAATCCAGATTTCGCGGAATGTTCCTTTACCGTCAAAAAGCGTACATACACCCCAGTTGCAGACTGTCCACAAAAGGAATACGCCGAATGTTGAACCTAACAAAATGAAAAGATTCATGCGGTCCAGTCGGTTTGAGTTAAATACGAAACCAGTGTACTGGTAAGCAAGAACCGTCAAAAGGAACCATACTACAAGCATTACATTCGCAAACCAGAGAGAGCCCTGCTTTTCGTGCTTAAGATCTTCCCAGCCCTTGAATGGATGCAGACAAAGGTAGAATGGGAAGCGGTACTTTTTGATGTAAACTGCGTGATCCACAGGCTGCACCTTCTTTGGCTTGATTTTGCGGAAAATGAATTTCCAAAGCGGAATCAAAAGAAGGGCAATGATAATCAGCATGACCAGAGTAAAATGTTTTCTTAAAACTTCAGTTCTGTGTTCATGGTAAGCGTCGCTGTAGTAGCGGTGGGCTTCTGCCTGGCGGTAGAAAGTCATTGCTTCTTCGTAGCGTTCAAGGCGTTCGTAAGCACGACCAATGCCGCGGAGGGTCAGAGGATTTGTTCTGTCTGACTTGAGGGCCCTGTTCCAAGGTTCAAGGGCTTCTTCAAAAAATCCTTCGTCATAAAGATATGTTGCCTGGTGAATTGCCTTACCATAATCAGTGAGTGTGAACATAGTAAGATTATTCTTTACTTTATCAAGAACATAAACTTTGTCACCAATGGCAACAAGGTCTGTAGGACTGGTGAATGTTCCATGCTGACTGCCGATTCCCCCGAAAACACCAAGGAGGTTACAGTCCTGATCGTACTGGAAAATTCTACCTCTTTCTGAATCAAGGACAGAGATAAATCCTTCCGGATCTACATCCACTGCAACCAGGTTAGAACGTTCTACGCGGTTAGAATAAGTATTTTCTGTATCACCGAAAAATTCCAAATCCGGCTTCTGGCCTTTGAAAAGAATGTTTTGTGAAAGAGGGTTCAGTTTTTTTACCTGACCTTTTTGAACTTGTTCTCCAAAGTTAGATACTGTGTAAATAAAACCTTTTTCATCAATTGAAAAGTTTACATATTCAATTGGAACGTAGCGGGACATTCTTTCTTTTTGGGCAGATGTTGCCAGTTTTCTCCAGAAACGGTCTGTCAAAAGCTGAGAAGTTACGCTTACCTTATTTGATCCGAAGAATCCAAGGAAGTCTCCATTTTCATCAAAAGTATAAGCTCCTTCAAATGAACCAAATGAAAGAACATAAAGAATGCCCTGATTGTCTACCAGCACTTTTGTAGGTGCAAATTTTTCTTCTTCTGAAAGAAGATCTGTTACCGGCTTTACAATTTTTCTGACCAGGCTGCCATCTGCATTGCATTTCCAGACACATTCAGCGCCTTTATCTGCAATGTAAAGAAGGCCATTCGAATCGTAACAAATGCCCTGGGGGTCAACAAGACTGACTCCACTTTCAAAGGCCGGACCTGAAGACAAATCAAGTACGCTCAAAACATTGAGTGAAGAATCCAGTTTTACAATACGGGCATTTCCTTCATCCAGAATGCTGATGTTGTTTTCGCTGTCACGACAAAGGTCGTCCGGAGAATTAAACTGACCTACGCCCAGTGAGTGACCGTCAATAACTTTTTCTACATCGTAGATCGGGTTTGCAGGAACTGAAGTTTCCCAAATGCCGTAAGTGTATGACAGCCATGGAACATCCGCATCCGAAACAGGAAGAGAAATTGCCTGTGAAACAGCTAAAGTTGCAATTGCCGTAAGAGCAAGGAACTTGTTTTTTATTTTGATTTTCATTGCCCTACTCCTTAATACCTGATGTTGTCATAGTTTCAATAACTTGACGCTGAGTTGCCGTAAAGAGAATGATTGGCGGCAGCATCATTACAAGAATAACCGCAGATGTAGCACCGGTTCTTGCAAGACCGCCGGCCTGTACCTGAGTCATTATAGAAGGAAGTACCTTCATGCTTTCGTCGTAAATGTAAAGGTTACCGTTCTGGTTCCAGATGTTCTGGAAGGCAAAAATGATAACTGTAAGCCATGCTGGTTTTACAGAAGGCATTACAATCTGCCACCAGATTCTGAATTCGTTGGCACCGTCAATTCGTGCAGCTTCCAGAAGGGATGTTGGAATCTGTCCCATAAACTGCTGCATAAGGTAAAGGCCCATGGACATTTGAACAACAGGCAGTACCAGAGACCAGTATGTGTTTATGAGGTGAAGTTTGGCACTGATGATGTACTGTGGAATGTAAAGGACCTGTGTTGTAAAAAGCAGGGCCATGACGATGATTTTTGAAATAACCTGTTTGCCTGGAAAGTTGTGCTTTGCAAGAGGATAGGCTGCAAGCGAAGCAAAAATTACATTTCCTCCGGTAGCAAGAACTGTTACCAGAACAGAGTTAAAAAGATAGCGGCTGAAAGGCACCCACATGTTCTCAAGGATTTGAGAAAGCTGAACAAAGTTGTTCAAGGTCGGGTGGGCAACATAAAGTCGCGGAGGGAAGATTAAAATTTCTTCAATAGGTTTAAAAGCATTTACTACGGCAAACCAAATTGGCAGTACCATAAATGCACCCAAAATCAAAAGGAAGAGCCCCAGCAAAATATCAACTGCACGGGAACGGTTTGCCTTTTTAGCGCCACGGTACCAGAAGTGACGCCTTCTTAATTTTCTTTCTTCTTTTGTAAGCCTAGGCTTATGAGCTTTTACGGCTGGTCTTATCTGTGCACTAGTCATTTAAGTTCTTCCTCAGCAGTTTTGTAATTACGCTATTTGTTAAAATCATAATCAGGAACAAGACAACGCTTAATGTACAAGCATAGCCCATTTCAAAACGGACAGTACCATAGTCTATGATGTAGGTACCAATCGTATCTCCGGCATAACCTCTAGTCGGGAAACCTCCGACCTGCTTAATAACTTCAGAAACACCGAATGAACCGGAAATCTGCATAACGGCACCAAACATAAGCTGTGGAGCCATAGAAGGAATTGTTATGTACCAGAGTTCCTGCCAGCGGTTTTTTACGCCGTCAATTCTGCCTGCTTCGTAAAGAGAATTATCAATGCTCTGGAAACCGGCAATGAATGACAAAAAGCCTGCACCGAATGACAACCAGATTTGTACGCAGAGCAATACGCCAAGAACGTAGTCACTGTTACCAATCCAGTCAATTGGTTCCTTGATAATGCCGAACTTCATGAGCCATGCGTTTAAGAAACCGTAATAGTCACCTGAAAAAATAACAGTCCAGATGAAGAAGATGTTTCCTGCAAGCGTTGGAGCATAGAAAATCAATGTCCAGATTGAGCGGGCAAGAGGCTTGTATTCGTTAATCATCCATGCAAGGAGGAATGAAAGAACGTATGAAATAGGACCAGTGATAAATGCAAATACAAGAGTATTTTTAAGTACCGTTAAAAAAATCTGGTCGTCCAGCAAAAGACGCACGTAGTTGGAAAAACCAACAAAGCGGGGTCTTTGCAGCATGTCAAAGCTGGTAAAACTTAATGCTATTGACGAAAGGATTGGGAGAATCGTAAAAATGAAAAACAGAACCATAAAAGGTGCCATCATCAAATAACTTGAACGCGTTTCCCAGTGAGCTTTCTTTTTTTTCTTTACCAGAACAGTTTCAAGTTCCGGAGACTTATTTTTACTAGTCATCGATTCCAAGCTCCTTTCTCTTGCGGAGAATTTCTTCATTTATCATATCGCAGTACTTATTCAAAGTAGCGCGGGCATTTTGATTATTGTAATAAACTTTTGTGAATGCAATATCAATCATACGGATTGTGTAGTAACCACCAGGTACTTCAGGAATTTCCTTAACATCCACCCACTGACTTTCAAGCAGTTCCTGTTCTGTTTTAGACCAGCCCATTCTGTGGAATGTTTCTACATTGGCTGTTCCCAGGCGGGCAGCTGTTCCCAGTAAGGTTTCAAGCTGGTTGGCATACTTAAGCTGAATGTCAGCAGAAGTCCACCACTTTAAGAATTCCCAGCCTGCTTCAGGATTTTTGATTTTCTTGAACATGATGATTGCACTGCCGGAAGCCGATTCCTGGCGGTTAATCGTACCGTCTTCCATACGGGTGCCTGGAATTGGTGCCATGGCCCACATGTTTCTGATTTCAGGAGCTGCAGCGGTGAGTGTATTGTACAAACCGTAAGAACTGATACCTAAAGGCATTTCGCCGGAACGGAAGCGGTTGTAGAAATCATATTTTAGAGTAAAGCCGTATGCACTGTAGAAATCAGTCCACTGCTTGAAGGCAGCATAAGCTTCCGGATCCATAAGGCCTGTTTCTTTATTGTCATTTTTGTAGAAATTACCGCCGTGCTGGGCAAGCAAAGTCGGAAAGAGGTTACGGCTACCCATACCTGCATCAATTAAGTCAATACCGTCTGTTGACTGGTATGGCAAACCAACCTGCATGTTGTTTCTTTGCAGGGTAGGAATGATTTTGTAAAGTTCATCCCATGTCTGAGGAGGTTCAATGCCTAATTCTTCAAAAATATCCGTGCGGTAGAACATCATATGGAAATCCTGGGTCAGAGGAAGGGCATAAGTGCCGCCACGGTATTCATAAGGAATCATAGCATTATCACGGAAGCGTTTTGTTACTTCTTCAAAATCCGGGAATGTGCTTAAGTCGTAAAGGGCATTGCGGGCTGCAAGGTTTACAGGCTGTCCGCGTGAAGTTTGAACTGCAATGTCAGGACCACGGCCGGCCATTGTTGCTTCAACGATTGTTCCCTGAACAAGTGAAAGGTTTACATTGATTCCAGTCTTTGGAGTAAAGTCATTTGTGATGAGGTTACGCAAAATCTGTGCCTGGTCACGGCCTGAAGAAATCCATACTGTAATGGCTCCTGCTTCCTTACCACCTACGCTTGTGTAATCTTCAAAGAATGATGCAAAGAATGAACGGATGCCCATCCACCTTTGCTGGAACCAGTTGGCCTTTGCCCTAGGGATTTTTGTTCCCTTTGATGCGAAACCAAGGTAGTCAATTTCCAGAGGAGTTTCCTTTCTTTCAAGAATCCAGGTGGAAAGGTTAGCAATGTTGTCGCGGAATGAAGACTGGCGGTTCGGGATATATTCCGGCTGTTTTGAAAAACGATCCAGCTGGTCAACCATAATGCGCAAAGTCTGTGCTTCAGATCCCTTTTGTCCTGTAATGCGCTCAAATTCATCAGCTTCGGCTTCAAAACGAACGGAAAGTTCATTAAGTTTTTCTATTAAACCTGGAATTTCTTTTTCCAGCTGGTAGTCACGGTAAAGGTCAGGTTCACTTCCCATAATCATGATGAAGCGACGGCGCAAAGTGTTACATTCGTATGTAAGGTCATCAACTGCCGTAAGAATTGGAGTAAGGCGACCCAAAGTTGATTCCATGCGGACTGTGTGCTTACCCTTTGAAAGGTGAATGTAGCATGGATTTCCATTCCTGTCACTTACAGTAAACTGGCCCCACTGAAGGTTGTAGGCAAATTCAACATTTTCAAATTCCTGGCAGGGAACCTGGCCGTCAATGTAGATTGTGCGGCTGGCTGCCATACCACGCTGAACATTTTGTCTTGCCTTAATGAAAATCTGGTAAAGACCGTCTTCAGGGATTTCAAGTTCCCACTCAAGCCACTGGCCAGGTTTCTTCCATGTAGAATTACCACCAATTGTGTTTAAGCGGATTTTTGACGGAGAACTAGGTTCTGTTGCTGCGTCAATACGGTCACCTGTTGGAATCAAGACTGAATCAGATTTATAAAGAGCATGTTCACCCTGAACTTTTACAAGCACATTTTTTGGTGAAGAATATTTATCATACTCTTTAGAAAGTTCGGCATAAGTTGTATTTTCCGTGCTGTTTCCGATTGTAATACTCTTGATAGCAAGGGCTTCTCTTTTAAGTTCAAGGGTGAGTGTATGCTCGCCTTCTTCTACATAAAATGGAAGAACTTTGTTGAAAAATCCCTGGGTATCAATAAAGGCCCTGGTCTGCCACTGCGGAACTTCTTCTTCATCAGAAACAATCTGGTTTCCGTTTTTGTCCATTCCGATTGGAGCAGAATCTTTCCATATACGGGCAAATCTTACAGCCTGGAAGTCATCGTTAGGCAACTGGCCGTCAATTCTGACTTCAAATTCAATTTCCATTCCCTTGTGAGGAAGGGCAAAATATTCAAGCGTAAGCCCGTAAAGACCAGCTTCTTCAATATTGAAGGACCATGTTACAGAACCTGATTCATCTGTCCAGTAAAGAACATTTTTTTCGCCTTCAAATTCATCAAGATTCTTGATGTTAGCGTCATCGGATGCACTTATGTAAGAAAGAGCATCTATTTTTACTGTTTTCTGGGGATAAGAAGCAAATCTGTATTTTTCGAGATATTCGTTAATAGAACTGCCTCTTGACCATCTGATAACCTGCTTTTCAACACCCTGCTGAGCAAAAAGAGCATGGGCAGAAAAAGCCAGTAATGCTAAGAGAATGGCTATCTTTTTTCTTTTCATATAGCGTAAAGACCTCACTAGTATGTCTATGATATTTCAATAATGTGAATTTATCAAGGAAAAAATATAAAATTAACTAATTTTTTAAGTAAAAAAAATTAATATCATGTTATGTTTAAGTAATTTATAAAGTTATTTTTTAGGAAAAATTACTTTTATTTAATTTTTTGATTGATTTTTCTTGCATTTTAAAATCATCATGCTATTATAAAAATATAACTGATTTAAATTTTAGGAGGAATCAAAGTTATGAAGAAAATCACAAAAGTTATTTTCGCAGCAACAGCAATCGCTCTTCTTGCAAGCGCTACAGCATTTGCTAAACCAAAAAAGAATAAGAAGGCAAAGAAACAGGCAACTCCTGCAGTAGAAGGAGTTGAAGCTATCAACAATCCAGATCCAGCAGGAACTGTAGACCTTCTTGATGGTGTTGAAGAAGGAGTTTACTGGTTAGCAGTTGGAGATTCTTGGGGTACTGGTGACACATCAACAGATATCAGTGAATCAACAGAATGGAAAAGTGAAGGTTCAACTTCTATGAAGCTTGAATATTCCGCTGCAAGTCCTGCAAATGGTGCAACAGGCGGTGACAAGGCAACATTCTTCTGCGATGCTCTGGCAATTGTAGATCTTACAGAATACACTCAGGTTGTTCTTGATGTCTTTAACCCTACAGGTGCTGCAATTGACTTCGTACTCGTAATCCAGGACACAAACTGGACATGGTGCCAGTCAGGTGCTCAGACATTGGGTGGTGGTCTTAACAAGAACGTTACAATCAACCTTGCTGACCTCAAGATTCCAGATGCAACAGCTGTACACAGAATGTGTATCTGTCTTTTCCAGGAACATGATGGTCCAATTTACGTAGACAACATTCGTCTTGTAAAATAATTTTTTGATTTTTCGGCCGTAACTTTTTTGTTGCGGCATTTTTTTGTTAATATAGAGGCATTCCTGAAAATTAGACTTTCTGGAAGCCCGCAAAGGAATACTTATTACAGGGGTAATGAAGATTCCATTTTTTTTCTTACAGGAGAAATCTATGAAAAAGAGTGTACTTATTTTCACAGCCGCTTGCGCTGCATTTTTGATGCTGGGTTCTTCAGCTTTTGCTGCAAAAAAGAAGAACAAGAAAAAGAAGTCAAAGACACCTGTTACAGTACAGGAAATGCCTGCTGGAGAAGTTTCATCTCTGGACAGTTTTGAAGAAGGCAACTTCTGGCTTGCTGTAGGTGATTCATGGGACCAATGGGGTGCCCACAACCTTTCTCTGGAAGCTGACACAACAGAGGACTGGTCAACAGACGGAACAACATCTGCTGTATGGACATATGACATTGCTACAGCTGACACATCAAAGCAGGCTTCTTTCTACACAAACTCTCTGGTAGAAACAGACTGGACTGGTGTAAAGTACCTTGTAGTTGATGTTTACAACCCTAACGATTACGCATTGCAGCTTAAGGGAAATGTTCAAAATGGCGTTGACTGGGCATGGTCTTCTTCAGAAAAAGTTGAAGTACCAGCTGGCTCTATTGTTCAGAACCTTACATTCGACTTTACAACAAACGGCATTGCTTTCGCAGAACAGATTGCATGCTGCATCATCGATGTATGTGAAGAAAACCCGGGCGGAACATTCTATATTGATAATATCCGCATTGTCCGCTAATAAAGTAATTTAAAAGCGAAAACTGTCTGGCAAAAAGCGCCCTGCTTGTGTCAGGCAGTTTTTTTTATTTTAAATTGATTTCAGGAAAGGGCATCTCTAAAATTACATGTCAATTTAAATTTTCATCAATAATGCGATTTAAAATAAGAGGTCGCTCATCACTTACATTTGCTGCCTGGGGACTAAGGGTGTATGGCTGCAAAATAAGGGAATTCTTTTCGTTAAGACCTGTCACTTCTGCATAAGAAAGTAAATATATTCCGTTCAGCCATGTAGCATTTGCAGGTGAGCGGAATTGAATGAAAGGCATGTCCATGAACTGAACTTTTGTATAAAATCCATTCGAAATAAGGCCATCAGAAGCCTGGCTGGTGTACTGACCATCTGTAAATGTAATAACAGATCCGTCTGACGCACGCCATGAAGGACCTTTTTCCAGTTGATCAATAAAATCCTGAACATAATCTGTCGGACTGGCACTGGCTTTTTCAGTGTAGTAATCCTTAACATTAAGTTTTTTATACAGACCGTCCCATTCACTGCCTTCAGAAATAATCATGCGCACATCATCCATAAGGCGCACTTGAATGGAATCAACTCCACGAAGACTTATGTCAATGCGGCGGCGGAAATTTGTAATTTCTGCGTTAGAACTTGTAATGTAAATGCCTGAATAGCGAAGGTAATTTTGATCCCATGTGTAGTATGACTGGGTGTCTCCCATGGCAAAGATGATGCTTTTTTCAGCATAATCAAAATAAATCAAAATATCTTCTTTGGAAGATGTGCCTGTCAGTTTCCACAGGCCGTTCAAAAATTCAGCGTAAGAATCAAGGCTGCCCCCCTGAACAAAAGAAAGTTCCTTGCTTGCAAGAGAGGCGGCTGTAACAGTATTTTTATATGTTACCTGGAAAGACTGGCTTGCTTTGTCCCATGTGTAAACATTAAGGACTTGATCTTTCATCCTGCCCTCACCTTCCATTGAATAAACGTAAACCGGGTAAGCCGCTCCATCTGCTTCGGCCATGTCATAGTCGTAGTAGCGGTCACTTTCCTGAATGTAAATTACGTCGTTGGAAGTAAAATGGCCCAGTTGTTCCGGAATGGTTTTATCTGCCAGACGCTTAACATGCCAGACTGACAGTTCTGAAAGGCCCTGCTGATTTATGCCCTGGTAAACAATAGAAACCCTGTGGTCACCAGTAAGGTCTGCCGTATAATATGAAAATGATGAAACCTGCTTTATGTCTGTCTGGATGAAAGCGTCGCGGCCATAAGAGTCTGTTTCTGAATTGTAAAAACCTACAATCAGCATAATGGCAGAATCCGAAGAATTTTTTACGGCAACAATTTGATCCAGAAGTTCATCGTGCATGACAGATTCACTTTCTTCTTCAAGACTTTCATTTAAAACTGCAACCAGAGTTTCATCGTCTTCCAGAGGGATAAGGGAAGTTAAAGGTTCATCCCCTCCGTAAGCAATCATTTCCCGGACAGTATTTTCTTCCTGAACAGAAGAAAGAGCCTGAGAAACTTTTATATTTGAAGACTGACTTTTCTTTTCCTTTAAGTAACGCAGGCTTACAATAGTAACAATTGCGGCTATAGCAATAACAAATCCTGCAATGACAAATTTTTTGTGCATAGAGCAATGATACTAAAGAGACTTTTAATTTTCAAGAACAGAACGCAGAATGTTAAGGCCCTTGTCAATCAATTTTAAAGGAATGTTTAATGGAGGCAAAAGTCTTACAACATCACTTCCGGCAGTGCAGACAAGAAGGCCCTTTTCCAACAGTTTTTTTTCTATTTCCACAGGGTCAGTCTTTACTTGAATGCCTGTAATAAGTCCCAGTCCACGAACATCTTCTATAACGGGAAGATTCCAGCTTTTTATAACAGACCGCATGTGCTCACCTTTTTGAGTAACATGAGACAAAAAGTCAGAAGCAGTTATTTCTTTTAAAACAACTTTTGCAGCAGCGCAAACCAGAGGATTTCCACCGAATGTAGACTGATGATCTCCCGCCTGAAAAACATCTGCAATGCCACGGTAAAGGCAGGCCCCCATTGGAAGACCGCCGGCAATTCCCTTGGCAAGAGTAACGACTTCCGGGTTAAACTGAAACTGCTCATTTGCAAGCAGGGAACCTGTTCTGCCCATTCCAGTCTGAACTTCATCCGCAATAACAATTGCACCGGCTTTTCTGGCAGCTTCACTTGCTTCGCGAACCCATTCAGGGTCAAGGGGAATAACTCCGCCTTCACATTGAACGCATTCCACCATGAAAGCAGCAGTTGTTTCGTCAAAGGCGTTTTTTATTGCTTTAAAATCGTTGGCAGGAATGTATTTAAATCCTTCCGGGTATGGGCCAAAACATTCAGGGTGAAAACGGTCCTGGCCTGTTGCCGTCAAAGAGTTGATTGTTCTGCCGTGAAAGCTTTGTAAAAGACTTACAATTGTACGTCTTTTTTTGCCGCTTTTTAAATAACCATATTTTCTGGCCAGTTTGATTGCAGCTTCATTTGCTTCAGCCCCGGAATTTCCAAAAAACACGCCGTCAAACCCCGTAGCATTAAGCAAGGCCCTGGCATATTCTTCGCCAATGTCGCTGGTGTAGTAATTTGAAATATGAATCTGCTTTTTTGCCTGATTTGAAATTGCTTTTACAAGAGGAGGATAATTGTGACCTAAACAATTGACTGCAATGCCTGCAAGAAAATCAATGTATTTTTTTCCATTTACGTCTGTGCAAATTGAACCCTTTCCGGTTTTCAAAGTAACATCAAAGGAAGAATAATTATTTAAAACAGTTTTGCTGGCCATAAGGCACCTCCAGTCTTTTTTTTTGCCTGCCCTATTCTATATTAATATTGATGAAGTTAACAATGGGAAAAGGGCAGGATATTTTTAAGGTAGCCTCTAAAAATTGCAATTTTTAGAGGCTACTATGAAAATACGACATTTTAACTCTTTGTATTTCAAAGACTTAAAATTCGAAGGCATCTCTAAAAAAGCATTAAAAATGATTTTTAGAGATACCCTTAACTCTTGCAGTCGTTAAAAAAAAACGCAGCTTTTGCAATTTTCAGATACTTTTTCTAGTAAATCATTGTGCCAATTCCGCGGTCTGAAAACATTTCTATTAAAAGTGAATGGGGTACGCGGCCGTCAATAATGTGAGTTCTAGGCACTCCACCCTGGCGGGCTAACATGCAGCATTCAATCTTTGGAATCATTCCACCAGCGATTGTACCATTTTTGATAAGGTCATCAACATCGCTTATGTGAATTCGCTGCAAGAGGCTTGAAGAATCATTTATGTCTTTTAAAACGCCAGGCACATTTGTCAGCTGAACAAATTTTTCAGCCTCCAAAGCAACTGCAATTTTTGCTGCTGCCGTGTCTGCGTTTATGTTATAAAGATTTGTGTCCTGGTCTTCACCGATTGCAACTGTAGAAACAACAGGTATAAAATTCTGGTTCAAAAGTGACTGTATGACTTCAGGATTCACTTGAGTTACATCGCCGACAAAACCAAGATCCTGACCGTCCTTTTCTATTTTCTTTGCTTTAAGAAGACCTGAATCAACTCCACTTAAACCAACAGCTCGGCCGCCCTTCTTTAACAAAAGGCTTACAATGTCCTTGTTAAGTTTTCCGGCAAGAACCATTTCTACAATTTCCATTGTATCCTTGTCTGTGTAGCGAAGTCCGTTTACAAATTTACTTTCCTTGCCCATCTTTTCCAGCATATGGTTAATTTCAGGACCGCCCCCGTGAACAAGAACAACTTTAATGCCTATGGTGCTCAAAAGAACAATGTCTTCCATTACGTCACTTTTAAGTTCTTCGTTAAGCATTGCGTTTCCGCCGTATTTTACAACAACTGTTTTTCCAACCCAATGTTTAAAATATGGCAGGGCCTGTACCAAAACATCTGACCACTGCTGATTATTCAATCTTGGATCTGCTTTATCATTTAAATTTACCTGATCACTCATAATTTCCTCTCTAATGTAAGTTTTCTAAAAATCCCAATTAAAAAAAACTTAAGTACGATAGTCTCCGTTGATTTTTACATAATCGTATGTTAAGTCGCAGCCCCATGCTCTTCCACAGGCAGTGCCGTCACCACATTCAATTAAAATTTCTACAGCTTCTTCCTGTAAAACTTCCTTTGCCTTTGCTTCGTCAAATTTTAAAGGAACTCCTTTTTCAAAAACCTGTATTTTCTGTTCGCCGGCAACTTCAAATTCTTTGCTTGAATCAAAATATCTTTTTGAATTCTTTTTGCTGGTAAACCAGATGCTCACTTTTTCAGGATCAAAGCAGTAAGGAGAATAGCCCATAGCGCAAAGAAAGCGGCCAAAGTTAGCATCCGATCCAAACATTGCAGCCTTTACAAGCGAAGATGAAATTACAGCTTTTGCAAGACCGCGGGCTGTTTCTACATCTTTTGCTCCCTTCACATTACATTCAATTAACCTTGTAGCCCCTTCTCCGTCAGCAGCAATTTTTTTAGCCATCACCGTGTTTATTGCGTTTAAAGCAGCAAGGAAATCATCATAATCCTTTCCCGGACCAGTAATTTCCTGGTTACCGGCCATACCATTAGCAAGAATTGTAAGGGTGTCATTCGTAGATGTGTCCCCGTCTACAGAAACGCAATTGTATGTTCCCGCAACACTTTCCTTTAAGGCCATTTTAAGCATGTCCGAACTGATAGAACAATCTGTAGTCATAAAGGCAAGCATGGTTCCCAAATTAATGTGAATCATACCGGAGCCCTTGCACATTGCCCCTATGTGAACGGTCTTTCCGCCAATGACAGTTTCTACGGCACATTCCTTGTAGTGAGTGTCTGTTGTCATAATGGCGATTCTTGCTTCTTCGTGGCCCTTTTTGCTTAAACCGTTTTTCAATTCGTGGATTTTTGCCTGGATTTTTTCCAAAGGCAGCTGGGCACCAATTACACCTGTTGAACAGACAACTACATCGTCCGCAGAAATACCCAGTTCATTTGCCGCTAATTCTGCCATACCCCGGGCTACTTTTGCACCATCCTGACCTGTGCAGCAGTTGGCATTTCCTGAATTGGCAATAACGGCCTGCATTCTGCCATTTTTGATATGTTCCATTGTATATTTTACAGCTTCTGCCTTTACCTTGTTTTGAGTAAAAAGACCGGCTGCATTACAAGGCTTTTCTGAAAAAATTAATGCCGTATCGTTTGTGGTGCGGCTTCCCTTAATCTTGCAAAGAATTCCATTTGCAGTAAACCCCTGAGGAGCAGTAACTCCACCGTCAATAAATTGCATTTTTATACACTCCTTTTAGCAAAATCTGCATAATTATAGTGATTTACAGGCTTTTTATGCAATAGATTTTTGTAAATATGCAAAAATCAAAAACAAAAGAAAAAGACCGCCTTAAAAAAAGCGGCCTGTAAAATATTTTTAGAAAGATTTTATTGTTCTTTCTACGCGCTCAATGCTTTTGTCAATTCCCAAAATCAAAATGGAACCAATAAGAGGCGGTGAAACGCGACTACCTGTTACTGCCATGCGTATTGGCATCATAAAGTCCCCCAGTTTAACACCAAGTTCCTCTGCCATAGACTTTGCAAGATTTTCTGCATCTTCATGGCTGAGAGAAGAAAGACCCCTGATGAATTCCTTTGCTTTTTCAAGAACAGCAAGTGTCTTTTCTTCATCCAGCCTTTTTGGAATGATTTCTTCCTTTGGAGGAACAGGCGGTTCTGTAAAAAGGAAGTGGACCATTTCTGCAGCGTCTGTAAGGAAGTGCAACCTTTCTTTAATGAGAGGCATAAGTTCCAGAAGCTTTTTCTTAACATCCGCACTTGTCATATTCATGGAAGAGTCTGTGCAATAAGGCTGGCCGTCATCTCCAAGAGCCAGACCCGAATATTCAGGACCTACTTTTGGCTTAGGCTGAGGATTTTCAGGATTGATTTCCAAAGCAGCGTCTCCAGTGCCTGTGATGAAAGGAAGAGTCCAGTCATAAAGTTCCTGGTCTGTCAGCATGCGGATATACTGGCCGTTGTACCATTCCAGTTTCTTGTAGTCAAAAACGGCCGGTGCCTTGTTTAAATGTTCCAGCTTGAAATTTTTTGCAAGTTCTTCAAGGGTGTAAAGGTCACGGCCGTCTTCGTAAGAACAGCCCAAAAGTGCAACGTAATTTATGATAGCCTGTGGCAGATAACCCCTGGCACGGAATTCATTTAAAGACGTAGAACCGTGTCTTTTAGAAAGTTTTTTTCCATCTGAACCATTTACCATTGGCAGGTGGCAGAATTCCGGATGTTCCCAGCCAAAAGACCTGTACATCTGAACATGAAGCGGTGTTGAAGGAATCCATTCCTGAGCGCGCATTACGTGAGAAATGTGCATAAGGTGGTCATCAACAATATTTGCCAGGTGGTATGTAGGGAATCCGTCTGACTTTAAAAGTACAGGGTCCGGAGAAATATCTTCGTTTTTCCATACAATGTCACCCAAAAGGTGGTCATGAAATTTTGTTTCCCCTTCAAGAGGAACCTTTAAGCGGATGACAAAAGGTTTGCCGGCTGCAAGATTTGCCTTTACTTCATCTTCTTTAAGGTGACGGCAGTTGCGGTCGTATCCAGGCGGCAATTTATTTTCTGTCTGGATTTTACGGATTCTTTCAAGACGCTCTGAATCGCAGAAACAGTAGTAGGCTTCACCCTTTTCTACCAGTTCCATGGCATATTTTTTATAAAGATCAAAGCGCTGACTCTGAACGTAAGGGCCATATTCACCACCCTTTTCGCCACCTTCATCCCAGTCAAGTCCTAACCAGGCCATTGTGTCGTAAAGATTCTTTACGTATTTTTCGTCATAGCGTGTGCGGTCTGTATCTTCAAGGCGAAGTATGAATTTTCCACCCTGTGAACGGGCAAATAAATAGTTAAAAAGAGCGGTGCGAACTCCACCAATATGCTGCATGCCTGTAGGGGACGGAGCATATCTTACTCGAACTTCTGACATAAGTTTTCCTCTATATAAATAATAAATGATTTTGTCCCTATAATAGCGATATTAACTTTACCTTTCAAGGAGATAGGCTTAAAAAAAGTCGAATGGCAGGGGAGATCCAGAAAAGAATATCTTTTGGCAGAAAAATTCTTTTTGCAAAAAAATTAAAAAAAATATTTTTTTTGTAACCTGAAAGGGGCAACTTGGTTAGTTAAGTATATTGCAAGAGCAATTAACGCAGTTTTAGATACGCCTGCTAAAGAAACGTATCAGTTTCTGCATCCTCCTCTCCTTTGGCCTCTGCTTCTACGTCGTACAGGCAGAGGTTTTTTTTTGACTATTTGTCAAGGGAGTCCCTGAAAAATTGAACTCTTTAGAGACACCCTAACTCCTTACTCCTTTACTGCCCTGGACTTTTTTTGTTCAGGGCAGTTTTTTTTCTGTGCGAAAAAGGCCGGACAAAAGTAAAAATCTTTCAGTCTGACAGATTTTTTTTACATGCCACAAGCCTTTTTTGCTTCTATTTAATTTTAATCTGATTAAGGGCAGAAACAAGGGCATTAATTCCGGCCCGGCCAATGCTGGTTGACTTTCCGGCACCCCAGTACTGGTTTCCATCTTCGCATGTAATTTGAACATAGGCTATGGCAGATGTGTCGTGGCCCGTACCAATGCTGTGTTCGTGGAAAGATGTTACGTTAAAGCGAGGGGCAGGAGTTGCAAAGAGGGCGTTGGCAAAAGCATCGATTGGACCGTTTCCTTTTTCGCCAATGGAAATGCGCTGGCCCTTCCATTCAATTACAGCCCTGACAGCAGAACTTTGAGTCTTTTCTGCACCTTCAATATTTGTTTCGTTAAGGTCAAGGATTTTAAGATTTGTAGAATTTTCAAGCCACTGTTTTACAAAAAGATCATAAATTTCTTTTGGCTGCAATTCTCTTTGTGCAGCATCAGCGGCATTTTTAACCACTTCACCCATAGCCGGATGCATTGCTTTTGGCAGGGCAATGCCGTAATCCTCTTCCAGAATAAAGGCTGCCCCGCCCTTTCCAGACTGGGAGTTTATTCTGATAATGCCTTCGTACTGGCGGCCAATGTCATGCGGATCAATGTAAAGATATGGAACATCCCAAAGTGCGTTTTTGTCCATCTTGGCCCGGGCAGCCATACCCTTTCGGATAGCGTCCTGGTGACTGCCGGAAAATGCCGTAAAGACAAGCTCACCGGCATAAGGCACGCGGGGACCAACTTCCATGCCTGTAAATTTTGTATAGTCCTCGCGGATTTCTTCAATATTTCTAAAATCCAGTTCAGGGTCAACGCCTTCCGCAAACATGTTTAAAGCAACATTAACTATGTCCAGATTTCCAGTTCTCTCCCCGTTTCCAAAAAGGCAGCCTTCAACACGGTCAGCGCCTGCCAGAAGGGCAAGTTCTGCACTGGCAACCCCTGTTCCCCGGTCATTGTGGCAGTGGGTAGAAATGACAACATTTTCGCGGTCACCTATGTGGCTGGCAAAATATTCAATGGAATCTGCATAAATGTTTGGAGTGTAACATTCAACAGTTGTAGGCAGATTCATGATGATTTTATTTTCCGGACTTGAAGGCCATTCAGCTTTTACAGCCTGGCAAATTTCAACAGCATAATCAATTTCTGTCATTGAATAACTTTCTGGGGAATATTCAAGGCGAATTCTTTTAAAATCTTCTTCTGTCATGCAAGATTTTATGCAGCGCACACCGTCAACAGCAATCTGCTTTATTTCTTCCTTGGATTTATTGAAAGTGTATTTTCTCTGGGCCGGAGAAGTTGAATTATATATATGGAAGATAACGTGAGGGGCCCCCTTGATTGCTTCCATTGTTTTTTTAACAAGAGCTTCACGGGCCTGGCAAAGAACCTGAATGGTTACATCATCCGGAATGTGATTTTCTGTAATAAGACGGCGGATGTATTCATATTCAGTGTCACTTGCAGCAGGAAAACCTACTTCAATTTCTTTAAAACCGATTTTAACCAGAAGGTCAAAAAAAGCAAGTTTAACGTCAACGCCCATTGGGTTTACAAGGGCCTGGTTGCCATCTCGAAGGTCAACAGAACACCAGAGAGGTGCCTTTGTAATTCTTTTTGAAGGCCATTCTCTTTTTTCAAGAGGGATTGAAGGAATTGGTGCATACTTACCATTTGGATTCATTACAGACATTTTTTTCTCCACTAAAAAAATTTTGCAGACCTTTTTTGCGGGCCTTTTTACAGATGACTGACAGCCACTGCCTGCAAAACTAATTGCAATAAAAAAAGACCCGCCGCCTAAGCAACAGGTCTGTATATGCTAGTTTGATTTGGGTTACCCCAGCAATCTTCCTTGTAAACTTTAAAGTTTACCTACTAACCATAATCTTCAGTACCCTTGCCGGCATGATTTTTAGAGAAGATAGTAGTTCTAGTAGCAGGAATAAATTGCTTTTCATGCCTCTCTTATACCCAAAAATCCGGGGAATGTCAATGGAAAAATTTCTTCGGGAAAAGGGCATTTGTATTTTTTTTTGAAGATGCCGCATTTAAAGACGGCTTTACGTGGCTGCGCTTTCGCTCCGTTATTTTTTTTTGAATTCAAAAAAAAATAATCCCTTGGGGCCCACTCCAATCCGACTAGTGCGAATTTTAAAATTCCATTTGTTCAAGAAAGAAGAAAAATCTTTTGCCATTTATGATTTTTAGAATTGCTTTACGAAAGAAATATTTCTTTTCACGACCAGCCTAGCCGGTCGTGGAGTGGTTTGCCGAAGGCAAAGTGCAAAGCACCGAGGCGAATAGCCGAGCCACGCAAGGGCCGTTTGACAAAAGGCGGTATGCTTAAAAAAAAACAAAAAATTATTAGTTTGACAAAAGAATTTTTATAATTCATAATTTTACCAGGTAAAAAGTTTGCTGACTGAGTTTGGGTGGCCCAGGCGGGACACGATTTTTAAATTTATTTTGGGAGTCCTTATGAAAAAGTATCTGTTATTTTGCATGGCACTGTTTTTCTTTGCGGGATCAGGCCTTTTTGGACAAGAAGAAAATTCCACTTCTTTAGAATCCGAAGAAATTATTTTTTCAGAGCAGGCGGTAGAAGAAAACCAGCTTTTTGAAGAAACTGAGGACATAAGCGGAATAAAAAAAGAAATTGGCCGTTTAATCTCCAGGGGGCTCAAAAAGAACAAAGAGGCAATTTCTGACCTTTCACAGAAATTGCCTGACGAAGAAAAACTGCTTCTTTTTAAGGCTTTCGAAAGCGATGCAAAAGCTGCCAGAAAGGAAAATATGTGGCCGGGTTATGCTTTGGGGTCTTTATGGCAGGGAAATTTCTGGCCGTTTTTGCCACACCTTTTAATAGATGGTGTTGGATCCATAGCAGCTTATGTAGGCGGCATGGGACTATTGATATTTGCATTAATAGATTTTATTCCCCTTATAGCTTCACAAGGCGAATACGCCCTCTTTAAAGACTACTATGCTCCTCTTCTTGTTATTACAGGTGGAGGTCTTGTTACAATGGTTGCTTCCAGGCTGATAAGTCTTATATGGCCGGGGCTTTATGCTAAAAAATACAATGCAAACTTAAAGGAAGCCTTGAATCTGGATGCCTGGGTGGCAGGCATTTCTGTGAATCCGATTATAGTTCCGGACAAAAAGTTCAGGGCAGGACTGGCGGTCACTATGAAGATGAAGTGATTTTTTGGGGAGAGGTGGCGCTTTTGGAAAGTGGCATTTGTTTCGTAAACATGTGCCGCTTTTGTAAACAGGCATTTGTTTCGTAAACATGTGGCGCTTTTGAAAACAGACACCTCTTTCGTAAACATGTGGCGCTTTTGTAAACAGACACCGCTTTTGTAAACATGTGGCGCTTTTGGAAACAGGGGGGCGGTTTTGGAAACAGACATTTGTTTCGTAAACAGGGGGCGCTTTTGGAAACAGGCATTTGTTTCGTAAACATGTGCCACTTTTGGGAACAGACACCTCTTTCGTAAACATGTGGCGCTTTTGTAAACAGACACCGCTTTCGTAAACATGTGTCGCTTTTGTAAACAGACACCTCTTTTGAAAAGAAGTACCTCTTTCGTAAACAGCCCCTCCCCCAAATCAAAAATCCACCTAACGGAGCAATTTAAAAATCAAGTAAAGTTTTTCTTCAAAGTCTGCGGTAGAAGATTTTAATTCCTTTAAGAAAGATGAATCCTGAATGCGGCCAAGGACGGCTTCTTTTTCCTGGTCGTTTCGGAAAGTGATGCTGCGGAAAAAGTCTGTGTAATCTTTTTCGCGGCTGGAAATGGAAGATTCAAGCATATTGAGTGAAACATAGGCTACATCGTTCGTGATGTCATCATAATCTTCGCATGTAAAGTCCTGAATCTTTTTTGAATACATGTATTCAAGAACAAAAAAGGCATAGCGGGCTTTATAATCAATATAAGACTTTTGACATTCATCATAAAAATCATGAACCTGCTGCCAGCATTTTATTTCTTCATTTTTGATTTTATCAAAGAGTTCATTTATTTTTTCTTCAGGAATAATCTGCCCGCCGGCATTAATCCATTTTGTAAAAAGAGGCAGTCGGTAAATTTCTTTTAAATTTTCCAATGAAAGGGACTGGCACTTATTCTGACCGGCCCAGTCAATCAAAGACTGAACTGCAAAATATTTTAAAACGCGACGGTATTCCTTGTAACCTTGAATGGCCTTAAAAATCAAGGCGCCATATTTTTTTTGGGCAAGTTTGTCTTTTAAAATAATTTTTGCCTGGTCATTCTGGTGGATAAAATCTTTTGCCAGCTGCAACCTTTCTGCTTCGCTGGAAGATGAAAGAATTTTTTTATGAAAGTCCTGGGTTAATTCGGTCTTGTCATCGGCTTTTGTAAAAGCCTTTCTTTCTTTTTCATCCAAAAGCAAAAAGTCTTTTGTTAATTCAATTATTCTTTCCAGAGAAAAAATCACTTCCTGCATTGTGTCCGGAGCAAAAGGGTTTGTTTCAATGTGCTGAACTTTGTTAAAGCGTTTGTCCCTGGCGGCAAATTTATATTTGTTTCTGACAATGGCGTACATGTTATACAAAAACCAGTAAGCCGGCAAAATGTGAACGGCCTTGTCATCATTGCTGGTTGCAAGGAGTGAAAATGGATATGTAACGTTCAGCTCATTCTGGTAACTGCCCTTTGAAACTAAAACGAAAGAAGCAAATCTTGAATCATATTTAAAATCGGAACAAAGGCCCGGCCAGAACCCTCTGCCCGCAAGCATTTCTCCGTCAGGCGAACGGGAATTGTGGTTTGAACCGATTGTTGCGGCAGACGCGATGTTACTTTGCCCCATAACTGTAGAAGCAATCAGGAAGGAAGAATTGTGGTGCTGCTCGTGGAAAGGGAAAATCAAATTGTTAAGAAGTTCGCAGCAGGACACAGTCGAATTGTCACCCAGAACGGAATTTAAAAGACGGGCACCATATTTTATCTGACAATTTTTTCCAATCACAAAACGTACTGCAACTGCCTGATAAAAAGCGCGGCTGCCTTCCCCCATAATTCCGTTTACAAGTTCAACGCCTTCGCCCACCTGGGAAACAGCATCTTCATTGGAAAGGATTGTAATATTTTTTAATTTAAAAGCGCCCTTGATGTATGCACATGAACCAATCCAGGCATCTTTTATTAAAGTGGTATTTTTAATGACAGCATCATTTTCAATTACACCGAATGTGTTTAATTTTTTGTCATTTCCAAATTCGGTTAACTCAATAAAGCGGCCCATCAGTTTATGATCTTCGCGGTAACGTGACCAAAGAAAGGCGTCTGCAGGAATCATGTCTTTAAAAGGAAGAACTGCCCTTTCATCATTTTCGTTTCCCACACCAATCCATATTCTGTTTTTTTCAGGTTCACCTTCTTTTAAAATTCCGTTTCCGAATTTTGAATGACATGTGCAGCTGATTTCCTGAATGTTAAAAAGCATGACACGGTCTGCAAGATGATAATTTTTTATGTAAGAAACATTATTTATTACGCAGTCGTCCCCAGTGACTAAATCGTAAAGGGAAGAACGATAGATGCCTGTTTTTAATTCCAGGTCGTGGTATTTTAAAGTGGCATGGCGGATTTTTCCCAAAATGACATATCCGTTAAAATCACTTTGAATAATCTGATCAACACAAAAATCCCCTGCTTCTTTACAAACCCAAATATTCTGCCACGTAGGGTCAGAAGAAGTATTTCTATTTTGAATGAGTGTATAAATTTCTTTTGGACTAAGATGACGCTTGTCTTTTATTAATGCAGGATCAAAATCAAGTGACTGAATTTCGTCCTCTAGTAAAGTTACCTTTGGCATAGTGAAATTATAGTTTGTTTTTTTTCATAACTCAATATGGGATTTTTTTTTAAAGGACTATGTGATATATTTTTGGAATGACTTTTGCATGGAAAGATTTATTAAAAAAACGGGCTCGTCTTCTTCTGGGATTTTTTTTAGCGCTGACCAGTTTTACTCGTGTGGCAGAGGCTGCAAGTCTGCAGAAGGAAGAAGGACAGTATTCTAACTTACACATAATTACTCTTTCAAACCAGTTAACCATTTTTGTCAGGGAAGATTTTTCCAGCGCCATTTTACATGCGGAATTTATGTCGCGCTCAGGCTTTTCTTCACAGTCTGCGGCCAGGGCAGGCTTCTTTCCTTTACACACAGAAATTTTTGCAAAGCAAATGAAAAATGATTACAAAAATTTTTTTGACACTGTTGAATTAAAATATTCTACTAACCAGGAATCTTCTACATTTTCTGCTTCCCTGCCCCCAGAAGAACTGGAAACTTTTTTTAAATCCATTTCAGAGGTTTTAATAAATCCATCTTTTTCGGACCAAATGATTTCTTCAAGTTATACCGAAATGAAAAATCAAGTGATGGAAAATGAAAAAAGCACAAGCGCTTTAATCAACAGTGCAATCGATTCAAGAATTTTTTCTTCTGCTCCATGGAAACATGATACTGGAATTTACCCTGCACTTTTTTCCGGACACACAACTTCTGAAGTCAGGACAATTCTTTTTGACATTGAAAAAGAATTTTACATTCCCCAGAATTGTGCAATTTTTATAAGCGGAAATATCAGTCATGAAAAAGTTTACAATCTGGCTTTAGAATATTTTTCTGAATGGAAGGATTTATATTCAAGACAGGTAAAAATAAATTCCCTTAAAGAAAAAGATAATTCAAATAAAAACAGTAAGACTGGTCAAGACGCAAAATCAAATTCACAGGCAGACGAAAAAAAAGAAAAACGCTTTGTAATCACAGACGATTCTTTTTCAAAAGATTTTACTCAGCTTGTTGTTCAATTCACTTCCCTTTCAATGAACCAGGCTGACATTTTGAGTGCAGCTTTTAACACTTCATCTTCTACATACATTGAATACGAAACAGCGGATCCTCTTGTTGCTTTAAGAGGTTATGACTATTTGACTTCTGCAAGTGTCCAGCAAAGTGATTTTTCACGCTTGATTTTACAGGCCCTTCTTGAAGAACCTTATTCATTTTCTTCGGAACAAAAACCGGAAAAACTTCCTTCGAGTGCAGACCAGGTTATCCGCTTTGTAGAAAATGCAAAAGCAGCAGCTTCTCTTTCACCGCTTTCTTTCAGTCAGGCACAAAATGAAATTTCTTCAAAATACAAAAAGCAAACGTCTTCGCCACTGGAAGGGATGAATTTTATTGCAGACTTCTGGGCCTTGCACCCGGAACTTTCTTCTGAAGTTTTTATAACCAGGTTTGAAGCTTTGGAAGAAGAAATAAAAAATGAATCGCCTGCAGAAATTTACCGCAAGGTTCAGGCTGAAGAACCTTACATTTTTGTTTTGTTAAACACGGAAAATTATTTAAAGGAAAAAGAGTCCTACGAAGAAGCAGGATTTAATCTTGTAACAAGAGAAAATGCTTCATGGTACACAGACCAGCTGTTTTTAAAAAAAGCTTTTGCGGATGAAAATCTTTGCATAAAAGAAAATACTGATGAAAAAATTGATGAAAGCGAAAGCGAAAAAAATAAAAATGCGGCCCAGGCTTTTTATGAGTCAAATTCTAAAATGATAAAAAGCGCAGCTTTGGAAAACGGCATTCCTCTTCTTGTAAAAGAAAATCCAAAGAGCAATGGTCTTTTAATTTCTATTTGCATTGATGGCGGTGAAGCGGCGTCTCCTGGTAATGAGCATTATCTTAGGACACTTATTGTAAATTATCTTTCATATAATTTGCAGGCAGAAATTTCAAAATTAAAAAAGGAAAGCAAATTTAAAAGTCTAGGGGAAATAAAAAGTTCAACAGACAATTTTAAATCTTACATTACAATTTCATGTTTAAAAGAAGATTTACAAAATGCCTTAAGCGCTTTTGTAAACGCTGTAATTTATGGTGATATTTTTCCTTCAACTGCTGACCGCATAATGTATGAACAGTACGGCCAGTGGAATACAAAAATAAGCAGCATGGATTTTCAAATGAGCCAGGCTGCTTTAAAAAACATTTACCAGGGAACTTCAATAGAAAAACTTTTTGACATAGAAAGTCCAATCTTTAAAGAAACAACTTTTAAATCTTTAAAAGATTCTTACGCTCAATTAATTAATGCTGAAAATTATTCCATTGTAATTTTGGGCGATATAACTTTTGAAGATGCAAAAACTGAATGTGAAAAAACTTTCAATCTTTTAAAGGGCAAAGGCCAAAAGAAAAATTTAAAAATCACAAAAGGAAAAATAAAATCTAAGACAGATAAAATTTCCATCAGGCACACTTACAACACTGGCATGCCGGCAGAAATGGCAGGTGACACGGTTCCAATTTTGGTTCCTACAACAGAGTTTAAAGATCCGGCACAGTTTTGGTTTGCCTGTCCAACAGATGATGAAAGCAGGGAAATTTTTAATGCCCTTCTTTACGAACTAGCAAGAAGAATGAACGAGGCCCTTGACGGGCAGGCAGAAACTTTTGTTACAGAAGGCAGCAAAAGTATTCCTTACGCATGTTTAAAAACTCCTTCCATTTTGTACACTGCAAATTTTCTATCTGCTTACAAAAAATCTGCAGCTTCTTTAAAAGATGATTTGAAAGCGGAAAAGGACAAAAGCGATATTGCGAAAAAAGAAAAATCTCTTTACAAAAGTCCTCTTTTGAAAAACATAAAAACCAGGTGGATACTGAAGGCTCTTTTAAAAACTCAGTCTGACGAAGGAACGGCGGAACTTTTGCAAAATGGACTTGTTACAGGAAACGCTCTTCTTTACCTGGAGGATTATCTGAAAATAGAAAATGCCAGTCTTGAAAAAATGATTCAAGTTGCAAAAAAATATTTACCAGACAGCCCGACATATTCAGTTTATTCAAAGGATTCCAAGTAAGCCCTTAAGGGGGCCTCTAAAAATTGCAATTTTTAGAGGCAACTATGAAAATTCGAAGGCATCTGGT
>CAVJHV010000008.1:0-40065 GCA_963649315.1 Treponemataceae bacterium | reverse complement strand
CTACCCCTTCTACTCCAATTCAAAAGCGCCGGTGTAGAGCTGGTAATAGGCACCTTTCTGGTCGATCAGCTGCTGGTGGCTGCCGGATTCGATGATGCGGCCGTGGTCCAGTACGATGATTTCGTCGGAGTTGCGGACTGTGGAAAGGCGGTGGGCAATTACGAAAACTGTGCGGCCTTTCATCAGGTTGTCCATGCCGGCCTGAACTATGGCTTCGGTTCGGGTGTCGATTGATGATGTGGCTTCGTCCAAAATCATTACCGGCGGATTTGCAACTGCGGCGCGGGCGATTGAAAGTAACTGGCGCTGGCCTTGCGAAAGGTTTACTCCGTTGCCGGTCAGCATAGTCTTGTAGCCTTCCGGTAAGCGGGTGATAAAACTGTCGGCGTTGGCAAGTTTTGCGGCGGCGATACATTCTTCGTCGGTAGCGTCCAGGCGGCCGTAGCGGATGTTGTCCATAACGGTTCCTGTAAAGAGGTTTACGTCCTGTAAAACAATTCCCAGCGAACGGCGGAGGTCGGATTTGTGAATCTTATTGATATTGATGTTGTCGTAGCGGATTTTTCCGTCCTGGATGTCGTAAAAGCGGTTAATCAGATTTGTGATTGTCGTTTTTCCGGCTCCTGTTGCACCAACAAAGGCGATTTTCTGGCCTGGTTTTGCGTGGATTGAAATATCGTGCAAAACTGTTTTTTCCGGGACATAGCCAAAATCTACGTGGTCTAAAACTACATCGCCGGTGAGTTTTGTGTATGTGACTGTTCCGTCTGCAGAATGAGGATGCTTCCAGGCCCAAAGTCCTGTGATTTTTTCGGATTCTTCCACCTGGCCATTTTCGTCAATCTTTGCGTTTACAAGTTTTACGTAACCGTCATCAGTTTCAGGCTGCTGGTCCAAAAGTTCAAATACTCGGCTTGCACCTGCCCCTGCCATTGCGATTGTTCCAACCTGCATTGAAAGCTGGTTTACTGTTTGCGAAACCTGGCGGGACATACTCAAAAACGAAATGATAATTCCTGTTGATAAAAGCCCAAGACCTGTAATTGTGAGGTTCGGAGCTTTTACAAAATAGAGGACTGCTCCCACGATGGCAACTACAACGTACATGATGTTTCCCAGGTTACCAAGAATCGGGCCAGTTTCGTTTCCGTAGCGATTGGCTTTCTGGCTGTCTGTAAAAAGCTGTTCGTTCAATTTTACAAAATCTTTTTTGCTTTCTTCTTCGTGGCAGAAAACTTTTACAACTTTTAAGCCTTGCAGCATTTCTTCAATAAATCCTTCCTCTTTTGCAAGGGATTTTTGCTGGGCAACCATAAAGCGGGCACTGTTTCCACCGAATTTTTTTGTGACCAGGGTCATTATGAAAATAAAGCAGCAGACAACCAGGGTGAGCGGAATACTAAAGCGCAGCATCATCACGAACATAGAAACGATTGTCAAAGTAGACTGTATAATTGAAGGAATACTCTGTCCAATCAACATTCGGATGGCGTCTGTATCGTTTGTGTAGGTACTCATGATGTCGCCGTGAGAATTGGTATCAAAGTATTTGATTGGCAGGGTCTGCATTTTATTGAACATATCGTCACGCAGGTCTCGCAGGGTTCCCTGAGTTACGACCGCCATAATCCGCGGGTAGATAAAAGAACACACAAGTCCAACTATGTAAATGACCGCCATTGTGGCAAGAATGGTCAGCATATTTTTCCAGACTGCCTGCAATCCTGAATTGATTCCCGGAATAATACATTCGTCAATAAGCCGCTGCATGATTACAGTTGCAACTGTGCTGGCAAGGGCGCTGGCAACAATACAGATAATTACTACAATCAAGGCGAAAGTGTAATTTTTGAAAAGATATTTTATAAGACGGCCAAGCGAACCTTTTTTACCGCGAGGCATTTTTTTCATTTTATTTTCTTCCATAATTTTACCCCCTCTCCTTAGTTTTCTCTGGAATCAGAATTTTTAGTCTGAGTTTCGTAAATCTCACTGTAGATGCCGCCTTTTGCAACAAGTTCTGCGTGAGTTCCTTCTTCCGCAATTTTTCCGTCATCCAAAACGATGATATAATCTGCATCTTCAACCGAGGAAATTCTCTGGGCAATGATGATTTTTGTAGTTTCAGGAATTTCTTCGCGGAAAGCCTTTCTGATTAAAGCATCTGTTTTTGTATCAACTGCCGAAGTTGAATCGTCCAAAATTAAAACTTTTGGCTTTTTCAAAAGTGCACGCGCAATACAAAGACGCTGTTTCTGACCGCCTGAAACGTTTGTTCCGCCCGCTTCAATGTAAGTGTCATATTTTTGTGGCAGTCCCTGGATAAATTCATCAGCCTGAGCAAGCTTACAAACCCGCATCAATTCTTCGTCACCGGCATTTTTATTTCCCCAGCGAAGATTTTCCTTAATCGTGCCGGAAAAAAGTACGTTCTTTTGCAAAACAACGGCCACCTCGTTACGAAGTGAATCCAAATCATACTTTCTGACATCCTCTCCGCCAACCGTAACGCTGCCTTCCGTCACATCATAAAGTCTGGAAATCAGCTGAATGAGGGTCGTTTTAGAAGCACCTGTTCCGCCAATAATTCCCAGGGTCGAACCAGAAGGGATTTTCAAATTGACAGCGGACAAGGCAAATTTCTGGCTTTCCTTTTTGTATTTAAAACTTACGTTATCAAAAACAATTTCGCCGTTTTCAACTTTTGTAAGACCATTTTCCGGAGATTTCAAAGAAGAATCGTGTTCCAGAACTTCCGCAATACGGTTCGCACTTTCTTCCGCCATGCTTGTCATCACTAGAATAAAAGAAAGCATCATGAGCGAAGACAAAATCTGCACCCCGTAGTTGATGAGGGAGGAAAGCTGGCCCGTCGTCAAATCCACGCCGGCAGTATTGATAATCATTTTTGCACCAAAAAAACTTACGCAGAAAATTGCAGCGTAAATACAAAGCATCATGATTGGAGTGTTCCAGGCAAGCACCTTTTCTGCCCGGGTAAAATCCTTGCAGACTTCGGCACTGGTTTTTCCAAATTTTTTGATTTCATAATCTTCACGCACAAAAGATTTTACAACGCGGATACCGCTTAAATCTTCTTCAACGCTGGCATTCATAGCATCATACTTTTTGAAAATCTTGTGGAAAATCGGAGTAACAACCGCATTCACAGTAAAAAGCCCTGCCGCCAGAACCGGAATAATTGCCAGGAAAATCAGCGACATTTTTACGTTGATTCTAAGGCTCATCACAATAGAAAAAATCAACATAAGCGGAGTTCTTACCGCAATCCTTATAATCATCTGAAAAGCGTTCTGCACGTTGGTAACGTCGGTAGTCAGACGTGTAACCAGCGATGCCGGCGAAAATTTATCAATATCCGAAAAAGCAAAAGACTGAACTTTAAAATACAAATCCTGCCTCAAATTTTTTGCAAAACCGCAGGAAGCCGTAGCCCCAGTTCTTGCCGCAAGAGTTCCGCACAAAAGCGAAAGCATTGCCAGAATCAAAAGTTCCAGTCCGCAAAGCAAAATCGGACTCATTTTTTCGCCCGTAATCGAATCAATCAAGTTCGCCATTAAATAAGGAAGAATACATTCAAGTATAACTTCGCCGGTAATAAAAATTGGTGTCAGAATAGCCGGCTTTTTGTATTCCCTGACACACTTTAGTAAAGATTTTACCATTTTCCTTTCCCTCAATTTTCTCTCCGCCACTTTAATCAATCTTAAAAAAATTATTTTTCTACAGCCTCGTAAAGGTTTTCCATCAGTTTTTTTGAAACTGCCCTGAAAGAATCAATTTCTTCCTTTGAAATTCCCTTCACAATCTGTTTTTCCATTTCCCTTAATTTTTTTCTTGATGCCACGTCACATTCAAGCGCCTTTTGTGTCGGAATAATTTTTTTCTTCCTTCCATCCGCTTCAATATTTTCCCGAACAATCAACCCCTTCTCTTCCAGTTTTTTTATAATTTCAGAAGCCGTCGGTGATCTTAAATTAAATTCCTTTTCCAAATCCCTTTGAAAAATTCCTTCACCATGTTTTTTTTCCGTCTGCTCCACAATAAAAGAAATGCATCCATTTTCCGCCCCGCTGTAAGGAAAATCCGCAAAAGTTTTATTTATCAGCCGTCTGACCATATTTGACAACTGCCCCGTGATCCGTTCCACAGGAATTTCTTTTTCTTTCACCGCAGCACCTCCTGTTTTTTATTTTTATTTTGCCGGGCGTATCCCTCCATTCCTTCGTGCAAGCACTCAGTCATTCCGGGCCGGGCTTTCCGCAATTCCGGCTTCGCCTCCATCCCTCCACTTCGTTCCGGGACCGCTTTGCGGTTGCTCCAATCCCTTACGCAAAAAAACACTTAGTTACCTAACTAAACAATCTACTTAGTTTCCTAACATTATTTATTTGCAAAAAATTTGTCAATCAAAAAAATCACTAAAATTCTGTTATAAAAAAAGCCACCAAAACAATTAAGTTCTAGTGGCTTTAAAATTCAAAAGCAGCCTTCTTTGCCCCTTTCCCTGCAAAAAAATGTCAACTTGCTAGATTAAAATGTGCATGGTATAATTTTTTTTAACTGGAGAAATTATGAGCGATACGAATGATGATATTGACCCTGGAATTGCGGCTTTGCTAAAGGAAACAGAAGACAGTTTGCCGGATTCTTCAAGGGCTGCGCCTAAATTTGAAGTTGTTAATTCTGAAGAAGAAAGAGCTAAGGTTCAGCAGCAGTTTTCCATGCAAAAAGAACCTAATCTGGATAAAAAATTGGGGGCAAATGTAAGTGACAAAGTTCCTGAAGTCGATTTAAGCGTTAAATCTTTTAAGCCAATCGAAAAATTTTTTGAAGACACTCCGGGAAAAATGTTTGATGACCCGGCTTACTATAAAAATTGCCTTACAGGCGAAGGTCAGGCATCTCAGCGTTTGCACCAGCTGCTTGTAAAATATTTAAATTGTGCAGACAAAAAAGATCGTACTGTTTACCGCCAGCAAATTGTAACAGCCTACTGGGAATTTCTGCGCTCACTGGCTCCAAAAATGATAAATCCTAATGTTCCGGTTTGCAAAAAAATGGCTATGCGGTACGGCGTTGTTCTGCCTTCACTCTTTAGCCCTGAACAAAAAGACTTTTTTTCCAGAGCAATCGAAAAAAATGTAACAGGAGAACCTGTTCTTTATATCGACGAATGGATGAGGGAAGTTATTGCCGGTCGCTTGACTCTTTCCGCAACAGATGAAATTCCTCAAAAGGCAAAAGGCCCTGGCGCTGAACAGCAGCGCATTCAGCAGTTGAAAAGCAAAAACAGTGGAAAACTTCAGTCAATAGAAAGTCTGGTTACTGTAAAAGAAAGCGAACGTGTAAATGTCGAAATTGAAGTTCGCGACAGAATAGAACAGCTTTGCGAACACCAGCCGATTTACGGCCTTAATTCTCACAAGCAGGCTTACACAGACATTCAAAAAAAACTTTTTGCCGAAATCACCCAGCGCTTCAGGCAGCTGCAAAAGATTGACCGCGAACTTTCCCAGTACTTAAAGGAATTTGAAGAAGCAAAGGGAATTGCAGCCAGTCTTGAATCCAAAGAAGCTGAATTTTCTGTTGATGACCAGCCGCAGGTTGGCCGCGAAGAATTAATGCAGGAAATGACGACTGTAAGACAAATGGCAAAGATGACTTGTGGCCGTCAGGGTAACCAGTTCCCTATTTTCACAAGGGAATTTTTCCACTGTATGGACAAGGGAACAGGCTTTCGCGAAAACGTAATCCGCGAACTGGCATGGATTGAATCTGTTGATCCCCAGTGTTTTTGCCGCGTACACAAAAATGTTCCTCACAGAATTGTGCCTTACGTTTTACTCATTCCAAGCTATGGCGATTTAGGCTTCTGTTGGGAACCTTTTGACCGCTTTAACAGAATCACCAGCCGTGGCCGCATCGTAATTCCAATGTACCCGAGAGATTTACGCACAGCCTGTCTGATGGCCGTTGCTGATTTACGCTGGCAGGTTGCTAAAGAAAAAGCTTCCTATGACTGGATGACAGACGGTTTGACGGGCCACTATTATCAATATTTTGAAGAACACAAAATGAAAGGTGACGTTAAGGCTTACTTTATAGAAGATTATATTTTGTGGATGACAAAAGAATCGCAGGGAACACAAAAACTGGAAAAAGAAGTTCGTGCCATTTTCTGGCGCTATCTGCCATTCCCTCAGGAAACAAAAGAAAAACTCAAGAAGATGAGCTTAATCTACCAGGAACTTTTCCAGCGTGACATTAACCGTGCCATGTCTGACGGATATTGATTTTTTTTACTTTACAGATTTTATTTTTCTTTAAGATTCGCTAAAATGCTCCTGTGAACAGAACGCTTCTTGGAAATATTATTTGTTTTACAGGTTCCCTGATAATGGTAGCCGTAGGATTTTTTAAAGAAAAGAAAAAAATTCTTACCAGCCAGTGTCTGCAGTTTTTAATTATGGGCGCTGGAAATTTAGTGCTGGGCGGAATAAGCGGGGCCATTTCAGATTTTATAGGCATTGTGCGCAATATAATTTCGCTTAAAATCAATTTTAACTGGATTTTTAAAACAATCTTTATTGGCTTGCAGGTTGCCCTGACCGTAATTTTTAATGACAGCGGTTTGATTGGCTGGTTGCCGGTTTTTGCAGCCTGTATTTTTACATGGTGCCTGGACACCAAAAACGAAATTCTTTTAAAACTTTTAATAATTCTGGCACAGATTATGTGGGGAATTTACGACCTTAACTTTAAAAATTATTCTACAATGGCCTTTGACATTGCAACTATTCTTTCAAACACTGTTGGAATTTTTATGATTTGTAAAAACAAGAAAAAGTACCAGAAAGAAAATTGCAAGGTCCAGGAAAAAAGTGTGATGTCAGAATAAAAGGTAAATCAAAAGCGCCTTTTATTCTTTACCCCAGGAATCTTCCTCTTCTTTTACAGAATCCGGCATAACAGTTTTAATTTTTTCATCTTCAGTTTCCTGAGCGTAGCGGTTAACCTTGCCGTTTGGAAGATATTTACCAATAACTCTTGCATCCAGTTTTCCTGCAAGATTGTGCCTGTCTATAACAGCGGCAGAAATTTTTCCAAAAAGGAACATTCCTAAAACCATTCCAGTCAAAAAGCACATCATCCACACAACAATGTAAATGTGACCTTCCCTTACGCCAATCATTTTATTCATAACCACAGTAGCCACAACTGCCAGAACAGCAATTATAGCAGCCGTAAATAAAATATTTAAAAGTGTAGAAATAATTGTAAACCAAACAGTAAACGCTTTTTTTGTCATTTTTTCCGCCCCGCCTCAGGATTTATTTTTTTTGTTTTTCTTGTTTTCCTTAACCAGCAAAACAATGAATGAAATTAAAAAGACTGCACCGCAAACCACAACAAAGGAATCTGCTATATTGAAGGTAGGCCAGCGTGTCCACGAAAGAAGACCGCCGCCCTTGTAGCCCAATTTCTTAAAGAAATTACCCCAGAAAGCACAGTCAATAAAATCAACAACACCATCCGGGCGGAAGAAACGGTCAATCAAGTTGCCAAGGCCTCCACCCAAAATGCCGCAAATGGACCAGCGCTGAACCTTTGTAAATTCATTATTCCTGAAGTAGATAATATAAACAAAAACAATCACAATCAAAGGAAGAAAAGCAAAAAGCACCGTACGAATATTTTGCGAAAGTGAATGACCAATGCTGAATGCAACCGCATTATTTTTCACATGAATGAATCTTAAAAAATTTCCAATCACCGGAATTACAGAACCATCTGCAGGATCAAAAGGATTGTAAACAGGAATTTTTTTTACGACAATCGCCTTTGTAATTTGATCAAGTACAATTGCGACCACAGAAAGAATAAGAGGAAGCAGCTTTTGCTTAAGAGGCTGCTTCAATTTTGTTTCATCATAATTTTTTGAATTGTCCGACATAATTTCCTCATTAATTTATTTTGTTACTGCCACTTTAAAATTCTACAAATCTTTTTTTAGTGCATAGTAAAAATATATAAGTTAGCACCCTTTTTTTCAATAAAAAAATGAAGCATACCGTCTTTTGTTTAACGGCCCTTTCAGCCTTCGCTGCCGCTCATCCCACACGTCTTTGACGCGTGGGACTTCGGGCTTCCACGGCCGGCTATGTCACTTTTGTAAGGAAACATTTTTTTTGTAAAGATTTTTTTATGGCAGCATAAACTTCAGAAACATTTATCAATATTTCTGACATACAACAGCTTTCGATTTAAATACAGGTTATCAAAATACAAATGTAAAACAAAATAATATTTCTAAAATTCCCCGACACTAGCCGGACATTAGTGGCCAGCCGCAGGCTGGTTGCGGAACGAAGTGGAGCAATGGAGCGGGAGCGGAACCACGTTTGGCCGTCTTTAAAGGCGGCATCTTCAGAAAAAGAAAATTCAAAATTACTTATTCAAGTTCCAAATCCGGAACGACAATTTCCAGGGTGTCGCTTGTGTCTGCGCCAAAGCCCTGATATTCATTTTGCTCTTTGCTGTAGTCAGTTTCCATCTGCTGCAGTGTAAACGAATTCAGCTGACCGTTAAAGGCAAGTTCATTTAAAAGAATTGTCGCTATGCTGGCGGCGTAAATGTCAGAAGTTTCCCTTTTTAAATTCAACTGAGCGGCTAAAAGAGGTTCCATCTGTTCTATAAAACCGTAGCCTGCTGTTGAATATGCGCTGATTGCTGAAATGTCATAAGTGGCATCGATGAGGGCAAAATTTTTATTGTGCACGTTCAAAAGCGCATTTGATGAATCTTTATCTCCAACAAGATAGATGGTGTCTTCACGTTTTGCATCCACGAAATTTAAAAGGGTCGAAAGTTCATTTTCAAGGTATTCATCTTTTACCGAATATTTTATTTTCTGCAAATTGAAAATGTTTTTATATTGAATAAAGCGGTGACGGAAAAGGCGGCTGTCCAGGAAACTATTAAAGTAAGGCTGATCTTTTGTGTAAAATTCACAGGCACAAATTGTAAAGCCCGATTTTGCCAGTTCTTTAAAAAGCGGAATGTAATCTTCCTGGCAGGCAGCTTTGTTCGGCAAAAAGAGAATTATTTTTTTTGTCTGGGAATTATTTTCTGCCGTAGAATTCAAAGATTCAGTTTTCGAAGTGTCTTCCCCTAAAATCTTTTTCAAGTCAGGTTTATTTTTAAAGATTTTTTGTTTTTCAACTTTATCCAAAAGTTCCTGGGGAACACTTTGCATTTTTTCTTCGTGAAAAAAGTATTTTGTTAAAATGGCATTTTTTACACGGAATGGAGCACTGCTTTTTTTAAAACCATCTGTAAAGTTTCCGGTGTATGTTACCCTTTCCTTTAAGATGTAATTTTTTTCGAGATTCTGTTTAACGGGGCGGTAGGCAATCAGCATGACCAAAAGGAAAAGAGAAAGTAAAATGTTAAGTATGGAAATGACCAGGAAAGGAATGGAATAGTGGTCGAAAGCCAGGCGTCTTCTGTAACGGGAATAAGAGCCTATGTTGCACAGAAAAACTAAAAATGAAATGCCGGTTATGCATGCTGTAAAAAAGGAAAAACCCCAGGCACAAAAAACAAGAAGCGAAAATGGAAAAATTGCTACTGCCAGGGCAGAAATGGCATCAAACTGAAGTTTATTGATATATAAAAAACGTGAGCAAACCAAAATAATCAAAATCAGCATCAAAAGTTCACTCAAAAATTTTCCAAACATAAGCGGATTCTACTGTAAAAATGCGTTAAATTCTATATGTCAGGATAAGGGCAGACCTAAAAAATCATTTTCGTGGCATTTTAAAGACTGCATAAATAAAGGGCTGTCCTACTTTCAAAAGATATAAAAATCTGACAAAAAAAATAGCCTTTTTGAATTTTTTTAGAAAAGAGGACACTTTAACCACTTTCTGAAAGTTATACTTTTATTTAAAAGATTATTGTGTTAAAGTATACACAAGCCAAAGAGAGGGATCAATGACTGAAGTAAAAAAAATTAAAGTAGACTCTTCTAAAATTCGTACCGCAATACAGGCAGGTATACCCTTAATTATTACAACGTATACTCTTCCCCACGAAATGGAAGAATATATTGCAGATGTTTTAGTCACCTTTATTGAAGAACTTGGTCAAACGCAAATGACAGACAGTCTTGCTTACTGCCTGCGTGAACTTATTAACAACGCAAAAAAAGCGAATACAAAACGTGTTTATTTTGAAGACAAGGGCTTAAACATAAACAACAAAGCCGACTATGACCAGGGAATGAAATCTTTCAAGGAAGATACTATCAACAACATAAAGTACTACCTTAGAAAGCAGCAGGAAAAGGGCCTTTACATAAAAGTGCTTCTACAAACCAGAAATAATAAAATCAAAATAGAAGTAAAAAATAAATGTGATCTTACTGTTTTTGAATACAAACGCATTCATGACAAAATCCAGCGTGGCTTAAAATATGAATCTGTTGAAGAAGGCATGACAAGCATTTTGGACAATTCCGAAGGTGCGGGTCTGGGCCTTATAATCATGGTTTTAGTTTTGCGAAGGATTGGTCTGACCGAAGAAAACTTCCAGGTTTTAAGCGAAAACGGCGAAACTATTACACGAATGATTTTGCCTTTCAGTCAGAAAACAAGGAACGACATTTTTACCCTTTCCAAAACATTTGTTGATCTTATCCAGGGTCTGCCTGAATTCCCGGAAAACATTCAGGAAATTAACCGTCTTGTAAACGATGAAAGCAGCAAGATGAGCGACATTGCTACGAAAATTTCAAATGATGTTTCTTTGACAGGTGAATTGCTTAAACTGGTAAATTCAGCAGCATTTTCTTTGTCTTCTCCATGCCATTCCATTTCCGACGCAGTTACTTTTGCCGGCTTAAGGGGAATAAGAAACCTTCTGTTTTCTATTGGAACTATGGAATCTCTCATGGTTAAAAATGAAGAGAGCAAGAAAGTTTTGTGGGATCATTCTTACAAGGTTGCATTTTATTCTTACAACATGGCACGCAACTTGTGCAGGAACGACAGGGTCTGCATAGACGACAGTTACGTTTGCGGTCTTTTGCATGACATTGGTAAAATCGTATTTGAAAACGCACATCCGGAAGTAATACAAAAAATTTCTGATGTGTGCAGACAGCGTGGTCTTTCCAAAGATTTGTTTGAAAAACTAGTTGCCGGTGTAAATCATGGTGAAATTGGTGCTTTGATTGCAGAAAAGTGGAATTTCCCGGATGTGATTGTAAATGTAATCCGCTACCACCACAGCCCTTCAGAAGCCCCGGAAAATTTCAGGAAAGTAACAGGCCTGGTTTACCTGGCAGACATGATTGCCCACTACGGCGAAGGAAAGGTTACTTTTGAACAGATGGACAGCGACGTGCTTAAGACTTTCAATTTAACTAGTGAAGATAAAGTTGCAGCCATCAGCGACCGTCTTTTAAAATCCTTCAGGGAAAACAGATAAAATTCAAAAAGGCAAGGATTTTTCCTGAACTTTCAATTAGGTCATCTCTAAAAGTTGTAGTTTCAGGAACTCTTTCAGTTTGATTTTTGATTGTCCAAAGATTCCACCCAAGCTTGCATCAAAATACCAAAAGCCACACCTACATTCAGTGACGCCTTTAGTCCGGTCATAGGAATTGTGACCCTGCCGTAAGTAGCCCGCTTTAAAGCTTCCGGACTGACCCCTAATTCCTCAGAACCAACAATCACAATGCCCTTTTGTGGAAATTTAAACTCTTTTAAAGGAGTTCCGCCTGTTTCCAAAACAAAAACAGGCAAATCCTGAGGTAAATCTTCCAGGGAAGAGCGGGTGTAGCCCATCGTTTCTATACAGCCCATGCCGCTCCTTATAGCCTTACTTTGGTCAGGGCTTACGCATTGGGGTGAAATATAAACCCTGTCGCAGCCCAAACCTTCTGCCGTACGAAAAATGGATCCCAGATTAAAGGGGGAACGAATGTCTTCCGCATAAACGCAAACGTCTTTAAAAAAACTTCTGTCTTTTACAGAAACTTTTTCCTGTCTGTGAGGAGCAATAATCAAATCCCACTCAGCCGGAAAGGTCCCGATTATGGAAAGAAGAGCGTTGCGGGCAATATTGCATGTGCGCTTTTCGTCAAAGGGCTGGGCCTGTAAAAGAAGCTTCAGTTCTTCTCCACTTTCTTTTGGCAGTTTAGGATCCTGTAAAAGGATTGAAACTATTTTTTTTGTATATTCAGCTCTTGGCATGGAAGAAAAATTATATTCCATACCTTTTTCTGCAATACCAGAAATATCTCTTTCAAGTTCGCCAAATGTAAGGGCTAACTTGCGGCGTTTTTGTCCTTCTGCAAGTTGAAATAATTTATCCGGAGAAATCATCAGTAGGCAACCTTAATTAAATCAAATAAATCATCAGCAGACATGCTTCTTGGCAAAGTATTTATTAAATCCAATTCGCCGGCATCTTCGGCCGCAAGAGAAAACTGTTCAATAGTAAGTCCCAGATCCTTTAAGCGGGAAGGAAGAGACACTTTTGCAATATGCTGTCTGACATATTCTGTAAAAGCAGAAACGGCTTCATCATTTTTTGCATCAAGAGGACATGCTTTTAAAATGCGTGACAGTTTTGCCAGGCGATCACTTTTGTACTTTGCAGCATCTTCAATGACATAAGGAAAAAGGATTTCTGTCGTAAGGGCCCGCGAAATTTTATACCTTGCGTTAACACACATTGCTATAAGGACACTGGCCCCAATCGAACTGGAAGTTGCACCTAAAGATGCCATGCAACCACCCTGGGCCAAAAGCACTTCCTGTGGCGTAGTAATTGTAAGGGACCGGCTGCCGTCTAAACCGTAGCCCAAAAGTTCTACCGCTTTTTCAACAACCATGTCGCTAAAGAAAGAAGCCTTCGGGCTAAGGTAAGCTTCTGTCGCAATGCAAAGCGTTTCTATGGCCATAGCGGCTGTCTGGTTTTCTGTAAGAGTGAGTGTGAGGTTTGGATCAAAAAGCACCAGTTTGCACAAGGCGCTTGGCGTTTTTAAAAGGCGGATTCTGGAACTTCTTGCATCAATAAGAGGGGCCTTATCTGAAAAAATAAATGGTTCGCGGATGGTAGAAGGCAGGCAGATAAGAGGCAGGGCTGCTGTAGAAGGAGTGGCACCGTCAACAAAATCATATAAATCGTGACTTTCGTGGTAAAGGGAACAAACAGCCTTTGCAATATTAATTGTTTTGGAACTGCCAATCGCAATCACCCCGTGAACATGGGCTTCCCTTGCCAAAGACAAAGCTTCTTTCACAACTTCCGTGTCTGCGTTTTCCGGTAATTCATCAAAAGTAAAAAAATCAATTTTTCTGTCATTTAAAGATTGAATAATAGTATCTATGGAACCCAGCTGCTTTAAAAGAGGATCCACAATCACCATAAACTTGCTGCCCCATTCCTTAGAAAACTGGCCCAGTCTTGCAGAAGTGTAAGACCCCAGAACAATATTTGGTGAAATCTTGAAAATAAAATCTGCCATAAAATCTCCATTTTACAATCAGTCGAACTTGCAATCCATTGAAAATTTTTGAAAAAAAAAGACGGAAGTTTAGGTTCCGTCTTTAATCTCTGAAAGTTAAGGTTGATAGTTAAAAATAGTTAGAAACCGTAAGCAGAAAGAATCTTGTCTGCCGTAGCTGAAAGAGTTGCATCATTCAGGTAATTTGGATCCTGGATTTTCTGTCTAACTTGTTCAACCAATTCTGCTCTTACATCAGGAGTCTCATCAGCAACCTGACCAAGATAGAATTCTTCTGAGAGTCTCTTTGCTTCGTCAGAAATGTGAATTTCATCAGAACCAGCTTTAACACCCTTACTGGCACCAGTTTTTGGTGTGCTCTGAAGATTATTTACTGGATTAATGCCTGAAACTTTATCTATCATCATAACATTCCTCTCTTTAATTATCGGAACTTTCATCGGAAAGTTTAGTATTTTTGTTTCCTGAAATAAAAACTGCAAATTCCCCCAGAATTTTTGCTCTTGAAGCATAATCTTCAAGGATTTCCTTTGCAGTACCATCATTTATTTCTTCATGCAGTTTTGTCAGTTCACGGCCAACAACCACACGGCGCTCACTGTCAATTTCGGCAATATCTGCCAAAAGTTTAGTAATTCTAAAAGGACTTTCGTATAAAACTATTGCGTCCCCCGTAGCCATCAATTCCCTTAAGCGACTGCGCCTTCTGCCCGGTTTAGGAGAAAGAAATCCTTCAAAAACAAGAGTCTTTCCTCCAGCCCCAGCCACGCTGACCAAAGTAGCAAAAGCACTAGGCCCCGGGATTGGAATCACCGTGTGACCAGCTTTTCTTGCCAGTCCCGCCAGAATTGCCCCCGGATCCGAAATGCCGGGAGTGCCAGCGTCACTCGCATAAGCAACCTTTTGACCTTCATCCAAAAGCTTAATGATTTTTTCAGAAGCAAATTTTTCATTTTGCGACCTGCAACTGACCATAGGCTTTCGAATGTCAAAATGTGTTAAAAGCTCAAGTGTATGTCTGGTATCTTCAGCAGCAACCACATCAACTGCCTTGAAAGTTTCTATAGCACGAAATGTAATGTCACCAAGATTACCAATTGGTGTACCAATAATATAAAACTCTGACACAAAAACAATTATACAGCCAAAGGCGCAATCTTGCAAGGTTGGAAAGCCCTAATGTGGAAAGACCCGCCTGTGAAGCAAGCAGGCAAATGTCGCCGCATGGCAAACATCACCTTCCACATCAAATCCACAAAATCATAAAAATCACAAAAAAATTTAATCTTCCACTTTTGAATGACAGGCAATAGCCTTTTCGTAACAGTCAACAAGATTCTGCACCAAAACAGAAATTTTCCACTTTTCAGCCCAGGCTACAGCTTCATCAGACTTTTGCTTTCGAAGCACCTTGTCCTTTAACAGCAAAATAGTTTTCTGGCTGAACTCTTCTACATCGTCACTGACCATAAAACCGCCATTGTCCCCCTGCATCACATCCACGGTTCCCATCTGGCCAATTGCAACAACAGGCAGACCGGACAACATAGCCTCTACAGTCACCAGTCCCTGTGTTTCAGTTTTACTTGGGAATGTAAAAACCCTTGCCAGTTTGTAAAGATAAATTAAATCACCGCCATTCATGTAACCTGCAAAAAATACAGATTTTTCAAGGCCGCGGTCCTTTGCCAAATCCTGCAATTCTTCCAGATAAGGGCCACCCCCAACAAAAAGCAGGGCCGCCCCAGGACATTCCTTTTGCACATTTTCCAAAACATCATATAAAAACGAAAGATTTTTTTCCTTAACAATTCTGCCCACAAAAAGCAAAATATCCTTTCCTTCCAGCTCCGGAAATTTTTCCTTCAGCAAAGACTTCACCTCTTCATTCCTTTGAGGAATATAATTCAATTTGTTGGCTGGAATGCCAGTCGGAAGAATTTCTGTCTGTCGGTCAATGCCATAATCTTTTACAACCTGGGCAATTCTTTTAGTAGGAGCAATAATCAAATCCGCCCGCTTTAAATAAAATTTCACAATACGCCTTGCAATACTGCGCAAAGTTTTTTCAGGAGCAAAAGAAAGATAATTTACAGCATAATCCTCCCACATAGTGTGAAAAGTATACACAAAAGGAAGCTTTCTTTTTTTACAATAAAGCGAACCAAAATATCCCACCGTAAATTCTGTATTAATATGAATCACATCCGGTTTAAATTCGTCCATAACTTTTGTAATACGGTGGCACTTATCCAGACGTATAGTCCTGTCTTCTTTCGAAACAGGAACCCAGGCAGAAGGCACACGCAAAATTTTAAAAGGTAACTCTTGATCTTTTTTCTCTATATCATACAAAGAATTTGCCTGCTGTTTTTTTGAATATTCAAGACAAACAACATAAACTTCATGTCCCAGCGCAACTAAAGCTTCGGCAAAAGAATTTACCGAAACCGTAACCCCGTTTATACGCGGGAAAAACGCATCCGTAAACATAGCAACTTTCATAAAATCCATTTTACACATTTTAACGTCATAATGCAATTTTTTTGAATTTTTTGAAGCATACCGTCTTTTATCAAACGCGCTGTCCGTGACTTCGCTACCGCTCCGGTGCTTCGCTGCGCTTCGCACTCACTTCGTGCTCACTCCCATCGCGGCTAGGATGCATTTAAAAAGCTTCAGGTCTTTCACAAAGAAAAACCTCCATAAATATTTCTAATTTAAAAATTTAAAAAACCGATACTATAAAAGTGAAAATTCGTGTAAAATAGTCTTGTGGGATGTGGAAAATGTCAAAAAAACAAAAATTTGCTGCTTTTTGTGTGGGATTAATTCTTTTTGCCCTGGCGGCTTTATTTACAGTTGGAATTATTCAAGGTTTACTGGATTTTGGAATTGGACAAAACGAAAAAGTTCCTTTCATTAAAACTTTTGGAACATTAGTTTTTTCTGTTTACGGATTTTCCAGTTTATTTATACCTCTCTTTCTTTTGCTTGCAGGCTACTACTGCGTAGACGCAGACTGGTCCTGGAAAAGGGCAATGATTCTTGCCATAAGCATTCTGCCTTTTTTTACCCTTTACTTTACAGAAAGACTTTGCCGCCACGTAATCAAAGTAGAAGTAAATCCAATGGCAGCCATAAAAATTTCTACTTACCTGATTGTAGGATTTTTACTCGTTCTTGCAGAATATCTTCTTGCAGTAGCAATTGGAAAAATTTTAAAAAATCATTTTGACCAGAAAAATTATTTTTCTAAAAAAGCTCAAAGTTCTGAAAAGGAAAATTCTAAATCATCAGAAAAATCAAATTTGGAAAATTACGGTTCCTTTGAAGAAGTAAAATTTGAAAATACAGATAACTCCTTTTCTTCACAGAAAGAAAGTCCACAAGAAAAAACTTCTTTTGACGACTTAAGCCCTACTCAAAAATTTGCACTCAAAATAGAAGAAGAGGAAAGGGAAGAAAGAGAACGCCTGGAAGAAAAAGAAAAAAGCGGAAAAAAAGGCGGCATCTGGCAAAAATTAAAATCAAAACTCTTTAAAGAAAATCAAAAAAACACGGAAGACACAGAAGAAGAAAGTCTTGAAGAAACAGAAGAAATGGTCAGCGAAAACCAGCAGGCTGTTGATTTTGAAGAAATTGCCCCTGAATCAAAATTAAAAAAGATTAGGGATGAAATCTGGTCTTTGGACAAAGAAGGTAATGTAATTCCAAAAGAAAAAAAATCTTTTGACACAGATTTTGAAAAATCAAAAAATATCACTGGCGAAGAAAAAGCCGTTGCAGAAGTGCTGAACAAAGAAATTTCTGACGAAGAAAAATATCTTGTTCCAGAAGATGACGATGAAGAGGAGACATCTCTTTACGGCGACTTTGAAACTCTTGAAGACGAAAACGAAGGCGACAAAATAGAAATGCCAGAATCCGGCAAAGATGACCTGGATGATGTAATCGATGACTTTGAAAATGCCAACATGGAAAAATCCATTGCAGAAGAATTTTATGATGACGACTTTACACAAGAGCCTCAACTTCCAGATGTAAGTCACATTTTTAACAAAATGGATTTGGATGCCAGTCAGGAAAACACTTATGATTTTTCTCCACAAGAATATGACAGTGAAAAATCCAGAGATGATTTTCAAAATGACAGTCAGCAAAATGAAGAAGAGGATTTTTCACCAGAAGAAAATCTTCTTGAAAAAGACATTCAAAATCCTGCAGAGGAATATCAAATAAAAGGCCCTACAGCTGTAATAACAGACAAAGATGGAAACACAAAACCAATAGAAGTCAAAGTTGTAAAAGCTCACGGTCCATATAAAATTTCAACAGACTTGCTGGATGAATACGAAGAAACTCACTACCGGGAAATTGACCAAGAAACCCAGCAGGCTTCTACAAATTTAAAAAATACCCTGAACGAATTTAATATTAACGCAGAAGTAATTGCCATTCGAAAGGGGCCGGTTGTTACCATGTTTGAAATCCTTCCAGCACCTGGTGTAAAACTCAGCAGGATTCAGGCCTTACAGGACAACATTGCCCTTCGTCTTGCCGCAAAATCTGTCCGCATTGTAGCACCTATTCCTGGCAAACAGGCAGTTGGTATTGAAGTGCCAAACAAGGAACGTGCCATCGTTTCCTTCAGAGAGTGCATTGAACAGGACAGGCCTGAATGGAAAAAATATGCAGTGCCAGTTGTTCTTGGAAAAGACATTGAAGGTGAAAGTCAGATAATTGATTTAGTAAAAATGCCTCACCTTTTGATTGCGGGCTCAACTGGGGCAGGAAAGTCAGTTTGTGTAAACTCTATGATTTTGAGCATTTTGTACAAGCGGTCTCCAAATGAAGTTAAAATGATTCTTATTGATCCAAAAATCGTAGAACTCAGTTTGTACAACGGAATTGGCCACTTGCTTACACCTGTCATTACAGAACCAAAAATGGCAATGCAGGCACTTCAATATTGCATTTGCGAAATGGAAAGGCGCTATGCCGTACTTGAACAGCTGGGTTGCCGTGACATTGCAAACTATAATCAAAAAATCCGTGAGCAGCATCTGGCCACAGAAAAACTTCCTTACATCATTGTTGTAATTGATGAATTTGCAGATTTGATGGCAACAATCGGTAAACAGCTTGAAGGTGCAGTTGCCCGACTTGCCGCAAAAGCCAGAGCTATTGGCATTCACCTTGTCCTTGCCACGCAGCGTCCTTCAGTTGATGTAATCACCGGCTTAATCAAAGCAAACATTCCCAGCCGCATTGCCTTCATGGTTTCAAGCAAGACTGACTCAAGAATCATCATAGACCAGATGGGGGCCGAAAAACTTTTGGGCAAAGGCGACATGCTTTACGCAAGCACAACAGACCCCTTCCCTGTCCGCATTCAGGGTTCTTTCGTAAACGACCAGGAAGTTGAAAATGTAGTTAACGCTGTAAAAGACTGCTGGGGCGAACCTGAATACATTGATGATGAAATTTTTATTGATGATGAAGATGACGATGATGGACAAATGTCCCTTTTCAGTGATGACGGCGATGACCCTCTTTACGAAAAGGCCCTGGACATTGTAGTGCAAGCCGGAAAAGCAAGTGCCAGCTACATTCAGCGCCGTCTTAAAATTGGCTACAACCGGGCAGCCCGTCTTGTTGAAGAAATGGAAGCAAGAGGAATTGTTGGCCCTGCAAACGGCAGCAAACCTCGTGAAATTATACATATACCGTAATGGGAGCCTCTAAAAATTGCAATTTTTAAAGGCAACTATGAAAATACTACATTTTAAGTCTTTGTATTTCAAAAACTTAAAATTCGAAGACATCTCTAAAAAAGCATTGAAAATAATTTTTTAGAGATACCCTAATCTAAAAGGATTAATTATGAAATCATTATCTAAAAAAACTTTTTCTCTTTTTGCTGCATTTTTTTTGTCAGCAGCATTGGCATTTTCAAACACAGGTGCTGAAATTTTAACCTCTGTGTTAAAGGGAAAAGACATTTTTACCATTCCACTTTCCACAGCCCTCGCAGGTCAGGAACTTTTTTCGGCAACAGCAGAAACAAATGCAAAAGTTGATGCAGAAGATCCATACCGCGTTTCCTATAACCATAAAAATCCTGGTGGAGAAGCAGAATATTTTAAAGAAATCTGGGCCTACCTTCTAGACGGAAATTTTTCTGACTACAAAAGTGACATGACCATCACAGACTTGTGCATATTCAGCGCAGACATAAACAGTTACGGTGAAATAAGCCGCATACCGGACCTTTCAAAAGTGAAAGACTATAATGGCAGAAAACACCTTGTCGTAACCAGCCAGAGTCTTTCCCTTACACACTTTGTCCTTGACCCAAGTTTTGGACTTCGCGACAAGATTATAAATGTTTTGGTAGATGCCTGTGACAACAAAGGTTATGACGGTATTCAAATTGATTTTGAACTCATTCCCCAAAGGGACAAAAATAATTTTATAAATTTTCTTGCAGCTACCAGGGAAGCCATTGGACAGGAAAGATGGTTTTCTGTTGCAGTTCCAGCCAGAACAAAAACTTTATCTGATGACATTTTTAACTACAAAAAAATTGCAGAAAACTGCGACCGCTTAATCATCATGGCTTATGACGAACACTGGAGCGGAGGAAATCCTGGACCTGTCGCAAGCACAGACTGGTGCCGCAACGTTGCAAACTATGCTGTTTCACAATTGCCCCAGAAAAAAATCATCATGGGCCTGCCCTTTTATGGTCGCACATGGACAAACAAAAATTTAGCAAAGGCATGGTTCTTTTCCGGCATCATGCGAAACATTAACGAAAATGACGTAACAGAAGTGGGACGTGAAAAAGGCGTTCCATATTTTTCATACGAAACAAATGTTAAGGTAACCGCCTACTTTGACGACACCTACTCCCTTGTTTCCAAAATGCGCATGTACAAAGAGAAAAAAATTGAAAGAATCGCTTTCTGGTGTTTAGGACAGGAAGACCCAGACATCTGGAATTGGGTAAGACATTAATCTTTTATAAATATTTTTGTCTGGCAAAAGTCTGCTAAAAAGCAAAGTGATAGCCAGACATTTTTTTGTAAATGAAAAGTTCAAGTCCTCTCAAATTACACCAACTTAAGGACACCTCTAAAAAATCATTTTAAAAATCTTCGCCTGCGCCCACTTGACCTTCAGGCATAAAACTTTGCGGGAGCAGCTCTTTTAAAGTCATAATTTTATATTCTTTTTTTGACTTTGCCATAATAACAATAAAATCATCCAGACAAAATTCCCTCATCACCTGGCGACAAATTCCACAAGGACTGCAAAAATCATTTACCTTTTTTTTAGGCCCACCCACCACAGCAATTGCAGAAAATTTTTTTTGACCTTCACTGACTGCTTTAAAAAAGGCTGTCCTTTCTGCGCAATTACTTGGACCAAAAGCTATATTTTCAACATTGCAGCCCGTATAAATTTTTCCCTCCAGACTTAAAAGAGCCGCACCAACCGTATAATGCGAATAAGGAACATAAGAATAATCCAACATTCCAAAAGCCTTTTCTATTAAAGTTTCAATTATTTCTTTTTCAAGTTGTTTCATTTTATTGCTCCAAATTTTCTTTCATGGAAGCCTCTAAAAAAGCATTGAAAATTATTTTTTTAGAGATGCCCTTATGAAATCCGTCAGTTCTTTTGCGGCTCTTTGGTGGGAAAGAAAATTTGGATGGCCGCCAGAGCCCTGACCTTCTTCTTCAGTTTGAGTATTCAGTTTGCAAAAATAAATTCTTGTATCTCCGCTTGCAATTTTATATTCACGGCAGGATTTTTCTACACAGGAAATCATGCTTTGGCCCATCTTCATCAAACCGAAGGCCAGAATAAAATATGCGTCCGGATAAAGGCCTCTAAGATATTTAAAAAAGTCCACGCTTGCCCCAACAAATTTTTCCTTTCTTTCATCATCAATACAATAAGAAGAATCATTTGTACCCAAATTTATTACAATCAAGTTGGGACTATAATTTGAAAAATCCCAAAGCAAGTCGCCATATTTTTTTGTATTCCAGCTAAAGGTAATTTTTTCGTAAAAATTCGGAAGGGTAAAAGTGGAATTGATATTCTTAGGATCAGAAGTAAAACCCGAATAAAGTCCAAATGTGCTGTAGGAACAAAAAGAATAATCCGCATCCAAAGCCTTTGCCGTAAGAAAAGCATAAGTCTTCGCAGCATCTTCTGTTAAAGTAGAAAAATCTTCATCTGCACTTTTACAGTCAATCCCGTAACCACAGGTAACAGAATCCCCAATAAATTCCATACGTAATTTTTTTGGAGCCGTCGCTTGTATTTTTCCTTCAGAATCCGTTTGAATGTTTTTTATGCCGATGTAAGATTGATGAGCCTCTGTCAATTTAATAAAAGTGATTTTTGCCCTTCTTTTTTTATCTGGATTTGCAGAATTGGAATTGTCAAAAACTAAAACTTCTTTTTCAGCCATGTCCATGCAATCCGTTAAGAAAAGCCTGCCATCAATATAAATAGAAAAACGCACGCAGTTAGGCATAGGATTTCCGTCCTCACCCCTCTGTGCAGAAGAATCCCCAACAAGATTAAAGGAAAGTCTTGTGGCATCCACAAAAAATTCTACTGTAGCCGCAGAAGATGTAAGCCATAAAACATGATTGTCGAATAAACGCCTTCCCAAAAGCTTAACATTAGCTTTGTCTGCAATAAAATTTTTTGTGTCAGCCATAGTAAAAATTATTTAATAATTCCTTTTTCAATAAGAGATTTAATGTAAGCAGTTAAAACTCCTGCCCTGTCCACCTGAGTCGTTGCAGAAGGGTGCCAGTCAGCTCCATAACCATCAGAAGCCGTGTGAGGTTCAAAATGGAAAGCTTCAATTTTTTTGTCACCACTTGCAGCAGAATATTTTGAAACAGCGCTTTCTACATTCGGGTAAAGTGCATCACCCATAATTCCCAGTGAACAAATAATATAAGCATCTGGATTTTTTGCGCGGACATCCTTTAAGAATTCAACATAAGCGTCCACATAAGACTGCTTCTTCTGGTCATTCTTGCAGTAAGAATCATCATTTGTTCCCAGATTAATTACAACAAGATTTGGCTGGAATTTTGAAAAATCCCATGCAATATTATTTTTAGACATGTCAGAATAATTAAAGCAAACCTTAGAATAAAGAGGTGGCACTAAAGAAGCAGTATTGCGGTTACCGTCACCAGTATACCCTGAATAAATTCCATATCCCGAATAACTTACAATGCTGTAATCCGCATCCAAGGCCTTTGCCGTAAGATAAGCGTAAGCCTTTTCAGCATTTTCTGTTTGAGTTGTAAAAGAATTTCCAGCCCCGTCAGCTTCAACCCCGTAACCGCAGGTAATTGAATCACCAACAAATTCAATCTTTAAATCCTTTGCAGCCACAGGAGCAATTTTTCCATTCTTATCCAGAACTAAATCTTTAATTCCAACATAAGACTGTGCAGATTCAGTAATTTTTGCAATTCTGACAACAGCCTTTTTAGCCTTTTTTTCGTCAAGAATTTTTACAGCCTTTTTCTGAGCGTCCATCGTAAGAGTTTCTTTTAACTCACCATTTACGTAAATGGAAAGGCGGGCCATGTTTGCCGGAACAGCACTTGACCTGTAAGGCCTTGCCGTAACATCACCAACCAAATTTACCGTCAAAGACTTTGCTTCAACTTCAAATTCAATGGCACTGGCAGAATGTGCAAGATAAAGAACATTATTTTTTTCAAACGTCCTTCCCAAAATTTTTACCTTTGACGAATCAGGCAAAACCGAAAGCCCCTCACTCGAATCCCCAGACACAGAACCAGTCGTTGCACACGACACACAAATTAATGAAAGCATAGCAAAAGCAATCAAAACAGATTTTTTCATCCGTTCCCCCTTTAAAAATATTTTAAATGATATATCGTGATTGTCAAAAGGTCAAATCATTATTTTTTTTGAAGCATCCCGCCTTTTGTTAAACGGTCCTTGCAGGGTTCCGCTTTGCTCCAGTGCCACTTCGTGGCACCAAGCCCTTACAGGACCGGCTAGGTATTTTTTGTAAAGAAATATTTTTTTCGTAAAGAAAAATCCTCTTAAAAGTTTTGCTGCGTAAAAAATGCAGTCATAAAAAAAGAAGCCCGTGTTTTTTTTACACAGGCTTTCTTAAAAAATGGCAAAAACTATTCTTGAGTATTTTTACCTAACTTAACATAATGCGGATTGTCAGAATCATAATCATTGTAAGTTAAAGTTCTTGTTTCATACTTTTCATCATACCCGCCAAGCTCTGGATCGTTTATTATCAGATAAAATGGTGACTTTCCAGCCTTTTTGTCTTCGTATAACTTTTCATGACTCTCAATATAATATGCATCATTATATTTTCCTGCCCGCTTCTTGCTGTCCATAAAAGCTATACAAAATTCTCCACAATTCTGAGATTCTCCATAAGCTAAAATTTTACTTCCACCTTCCACTTCAGAACTTCTTAATGAACAGGCAACGCCTTCAAGACCGCGCCGAGTAACAACATTGTTTTTTATTTCACCATTTACATTTTCAATTTCATTACTTGTAGCTTCAACGACTTTGATTTTATCAGAGTCTATGTTATCCTTATCAAGAAAATAAGGTGCAAAATAACTTGTTCCTCCTTCCACGTATGCACCTCCGCCACCACAAGAAACATACGACAAAACCAGAAAAATACCAGCAAGCAAAGTGATTATTATTTTATTTTTCTTCAACATGTGCACTCCAGAAATGATAAAGTTTAAATGAACTTTCATAGAAAATGTCCTTAGAATTTCCATCCACTCCATTATCATGCATTACATAATATTTATCTATCTTTTTAGAATATCTAAAAAATTCCTTTCCAAAGGCCGTTACTATAGTTGTTTTTAAAACATCTTTTACACCAACAACTGTCCTGTAATGCCATTGAATATCTTGTGCAGAAAGCCCCTTTGACGATCTTAAAGATATTGAAGGTAAACCTGTAGTTCTAACATTATTTGAAATTGTAGAATACAAGTGGCCAAAGTCCGTAACAATTTTATAGTCCGTATACTTTGAAAGACCATCACTTAATTTTCCGAAAAGTCTTGCTCCTTCACCTATTTCTTCTAGAAATTTTTCATAAAGATTTTTAATTTGTGAGGCATTATTGCATAAAGGTACATCTTCACAGCCTGAATTAGATCCAAGACCTAACGCTATAAATGTCACGCAATTTGGCCCGCACCACCCACCTGGATTAGACCAAGCAACTTTTTCTGTCCATCTGTTCAAAATACAAGAATCATCAACTTTTTTAGAAGTAACCGCCCTGGCATTTTCAGTTGCATAAATTTCTTCATAGGCCTTTGCAATCTCTTCGTCACTTGTTGCTAAAATGATACTTTCATTTTTTTTGATAAAATCCCAGTAGTCTGCTATTTCCTTTTCCAGACTTTCCTGTTCCTCTAGGAGTTTAGCCCTAGACTGCTCATTTATGCCTAACTCTTCAAGTTCTTCTTCACTAAGAGTGTCCAAAATCTCTATTACACTTACATCCTGGTATTCATCAGAAACTTCATTTCCCTCAGAATCTACACTTCTTGAAAGAGCAAAATCTTTTACAGTGATTTTTGAAGGATAATTTGTGTCCACAAGGTGACTTTTGTCTTTTGCAACTTGTCTTACAATAGAAGCATTTTGAATTTCCAAAGTATATGGAAGTACATACTGAACGGCACTTCCCTCCTTTTCTTTTGCCGTACAGGAAACAGCGCCAACCTCTTTGCCATCTTTTATAACCCTGAATTCGTAGTATCTTGGAGTATCATCGACTGCGCTATAAATTATGACAGGATAATCTGACAATCTGGCATTTTGCCAACCATTCTCATTTGCAAAATCGTTCATAGCAAGATTTGCAAAATACCGCGAAACTTTGTAATTTACATAACCCACATCTTTCAAAGCCGAAAGTTCTTCTTCATTTGAATAAGGTATTTGATTTTGCGTGCTCTGCAAAGAATCTGAACAACTTATCTGGAAAAACAGCCCAAGCAGAACAAGTCCAGCTAGAATCCACCTTTTAATAATTTTCATAAGCGTCTCCTTTTACTATTTGTTTAAATTATAAGACAGCCTTTTACTTAAAACAAGTAAAAGAATAAAAAAACGTTATTTCATTTTTATTTGTAAAATTCCCCGGCGCTAGTCGGACATTAGTGGCCAGCCACAGGCTGGTTGCGGAACGAAGTGGAGCAATGGAGCGGGAGCGGAACCACGATTGGCCGTCTTTAAAGGCGGCATCTTCAAAAAAAGAAAAAATGGCATAATTGAAAAAAGGCGGGGCTTTTTATATGATAGGGCTAGAGGTATTTTATGATTTTTTCGCCGGTAGAAATTGAAGAAACTGTTAATATGTTTATGAGGCAGAAGCTGGACATTCGCTGCATTACTATGGGAATTTCTTTGCTGGACTGCGCTGATTCTGACGCAAAAAGGGCTAATGAAAAAATATATGATAAAATTATGTACAAGGCCGGCAATCTGGTTAAGGTTGGTAAAGATATTGAAAAGGAATATGGCGTTCCTATTATCAACAAGCGAATTTCTGTAACTCCAATTTCTTTGGTTGCAGCGGCTTCTGATGCAAAATCTTATGTGTCTTACTGCCAGACTTTGGACAAGTGCGCTAAGGAATTGGGTGTAAATTTTATTGGTGGATTTTCGGCTCTTGTTCAAAAGGGAATTACTCCTGCTGACAGAATTTTAATTGATTCTATTCCAGAGGCTCTGTCTGTAACGGATAATGTTTGTTCAAGCGTGAATGTTGGTTCTACAAAATCTGGAATCAATATGGATGCTGTTAAACTGATGGGCCAGACGATTGTAAAAACTGCAGATGTAAGTAAGTCATGCGCTGTTAATGGTTGCGCTAAACTTGTGGTTTTTTGTAATGCTCCGGAAGATAATCCTTTTATGGCAGGTGCTTTTCATGGACCTGGCGAAGGCGATGCTGTTATTAATGTGGGTGTTTCTGGTCCCGGCGTAATTCTTGCTGCTGCAAAAGAATATAAGGGGCAGCCTATAAATGTTCTGGCAGACGGAATTAAGAAAATGGCTTTTAAAATTACCCGCATGGGCCAAATGGTTGGTTCAGAGGCGGCTAAGCGTTTAGGGGTTGATTTTGGTATTTTGGATTTGTCTCTGGCACCAACTCCGGCTGTTGGAGATTCTGTTGCCCGCATTCTTGAAGAAATTGGTCTTGAAGGGGCAGGCGCTCCTGGTACAACTGCGGCTCTTGCCATGTTGACTGATATGGTAAAAAAAGGCGGAGTTATGGCTTCTACAAATGTCGGTGGCCTTTCAGGGGCATTCATTCCAGTGTCTGAGGATGAAGGAATGATTAATGCTGTTCAGCAGGGTTCCATCTGTCTTGAAAAACTGGAAGCTATGACAACTGTCTGTTCTGTTGGACTTGATATGATTGCAATTCCCGGGGACACTCCTGCCACTACAATTTCCGGCATTCTGGCGGATGAATTTGCTATTGGCATGGTGAACAATAAAACTACTGCCTGCCGCCTTATTCCTGCTCCTGGAAAAAAGGCCGGCGACTGGGTTGAATTTGGCGGTCTTTTGGGAGGCTGCCCTGTCATGAACGTAAGCAAGTTTGGCTGTGCGGAATTTATTAATCGCGGCGGAAGAATTCCTTCCCCAATTCATTCTTTTAGAAACTAAAAATGCCTGATCTTTGCATTTTGAGTGCCATGGAAAATTCGAAAGTTTTTGACATGGCTCTCGAATTTATTTTACCTTACGAAAAGAACTGCTGTTCCCTTTTCCAGAGGATTGTTAATCGCGACGAAAGCATTCACATCATAATAGAAGAAAATTGTCTTTTAAAAAACGACACGCCTCTTTACGGAGTTTTTACTTACAACAAAATGAGCCGCCTGGTTTTTTGCTGTCTGCCCATTCAAACAAATGAAGTCAGAAGGGCCCTTGAAAAATTTTTCTTTAACAAATCAGTTTTTTGCATTTCAGCCAAAAGTGAATGGGCTTCTTTTTTAGAAGAAATTATTTCTGGCATTTTTAAAGACCGGGTAAAGGATGTCCGGCTTTATCACTTTATGGAATTTAAAATGCTAAAAGAAAGGGGACAATGTCTGGAAGGAAGGACTGGGGCCTTGAAAAAAAAGAGTGAACCTTCGGAAGATGACACTGGTTTGGGAAAAGATAATGTTCCTTTAAGGAAGCAGCTTGGACCTTCGGAAGATGACGCCTGTTTAAAAAAAGATGTCGAAATTATCCGCTGCGACAAAAGCCACATTGACAGACTTTTGCCTTTACAAGTGGACTACACAAGGGTAGAAGTGTTGCCTCCATGGAGACAGGTTTTCCCCGCTGCAGAAAGAATTTCTTTGGAAAAGAATTTTTCCTGCCAGCTTTATTTTGCCCTTTTGGAAAATGAAAAAATTGTTTCAAAGGCAAACACCAATGCCATAAGCACTCACTTTTTTCAAATCGGCGGAGTGTACACTTTAAAAGATTTCCGCTCAAGGGGTTACGCAAGCGCTCTTGTAAAACACATTGCCCTTGAAGCAAAATCCTTAAACAGGCAGGCCATCCTTTTTGTAAAAAAAGAAAATCCCAGCGCCATAAAGGCTTATTCCAATGCAGGATTTGTAATTACATCTTCTTACAAAATAATTTACTATCTGGAAAAATAAGAGTTCAAACTTGCCTCTAAGAGCTGCAATTTTCTAGAGACAGGCAAATTTATTTGCGGCTCATTTCTACGGATTTGTTGTAGGCGGCAGTGGCAGCTTCAATTACTGAGCTTCTAAAACCGTGGCGTTCCAAAGAAACAAGAGCTTCGATTGTTGTTCCTCCCGGAGAGCAAACCGCATCTTTTAACTGGGCCGGAGTGCGGCTGTCCTGCAATACCATACTTGCAGCTCCTTTTAATGTTTGTGCTGCGTAAGTATAAGCTTGAGCGCGTGGCATGCCAAAACGAACTGCTGCATCTGCCAAAGCTTCTATAAACATAAAAGCGTATGCCGGACCAGACCCGCTGATTGCGGTAACTGCATCCATTAATTTTTCTGACAGGATTTCAACTTTGCCACATGTTTCAAGCATTGTCTTTACGGTTAAAATATTTTCTTCATCAACATCACTTGCGTAACAAAGTGCTGTCATTGCCTGTCCAACTGTAGCCGGAAGGTTTGGCATAATTCTGATGAGTGAAGGCATTACGAAAGCACTTTCATTTTCTGGGGCAGACAGGGAAGGCGGATTTACAAAAGATGAAAGGGTATTTAAATTCAATCCTGCTGCCATAGAAATAATTGTTTTCTTTTGAACAAAAGCTTCTTTAATTTCCAAAAGCACTTCTTTAACAAATGCCGGTTTTACTGCAATAAAAATATAGTCGCTGGCTTTTGTGGCTTCCAGATTTGTGGCTGTAAAATTCACTCCATTTTTTTCTGCAAAAGCTTTTGCGTTTTCCGGGTGCTTCGTGCTGACAAAAATATTTTTAGGATTGTATTTTGAAGCAAGAGCTTTTACGATTGAGCCCCCCATAATTCCGCAGCCAATACATGCAATTTTGATATTTGAAAAGTCTTTGTTTGAGTTATCTGTCATTTTTCTTCTCCCATAAAATTATTAAAAATCACAATAAAATTATTGTGCCAAAAACAATGTGCCTTTCTGGCTGCCGTCTGCAAGTGACAGCAAAGGATTTTCTGTACTGCCGTTTGTCAAAATAAGAGGTATGCCGTATTTTGTTGTTTTTTCTGCTGCCTGAATTTTTGTTTCAATTCCACCGGTGCCAAATTCATTAGCAGTGCCAATTCTTATGTCTTCCCTTAATTTTGAAATGTCAGCAACTTCTTCTATAAAAGAAGCAGCTGGATTTGTTTTAGGATTGTCTGTGTAAATTCCATCAATGTCACTAAAAAGAATTAACAAATCTGCACTCCACAAAATGGCAGTGAGTGCGCTCAAATTGTCATTGTCGCCAATAAAAAATTCTTCTGTTGAAACAGAATCGTTTTCGTTAATGATTGGAACAACTCCTTCATCAACAAGAGTGAAAAAAGTATTTCTTATGTTGAGGGAACGCGTATTGTCTTCAAAATCTTCTTTTGTAAAAAGCAGTTGTCCTATGTGCAGGCCCTGACTGGCAAATGCTTTTCGCCACTGATACATAAGTTCCACCTGACCTATGGAACAAAGAGCCTGTCTGAAGTGAACGTCTTTTTTACGAGGCCATTCATCGATTGCTGAAACTCCGGAAACTTGAGCTCCTGAAGAAACAAGAATTATTTGCTTGCCCATATCGATTAAGGCTTTACACTGCTGGGCGGTTGCTTTCATAAAGTCAATATTTTGTGAACCATCTGCCTTTGCCAGAGTATTGCTGCCGATTTTAATTACTATTTTACGTGCCTTTTTTATTATTTCCTGAATTGTCATATTTTTATCGGACTTGTCCGTCTCCATCGATTAAAAATTTTGTTGTTGTCAAAGCGGTAATTCCCATTGGCCCTCTGGCATGCAACTTTTGCGTACTGATTCCCAGTTCTGCTCCAAAACCAAATTCCCCGCCGTCTGTAAAGCGAGTGCTTGCGTTAACATAAACGCAGGCAGCATCAATCTTTGACTGGAAAATTTTTGCATTTTGCAAATCATTTGTAACAATAGATTCGGAATGTTTTGTGTTGTGGCTGTTGATAAAAGAAATTGCTTCTTCAACATTTTCTACAATCTTAACGGCAACTTCTAAATCCAAAAATTCATATCCAAAATCCTGGGGGCCTGCCTTTTGCAAATCAGTGTAATTTGATTTTTGAAGGATTTCAAAACTTTCTTCGTCAGCATGAACCTTTACCTTTTCCCCAAATTTTTCTTTTAAAAGCGGCAGGTATGATTTTGCAATTTTTCTGTTTACAAGAATTGTTTCTATGGCATTACAAGCACCCGGCCTTTGAGTTTTTGCGTTGTAAGCAATTTCCACTGCCATGTCCAAAGAAGCGCTTTCATCCACATAAAGATGACAGACACCGGCGCCTGTCTGTATAACCGGAATTTTTGCATTTTGAACAACAGCATTTATAAGGCGCGAAGAACCTCTTGGCAAAACAACATCAATTTTTCCTGTAGCAGAAAGAATTTCCTCTACATCCGAATGGTCTTTGCTCTGGCATAGATAAATCGAATTTAAAACTCCATCCTGACCCGCATTTTCCAAACCACTTTTTATTGCCTCAACAAGTGCATTGTTTGATTCAAGAGCCGAAGAAGAGCCCCGTAAAAGAATAGCATTGCCGCTTTTGTAAGCAAGAGCAAAAGCATCAATTGTTACATTAGGCCGCGATTCATAAATTATCGCAACAATTCCCAGCGGCACTCTTACTTGCTTTATTGAAAGTCCATTAGGAGTTTTCCAGCCGGCAATTTCCTGACCAACAGGATCCTGCTGCTGAATAATCACATCCATGCTTTGCAAAATTGATTTGAATTTTTTTTCATCCAGGGCAAGGCGTTCCACAAGAGCTTCTGACATTCCACCAGCCCTGGCCCTTTCAACATCCTTTTTGTTTGCAAAAAGAATTTTTTCTTTATTATTTTGAATTGTCTCTGCCACACAGGAAAGTGCATGATTTTTTTGATTAGCATTATGAAGGGCAAGTAGACCAGCACCTTCCTTTAATTTAGAGCATACCAAATTTATGTCCATAGAAATCTCCTGTATATTTAAAATGAAGACCCCGCAGTGAAATAAAATTAGTAGTTAGCAAGAAAGTACATGCCAAGCAAAATGATTGTACGATTTTTTAAATCTGTCCAGCCTGTCTTTTCAGGAAGACTTTTTATGTACCACCAGAAAATACCAAATTCAGGATCAATGCGTAGAGCATAATCTTCAAAGTCTTTATTTTTTGTTTGAGAACCAAACATGAGGTAAACAACTTTATTTAAAATCTCAAAAAAGCTTTGGTAAATTTCTGTATATTTTTTTGCTGACAGTTTTGCACAAAATTCTTCCAGTTGAGTAAGCACTTCTGCCTTAAGAACTTCATCAGATTTTTCTACCCAGGTTTTTTGAATTAAAAGAAGCAAATTGTTTTGGAAACTTGCAACAAGTTTTTTTTCAGCTTCTTCATCTTTAAGGATATTTTCAAATGCTTTTTCTGAATTGAATAAAGAACTGAGTTGAACGGCAGCTTTGTTAAAAGCATCTTCTTTTTCTTCATTAAGAAGAGAATCAAGAGTAGTAAATGTCTTTTTATCTAAATATTCTTCAATCAATAAGTTACCATTCATGTTTTCATTTTAGAATTTAGTGGCTTTTTATTCAAGTAAGGGAGATTTTTAAAATCTTAAAATATAAGGGTAAAAAGACTGAATTAATTCAAGTTGAAATAAAGATTTTAATTTTATAATCTTTGACTAGTAAAATTTAAAAATCAAAGCTGCCTCTAAAAATTACACTTTTTTTAGAGACTCACAAAATCTATATGGAGGATAATTTATGATTTGTGAAAATCCAGTTATCAGAGGATTTTACCCTGACCCTAGCGTATGTGCAGCAAAGGGAAAATTTTATCTTGTAAACAGCACATTTGAATATTTCCCGGGAATGCCTGTTTTTGAAAGTGACGACCTTGTTCACTGGAAGCAGATAAACAACTGTCTTACAAGACAAAGCCAGCTGGACGTCAGAGGCATTGGTGCCAGCGGTGGAATTTTTGCTCCTACAATCCGCTACAACAACGGAAGATTTTATGTTGTTGTTACAAACGTTTCTTTTGATTTCGGAAACTTTTATGTTTACACAGACGACATTTACGGCGAATGGTCCGATCCTATAAAAGTTGATCGCGGAGGAATTGACCCTTCCCTTCTCTTTGATGGAGATAAAACTTATTTTATTTCAAACGGCAGTGATGACTTCGGAGTAAATGGAATTAGCCTTTGCGAAATAGACATTGCTACTGGAAAGAAACTTACACAGGCAAAATGCATTTCTCAGGGTTGCGGTGGTCGTTACCTGGAAGGGCCGCATCTTTATCACATTAATGACTGGTATTATCTTATGGTAGCAGAAGGTGGTACTGAATATGGCCACATGGAATGTATGCTTCGTTCCAAAAATATTTGGGGACCATACGAACAGTGTCCTTCAAATCCAATCCTTACAAACAGAAATTTAGGTGGCTACCCTGTTCAAGGTTCGGGACACGCAGACTTAGTTGAAGGTCCTGACGGTCAGTGGTACATGGTTCACCTTGCCTTCCGCCAGATCAGCCAGTATGGAACTTTCCACAATCTGGGCCGCGAAACATTCCTTATGCCTGTTTTCTGGGACAAAGAAGGCTGGCCAAGCGTAGGCGCAGACGGGACATGCCGCTCTAAGTGGGAACTAAAAGATGGTAAATGCACAATTTTGCCGGATGCCCCTTACCCTGAATATAATTTCACTTTAAACAAAATAAGTGACGTTTATCTCCGACTGCCAGACTATTCAAATTACAAAATTGCCTATGACAGTCAGGGCAAAGCTTCCAGCGCAGAAATCCGCGGAACAAAAGATTTCCTTGGCACAACAGGAATTGTTTCTTTTGTTGGAACAAGACAATGTGAACACAAGGGCAAAATGGAAGTTCAACTTGATGCAGCAACATTAGCCACAGGCCAAAGCGCCGGCATTACATCTTACCTTACAGAACTTGACTACTACTGTCTGGAAGCAAGCCGCACAGAAAAAGGCCTTAGCGTAACAGCAAAACTTGTCATTGGAGGAAAAACTGTTCCTGGCAAAAGCCTTACTGTAAATGGTGACAAAATCAATCTTAAAATAGAAAGTGATAATATAAACTACTTTCTGAGCGCAAAAGATGACAATGGAAATTACATTGAACTCCTGGACGGACAAACAAGGTACCTTTCAAGCGAAGTTGCCGGAGGATTTACAGGAGTAATTCTTGCCCTTTACGTCAACGGCGACCAGGGATTTGTAAAATTCAACTGGTAATTGTTTTAGGGGGGGGGCTTCTAAAGATTAATTTTTTTAGCTGCCCCTGATTATTTTTTTTCAGAATCAATCTTTTCCTTCAGATGAATAATCCGCTGGTTTTCAGAGCCACGAAACTGAAGGGAAAGATTTTTCTTTTCCTGGACAAAGGGACCGTCAACTAAAATGTCAATGTAAGAAAGCATTTCTTCTGTAAACTGTGTGTGTTTCTTACCGTCAGAAGGCAAAAGGTCTTTGTCGTAGATGTAGCCTGTGTAGCACCAAATATCTTTTTCTGGAAAACGCTGCCTTACTTTCTTCAGGAATGCAGTAAGAACACTCTGATTTTCTTCTTCGAAAGGTTCACCACCCAAAATGGTCAGCCCCTGAATAAAAGGTTTATCTAAAGCTTCAAGAATTTCATCTTCTGTTGATTGAGTAAATTCTTTTCCAAAACAAAAATCCCATGTTTTTTCATTAAAGCAGCCCTTACAGTGAATTCTACAACCGGAAACAAAAAGCGACACTCTGACTCCTTCTCCATCCGCAATGTCAAATTTTTTTATTTCACCATAATTCATATTTCCTCCCGCAAAATCTGATAAATCCCCAAAATCCCAAAAATCCACAAATAAAAGACAAAAAAAAGAGGCGGCCTGTGCCAGTCCGGCTAACCACCTCTTTGCTGGTAAAAGATTTTGCTTTTTACAAGTGAAGGACTCTTTCTTTTATTTCCTGAGTTCTACCCTGATTCCAAAACTGTGTTCCAATGTAACCGCAGGTTCTTCTGGCCACATTCATCGTAGCCTGGTCGCGGTTTTTGCAATTTGGACATTCCCAGATAAGTTTTTCGTCTTCATCTTTAACAATCTGGATTTCCCCAGTGTAGCCGCACTTCTGGCAAAAGTCACTCTTTGTGTTAAGTTCAGCGTACATGATATTGCCGTAAATGTGTTTAAGCAAAGCCATAACAGCCGGAATATTATTTTCCATATTTGGCACTTCAACATAACTTACAGCGCCACCAGGACTAAGCTGCTGGAATTCACTTTCAAACGTCAGTTTTGTAAAGGCATCAATTTTTTCTGTTACATTCACATGGTAACTGTTAGTGATGTAATTTTTATCCGTTACACCCGGAATAATTCCAAAACGGCGCTTAAGGCATTTCGCAAACTTGTAAGTTGTACTTTCAAGCGGGGTGCCATAAACCGAATAATCAATATTTTCTTCTAACTTCCATTTTTTACATGCGTCATTTAAAGCATGCATTACCTGAAGGGCAAAAGGTTTTCCTTCTTCTTCTGTATGCGAATGATGGGTCATGTAGCGCACACATTCACAAAGACCTGCATATCCCAAAGAAATTGTTGAATATCCACCAAACAAAAGCTTGTCTATAGTTTCACCCTTCTTTAAGCGGGCCAGTGCACCATTTTGCCAAAGAATCGGGGCTGCATCAGATTTTGTGCCCATAAGGCGGTTATGGCGGATTTGCAGTGCTCTGTGACAAAGGTCCAGCCTCATATCCATAAGAGTCCAGAATTTATCAAAATCACCGCCCGAAGAACATGCAACATCTACAAGATTTAAAGTAACAACACCCTGATTAAAACGACCGTAATACTTTGGCTTGCCATTTTCATCAAGATACGTTGTAAGGAAAGAACGGCAGCCCATGCAAGGGTAACAGTTACCATTTCCATTTTTATCTATTTTGAGTTCCAGCATTTTCTTTTCGGAAATATAATCCGGAACCATTCTGCGTGTTGTGCAGCGGGCAGCCAATTCTGTCAAAGCATAATATTTTGAACCAGGCTGAATATTATCTTCTTCAAGAACATAAATCAATTTTGGAAAAGCCGGAGTAATCCAGGCACCAGATTCATTTTTTACGCCCTTGTAACGCTGTTTAAGCACTTCTTCTATGATGAGCGAAAGGTCAGCCTTTTCCTGTTCATTTTTTGCTTCATTCAAATACATGAAAACTGTTACGAAAGGAGCCTGACCATTAGTTGTCATAAGAGTGATAACCTGGTACTGAATTGTCTGAACACCTTTTTTGATTTCTTCAGCAAGGCGCTGCTTTACCATATAATCAAATTGCTCTTCATTAACATCAAGTTTTGTAGCATCCAGCATTTCTTTAAGTTCTTTCTGGATTTTTTTGCGGCTAACGTCAACAAAAGGAGCCAGGTGTGCCAAAGAAATACTTTGTCCACCGTACTGGCATGAAGCCACTTGAGCAATAATTTGAGTAGCAATGTTGCATGCCGTAGAAAAAGAGTGGGGGCGATCAATTCTTGTTCCACTGATAACAGTACCGTTTTGAAGCATGTCTTCCAGGTTTACAAGATCACAGTTGTGCATATGCTGGGCAAAATAATCTGCATCATGAAAGTGAATGATTCCTTCATCATGAGCCTTTGCAATATCAGCATCCAGCAGGAAGCGACGAGTGATGTCTTTACTAACTTCGCCAGCCATATAATCACGCTGAACACTAACAACCGTAGGATTTTTGTTAGAGTTTTCCTGCTTTACTTCTTCGTTGTTTTCTTCCAGCAAACTTAAAATCTGTTTGTCTGTAGTGTTCTCCCTACGAAGAATCTGGTGGCGATAGCGGTAGGTGATATAAAGTTTTGCAACATCATACGCACCATTTTCCATAATGCCTGTTTCGACCAGATCCTGGATTTCTTCTACTCCAAGAGCGTGGCCTTCACGATTACAAAGGATTTCAATGTCGTCAACGATAGACTGAATTTTTGAATCTGACAGCTGCTTTCTTTCTTCAACCTGTCCATTTGCTTTGCAGATGGCGACATAAATCTTATTGCGGTCGAAAGGCACTTCGGTACCGCTACGCTTAATGATTTTCATTTTCCCCTCTTTTTCTTAAATTGCCTGATGTATATTGAAAGTGTTTATATTCTCTATATCGGTGCAAAAAACACTATATATAGTGTTTTTTTATACTTTTGATTGTATATGCACATTTAACATAAGTCAACGCTAAAAAATACTTAAATTTTGCACTTATTTAACTAATAATTTTTTTTCTTCAATGGGAATCGGCAAAAGCAGGATTTTTAGGTGACAAAATATTTTTTTTCTTTTTTTTGGGGCAGACATACGCCAAAAAACCGCCTTTTATGGGTACAGATTTACAAAATCGTGTGAAAAAAATCACAACAAACCGGCACTTTTTGGAAAGATTTGAATGTAATTAGGGGGGGATGGCTTTCGAAAGAAATAAATGTCCCCAAACAGCGGGCCTGTTTACGAAAGAAATAAATGTCCCCAAAAGAAATGCCTGTTTACGAAAGCAGCCCCCATCTTTCTCCAAACCGCAGTTCCCTCCAAAAAACAAAAAAAGGCGCCTCCACAAAAGAAGCGCCCCACTTTCCAAAAACAGCATCCTTAATTATCTACAACAATATAAAGGCACTGATTTTTGTTTACCCTGCTAAGATCAAAATTAATAAGTGCGTAAGGATAAGAACTGTCCTTTGTGCCCAAATAATGCAAAGACATTCCGTAAGGCTGCAACTCTCCTACAACCGAATACAAATATTTGACAGGTCCAGTATATGAATAATAATACAAATATCCACTTTTGCCATTCATAGCCTGAAGACCAGAATATTTAGTGTCCAGCATAGAATTCAAATCAAACATTTTAATGGCATCTATAGGGTAATAGTAAGTATCTGTTGTACTTTTTGTGTAATCATAATAAGAACAGCCGGTAGAAGAAGTTAAACTTGCCTCCAGATTAAAAGTTGGAAAATCAGAAGCAGAACTTTCTTCGCAAGTACAGGCAAGGGCAAAATCCCTCAAAACTTCTTCCACAGTCATAGATTTTCCGCTTGCACTTTTTATAGCAGCAAGGACACTTTCCATATTTGCATATTTGTTAGTAACCAACTCCCTTATAAAATCCGTTCCACCATAATTTCTTATAAGGAAGGCACCAAAAGCATAAGCCGCTGCATAAGACAAAGTCACAGGCTCACTATATTCACCTAAACCACAGTAAGTATATGAACCCGCAAAATGTGGCAGTCTGGCAAGAGGCCCCGCCTCTGAACTGGTAGTATCCGAAAAATTAGCAATCATAGAAGCCATAACATCTTCACAAATCATGCTTTGCATTTCCTGATATGCAGTATCCAAAGAAATATTATACTTAACAGCCTTTTCATTATATTCACACATATGCTGGAATTCATGAGCCAATGTGTAAATAGTTTCTTCCTCTTCTTCATTCACAAAATATGAATCCACATAGAAAAATTTTCCTTCATTAGAATATTTAGCAGAAGAATCAGATGAATAGCCACTGCAATGAACTTCAGTATTAGAAAAATAATCCTTTGCCCAGAAGTAGCCCATTGTGCCACCATTTTTTCCATCCCCTGCAATATCATAAATAACAATATTTACAGGATCAGTAATAGGGCAATCTTCATACCAGGTATCATCATAATACTGCATATCAACCCACTTACCAGTATTCATATTGTAAATCTTTTCACACGGAGAACCAAAAAGATTTGTAATCGGTTTATACATAGTATCAAATTTGTTTCCTATATGGGCAACCTGTTCCAAAGAAACTTTGCAAGCAGAGTCCACAGTGTAAGAGCTTGCCCTACCAAAGTCATTTTTACTTGAATCATAGTTATAATAATATTTTGTTCCGTTGTCCTCAGAATAATATCCGTCTACAACCCAGACATTGCAATAAGTTCCCTTAGACCGCAAATAGCACTTTGCAATTTTATAGCCGCTTATCGAACCGGAAGAATCTGTTGATGTATCAATATAAAAATATGCATAATCCCCGCATTCATAACCCGCAGAAGTACAATATTCAGTCAGCTCATCTTCCACCACAACATTCACAGAACGGCCGGCAGTTTTTGTGGAAGGAATATCTTTTGGAATATAACAGTGCCATTCGTTTCCGGAAGAAGCACTGCTTTCAACAGAATCCTCAGCCAAAACCGAACGAACAGACGAAATCACACTGGAAACAGATTCCCCTTTATTGCTAAGTTTTATCCCTTTTGTTCCAGTTTCAGAAACAGACTGAACATAATCCCTGTCAATCTGTTTGTCAGAAATATTTGTCTTTGCCAGATAAATGCGGCTACCGGACGGAACATTATAAAGTTTAATATCCTTAACAGAAGCATCCACCTTTACCCAGGGAGTCGAACAATCATACGACCAGGAAAGGCTTTCATTGGCCGTAACAAGTTGACCATTGCCCCCTAACAACCACCAGCATGAAGTAAAAAGAAAAGCCCCGGCACAAAGTGAAAGCGTCAAAAAAATTCTATTTTTCATATTTCCTCCAGAAAAGATCTTCTTTCATTCTAAATATAAAAACTCATAAAGACAAGAAAAGTTAATTTTTTTTATTTTTGAAACAGGCCGCATGACATTAACAGCCCTTCCGCCACTTGCTGCGCGCGGTCCTTCGGACTGCCTGGCGGCATGGCTCCACGGCTGGTTAGGCGAATTTAAAAAAAATACTTTTTTTTCGTAAAGGTCCAATTTTTTAAATCTTTGCATTCCAATGACTTATGCTCCAAAGGCAAGATTAAAAATCATTTTCTGTAATCCGAAGGTGTCTTTCCAAAAAAATCTTTAAAAGCCGCACAAAATTTACTTTGACTTTCGTAGCCGGTTTCCAGAGAAATTTCTTTTATGGAAAGTTCTGTCTTTGTCAAAAGTTCAGCCGCCTTTTCCATGCGATGCTCCTTTATGTGAGTAGCAAGGGCCTTTCCATAAACATCTTTAAAAATACTTTTCAGCGTCGTTGAATTCATTGCAAACTTTTTTGACAATTCTTCTATAGTGATGTGCCTGGAAAGATTTTCAATAAGATAATCGTGCACATCTTTTATCTTAGCAATTTGAAAATCCATGTAACGCCCATTTTTATTAATGTGTTCGTGGTCAGAATCAAAATCCGGACAAGTCAAAGACATAAGGCTTTCAATAATCAAATGCAGGGACTTTGTCCTTTCGTCAACCGAGGCAGCATAAATAATCTCCTTCCCATCTCTTTCCCCGCAAATCAAGTCCTGATCCCTTAAAATTTTTAAATGATGACTCACCGCCGGCATTGTCATCCCCATAATTTCAGAAATATTATTTACACACTCTTTGGAATGGCAAAGCAGCCAGAAAATTTTCAAGCGGCTGGTGTCAGACAGCAAAGCAAAAATATCTGCCACCGTCTGAAAATCCCCAGTCTTAGAAAGTTCTTCCCGCAAAAAATCCTTCTTAAAATAAAGCCCATGCCCTTCATGAAAATTCTTAAACCCTGATTTATTTTTTTCCATACAGATTTCCTTAAGGGAAAAGATTTTATTTTGGACATTTCTAAAAATTGCAATTTTTGAAGATGCCCTTTTATCTT
>CAVJHV010000007.1:0-44042 GCA_963649315.1 Treponemataceae bacterium | reverse complement strand
GCCTGTTAACTGATTTTAATTTTTCTTTGTAGATTAGACCTGGAAAAAAGCAGAAGAATTAGTTGAAAGGAACTCATTAAGAAATTACTTGTATTGAAAAGTCCTTACGCTTTAGAAAACAAAAAAAGTGGGTAGAGAAAAAAGCAAAGCCGAAATGGTCTTTTTCTGAAAAATAACACAGTTAAAATGGGTTAGAAAAATGAAAAGCACAGTTAGAATGTGCTTTTTTCTTAAATTTACACATTTTTTATAAGTTTAAAATATGACTAAAGCGTATGAAAATAAAATTATGAAAGATAATCCTTCAAGGATAATGACTATATTTTCTGAAAATGTCAGAATCTACAGAGAAAAATTGGGCTTAACTCAAGAAGAACTTGCTGAAAGAATTAATGTTTCAAAAAATACGATTCAGAATTTTGAAAGGCAGCTTCAATTTCCAACTTTGGAAACGCTGGAAAAACTGGTAAAGGGACTTTCGGTGGATGCATACATGCTTTTTTTACCACACGATGAAGTTATTTTTACCGGCAAGCAGTTTCAGGAAGCTTTGGAAAATTTTAAGCATGATTTTATTGGAAATTTTAAATTGCATACTGAAAAGTATCATGCTGAACATTCGAAGCGTCAAAGAAAAAAATGACTTTTGATTGTGACAGGTTGTGATTTAAAAAACTGGCAAATTTAACAGCAGGAATGTCTTTTAATTTTTTTATGATTTTGGGAATTCTTGTGTTTAAGTTTTACTTTTTAATTTTTTCTGCCTTTGATTTTCTTTGTGCTTTGTCGAAAAAAATTTTCTCTTATTATTTTTTCTAAAAATTTGCTTTTCTAGACAATATAGGGGTAATTCGTTAATATAATTATACTTTTTACTATATTCGCAAGGTGGAAAAAATGCCAAAAATCGAAGTTAACGAAAAATTGTTTTTTAATTTACTTGGAAAAAAATACAACTACGACGATTTATTTGAAAAGAAATTAACACACGCAAAAGCCGAACTTGATGAAAAACCAAATCCGGAAGATTCTGAAGATAAAAGAGTTATTAAAATTGAATTGAACGATACAAACCGTCCTGATCTTTGGTCGACTGGAGGTGTAACAAGATGTCTTCGTGAATACGAAGGGGCTCCTCATTCGGATTATTCCAAATTTCTTTCGTTTAAGGGAAATTTGAAAGATACAGGTAACCGCGAAGCATTTGTAGATCCTGCTTTAAAAAACATTCGTCCTTTTATGGTAGCATTCGTTATTTCAGGCAAGGCAATTGATGATCCTATGTTAATTGATATTATGCAGACACAGGAAAAACTTTGCTGGAACTTTGGAAGAAAGCGTAAGACTATTTCAATGGGTGTTTATCGTGAAGCTGATATTAAATGGCCAGTTCATTTTAACGCAGTAAATCCTGATGAAGTAAGTTTTGTTCCTCTCCAGGGAAGTGAAAAACAGACTTGCCGTGAAATTGTTCAGACTCATCCTAAAGGAAAAGAGTATGGCTGGATTTTAAAAGATGCAGAAAAGTATCCTCTTTTGCAGGATGACAAGGGTGAAGTTATGAGTCTGTCTCCTATTATCAATTCAGCAACTCTTGGTCAAATTGAAGTGGGGGACACAAACCTTATGGTAGAATTGACAGGTGCTGACATGGAAAGTCTTATGCTTGCTGCAAACATTGTAGCTTGTGATTTTGCGGATGCAGGTTATGAAATTTTACCAGTAAAAGTTCACCACGAATATGAGACTGGTTTTGGAAAAGATGTTGTAATTCCATATTATTTCCAGACAACAACAGATGCCCGCCTTTCTGCCATCAACAAAAAACTTGGTTCTGACCTTACAAAAGAACAGGTTCTTGAAGCGCTTAACAAGATGGGCAATAAGGTTACATGTCGTGAAGAAAATGGCGAAACAATTTTTACTGTTCAGCCGGCACCTTACCGCAATGACTTTTTGCACGAAGTAGACATTGTTGAAGATGTAATGATTGGAATGGATGTTGATTATTTTAGGCCACAGTCACCAAATGATTTTACAGTTGGCCGTCTTCTTCCAATCACACAGTATTCTAGAAATGTAAAAAATATTATGTCTGGTCTTGGCTACCAGGAAATGATTTTTAACTATCTTGGTTCAAAATCAACTTACATTGATAAGATGAATATTGATGGAAAAGATGTTATTGAAATTGCAAATCCTATGAGCGAAAACTATCAGTTTATTCGTCCTTCAATTATTGCTTCTCTTTTTGAAGCTGAAGCTCAGAGTGGAAATGCAGTTTATCCTCATAAAATTTATGAAGTTGGAAAAGTAGCATTTATTGATCCTTCAGAAAATACAGGAACTAAAACAATACAGAGTCTTGGTTTTATGACTGCAGCAAATAATGCAAACTTTAACGATGCTGCTTCAGAAGTAAGCACTCTTCTTTATTATCTTGATTTCAAATATGAAGTTAAAGAAACAAATGATCCTCGCTTTATTGCTGGTCGTCAGGCAGGAATTATTGTAGATGGAAAGCAGTGCGGAATCTTTGGAGAAATTCATCCGCAGGTTCTTGAAAACTGGCAGGTTGGAGTTCCTTGTGTGGCTGGTGAAATTGATTTGGATTATCTTCTTGCTCACGAAGTAAAAGAAAATAAAGCTGCTGAAAAAAAGACAGAAGTTAAAGTTGAAGAAAAAGCTGTAGCTCCAAAGATAAATCAAGTTGAATATTTTAATCAGTACATTGATTTCCGTGTTGCAAAAATTGTAAAGGTTGACCGCAATCCTGAAGGCGAAATGCTTTACATAGAAACATTGGATGACGGTTCAGGTACGCCAAGAATTATTCAGTCAGGACTTGTTCCGTATCTTAAACCGGAAGAACTTTTGGGTCAGCACATTATTCTTGTTTCAAATCTTGCTCCAAGAAAGATGCGCGGAGTTGAAAGTCACGGAATGCTTCTTGCCGCAAGTTATACAGAAGATGGAAAAGAAAAGGTTGAACTTCTTACGGCGCCTTGGGCTGCTCCAGGTACAGCGGTTGTTCCAGCAGGCGCAGATCCTTCTGTTAAAAAGCCGGAAAGCATAAAGATTGATAAACTTGAAAAAATTACGCTTAAAGTTTCTGCAAATCATTTTATGATTGATGGAACAAACTTTACTGCTGACGGCAAAGAAATTACAACATCGAAAGTTATTGATGCTGCAGTAGAATAATTTTATTGCAAAGACTCTTCTTTGGCAGGCTTGTTTTGTTTAGAAAAAACGCAACCACAATAGTCCTGCCGCCAAAGACCAAATTCTTTACTAAGCTGGGTACTTCTTAAGTATCCGGCATTTTTTTTAAAGTCGGCAGGAAGATATTTTGTTTTTGTAGAAAGTGGCAGAGCCAGTCCAATTTGGTTTATCATGAGTGAATCTTTATGGGGAGAAATGGAAAGAGTTGTTGTAAAAAAATCAAATTCATGCTGGCAGGCATAGTCCCAGGCTTTTGACATGCGCAATTTGTAGCAGCGGCGGCAGCGTTCACCTTTTTCTGCTTCATGCTGAAGTTCAATTTCATTTTTTACATTTGTTGCTTTAAAAAAATCTTCAGTATTATATTCACCACAAATCAATTTTACTTTTTCCTGAAGAGCCGGAGGGAAAACAGTAAGAAATTTTTTTAGTTCCTGCAGGCGGCGCTCATATTCGCTTTGCGGGTGAATGTTTGGATTGTAGTAATAAATGGTGATGTCAAAAACTTGTGCCATCAGTTCAATGCAATATGAAGAGCAGGGAGCGCAGCAGGCATGGAGAAGGAGAGATGGTTTTTTCGTAAAAGTATTTTTTATTTCTTCAAGAACTTTTAAAAAATCCTTGTGAAAATTTTGTTTTGCGTTTTGCTTTTCAATTTGATTTTGCATTGCTTTACTTTACCACTTTGCAATTTTATCTTCTATTATTTTTAAAAAAAAAGTGATATGTTGAAAATATGAAAAGTCCTCAGCAAAAGAAAGCTTCTTCAATCCGAAGTGTAATAAGATATTTACAGAAATTTAAGAATGCTCTGGTTGTAATTTATCTGGATGACAAAATAATTGAATCTTCACTTTTTACAAGTCACATCAGGGACATTGCTCTTTTGCATCAGGCGGGGCTGAAGGTGATAATTATCCCTGGAGCCAGAAGCAGGATTGATCAAATTCTTACTGCGAATAAAATAAAATGGATTTATAAAAATCAAGTGCGCGTAACTTCTGAAGAAGCAATGCCTCTTATAAAAATGGCGGCTTTTGATGTTTCGAATACAGTTATGACAAACCTTGCGGCAAATAATATTACAGCGGTTATTGGAAACTGGGTGCGTGGCAGGTCAAAAGGTATTATTGAAGGATTCGATTACGGTACCGCCGGAGAAATTGAAAACTTAAACACAGAAGCAATTCAAACTGTTTTAAAAGACGGCTTTATTCCAATATTTCCCTGCATAGGCTGGAATGCGGCGGGCAGGCCTTACAACATTTCTTCAGTTTCTCTTTCGCAGCAAGTTGCCATTCACCTTGGTGCTGACAAACTTTTTTTCCTGATGCAAAGTGGTTCAATCAGCAAGGAAAAATACAAAATCCCGGACGGATTTGCTATTGCAGAAAATGGTGCCCTTGCGGCAATGAATCTGGAGGAAGTGGAAAATTTCATCAATTTAAATAATGATTTGACGGATGAAACTTCTTTAGAAATTATTTCTGTTTTAAAGAAAGCAAGTGAAGCCTGCACAAAAGGCGTAACTCGTGTGCACATTTTGGATGGGACTTTAGATGGAGTTTTGCCTTGCGAAATTTTCAGCGATTTAGGTTCTGGTACGATGATTTACACAAATAACTACGGTAAGATTCGGGCCATGACTCATAGCGATATTGCACAAGTGCTTACTGTGATGCAGCCCTTTGTTGACTGCGGAAAACTTTTGCCGCGAAGTGAAAGTCAGCTGGCGGAACTGACGGATGAATTTATTGTTTACGAATTGGATGGAGGAATTCACGCATGTGCAGGATTACATCTTTATGCGTCGCCCCAGTGCGAAATTGAAGCAGTTGCGGTTGAAGAAAATTTTGCTCACATGGGAATTGGTCCAAAGATGATAAAAAATCTTTTGGATAAAGCTAAGGCGCTTGGAAAAAAATCTGTCTTTATTATGACAACACAAGCTTCTGACTGGTTTGAAAAACTGGGCTTTATTCCAGATACAATTGATTCAATCCCTGCGGAAAGAAAAGAAAAATGGACTGTCCAAAGAAACTCTAAGGTTTACAGAAAAATTTTTTAGTTCTTAAAGAAGTATTTTTATTTTTCACTTTACAGAAAAATCAGCCTAAAACAGAAATAATGTTGTCCACCGTTTTATTTCCAACTCTTTCAAGAGCCTCTTTTGTTGAACCGGCAATGTGAGGCGTTGCTAAAAAATTTGAAAGATGCAAAAGGGGCAAATCTTTTGAAGGAGGCTCTTTTGTAAAAACGTCACATGCGGCTCCTTTAATTTTTTTGTTTACAAGAGCGGCATACAAATCAGTTTCATTTATAATTCCACCACGAGCGGTATTTACTAAAATTAAATTTGAATTTGCGAAAGAAAAATTTTTTGCAGTGATAAGATTTTTTGTTTCTTTATTTAAAGGGATATGGACGCTGACAAAATCACACATGGCTAAAAGTTCATTAATTGAGTCAATTTTTTTTAAACCAAGACTTAAAAGTTCTTCTTTTGCCTTATGTGGATTAAAACAATAAATGTCAGCGTTAAAAGCGGAAGTCATAATTCTTGCTACCTGGCGGGCAACATTTCCGCTTCCAATAAGACCGATTTTTTTGTGCGAAAGTTCGTTTCCCTGTAAATCCTTCATTCCAAAAGATTGAAATTGGCCAATTCGTAAACCTTCGTCTGCATATTTAACTTTGTAACTGAGTGCAAGAAAAAATCCAATTGTCATTTCAGCAACAGAAAGCGCATTTTGACCAGGCGCACTTAAAACTTCTACATTAAATTCTTTTGCTGCCTGCAAATCAATTTGATCCGTGCCACTTCCATGGTTTGCAATAAGCTGCAAATTTTTCGCCCTGGAAATAATTTCTCTTGTTACAGGGGCCTTCCTTGTTAAAATGGCATTAATCGACTGGATATTTGAATCATTCAGAGCAGAAATTACGTTATATCTTTGCGAAAGGCGCTGCATTGCACTTTCTGCGATAGGTTCAGTTACAAGGACATTTGGTCTATTCATGGGTACAGATTAATATTTTTGTAAAATTTAATAAACTGTAACTTTACGAGAAGCAAAAAACTTCGTAAAATAACGAACCTATGGAATTTACAAAAGAACAAATCGACGCTTTGACTGTAAATGAAGTCGAAATCATGAAAAAAATAGCGGATGAACTTGAAATCCAGCTAAAGCAAGTTAGCGCTGTTATCAGCCTTGTGAATGAAGGATGTACAATTGCCTTCATTTCTCGTTATCGTAAAGAGCAGCACGGCGGACTTAATGAAGTGCAGGTTACAGATTGTGACCACAAATTTAAGTCTTATAAAAATCTGGAAGATCGCCGTCTTGAAATAGTGAAGGGAATTTTTAATCAGGGAAAATTGAATGATTCTCTTTACGAAGCTGTGATGGGTGCAAAAACACTCACTGAACTTGAAGACTTGTGGGCTCCATTCAAAAAGAAAAAGAAGACTCGTGGTATGCTTGCTCAGGAAAAAGGCCTTGAACCTCTTGCGGATTTTATTATTGATTCAAATGATGATGCCGCTGTTGAAAAGAAGGCTCTTGAATTTATCAAAACTGATAACGAAGATGCAGCGCTTAATGTTGAAAGTGCAGAAGACGCTCTTGCCGGAGCAAAAGATATTATTGCTGAACGTGTAAGTCAAAATACAAACAATCGTCAGGCAGTGCATGACCTTTACATGGCAACGGGTACTTTAAAAACAAAAGGTATTGTTCCGGAAGGTCAGAATGCTGAACAGACAGAAAAAACTTCTACATACAAAATGTATTGGGACTATTCAGAACCATTGAATCAAGTAAAGCCTCACCGCGTACTGGCAATTAACCGTGGTGAAAGGGAAGGCGCTCTTGAAGTAACACTTGACGTAGATGTTGAAGCAGCTGTTAAAGAATTGCAGAGTAAAGTTAAAATTTCAAACAAGTACTATTCAGATGCAATTGAAGATGGACTTGTAAGACTTTTAAGTCCTGCTGTACTTCGTGAAATTCGCAGTGATGAAACAGATGAAGCTGATGATCACGGAATTGAACTCTTTTCTGAAAACTTAAAAAATCTTTTGATGACACAGCCGATCAAAGGCAGTCGTGTACTTGGTGTGGACCCTGGTTACCGCAATGGTACAAAATGTGCTGCTCTTGATGAAACAGGAAAATATCTAGGCTTCTTTAAAATCTTCCAGGAACAAAATCCGGATGATGCATACAATCAAATCAATAATGCAATTGATAAATATGATATTCAGGTTGTTGCAGTTGGAAATGGAACTGGTTCTCATGAAGTGCAGGCCATTGTTGCAAAAGTAATTTCTGAAAATTACAAAGATTCGGATGTGCAGTATACGGTTGTTGATGAAAGCGGTGCATCTGTTTATTCGGCATCTCCTGCAGGAACAGAAGAATTTCCTGATTTGGATGTAATGGTTCGTGGTGCAATTTCTATGGGCCGCCGTTTGCAGGATCCTCTTGCCGAACTTGTAAAAATTGATCCTAAGGCAATTGGCGTAGGACTTTACCAGCATGATGTTAACCAGAAAAAATTGAGCGATACCCTGGATGAAGTTGTAGGTTCTGTTGTAAACAAAGTTGGTGTAAACTTAAACACAGCATCTTACATGCTTTTAAAATATGTTTCCGGAATTAATGTGGGTCTTGCAAAAAAGATTGTTAAATATCGTGACGAAAACGGTAAAATCAAAAATCGTGAGGATTTGAAAAAGGTGCCTGGTCTGGGGCCAAAAGCTTTTGAACAGTGCGCAGGATTTTTGAAAATTGCAGAATCTGACAATCCTTTGGATAACACTTGGGTGCATCCTGAAAACTATCCGGTTGCTTCAGAAATTCTTCCTTTGGTTAAAAAGGGAGATAAAATTACTGCAGAAACAAAAAAGGCACTTGCGGAAAAATATTCAGTTGGTGAAACAACAATTAATGATATTATTGATGAACTTGCCAAGCCAAACCGCGACCCTCGCCAGGATTACCCAGCACCTATTATGCAGAAAGGCGTTTTGAATTTTGAAGACCTTAAGCTGGGCATGAAGGTTACAGGTAAAATTAAAAATGTAGTTGATTTTGGTGCTTTCGTAGACATTGGTCTGCACGAAACAGGTTTAATTCATATTTCTGAGTTGAGCGATACTTTTGTCAGCGATCCGATGGATGTTATAAAAGTTGGTGATGTTAAGGAATTTACTATTATTGACCTTGATAAAGACAGAAAAAGAATCAGTCTTTCGCTTAAAAGCGATGCTGCCAGCAGAATTAACAGCGACGGTACAGTTGCAAAATCTGAAGGTAAGAAAAAGGTTGTAGTGGTTAAAAAAGCCGGTGCAAAAGTAGAAGCCAAGACTGCTTCTAAGGGCCAGCGTCCTGTCCGTGGAAAGCAAAATTTTGGCAGTGATGATGGAATGTATTACAATCCGTTTGCTGCACTTTTGAAAGATAAAAAATAATTTTTTTTGTCTTAAAGGGCCTTCCCCTGTGACTGTAACTTTCTACTATATATAATGCTTATATATAAGAAAGTTGGGCTTAAAGGGGAAGGCTTTTTTATTTTAAAGGAAGTAAAAACGGAATGATTTTAATGATGGAAATTTTACGAAAGGCGCTTTTCTTTCCTCAAGAAGCCTAGCCCGCCTTGTAGCCATGCCGAAGGCAGTCCGAAACCTTCAGGTTGAGGACCGCGCACAGCAAGTGGCGGAAGGGCCGTTTGACAAAAGGCGGTATGCTTTAAAAATTTAAAAAATACCAGAAAATGTGAAAAAAAATTAAGTTTTTAACTTAATGTAAAAGTTTTGTTATTTAAAGAAAAAGTGTTATAATTAAAGTAGCGGTTTACAAACTGACTGTGTGTTGGTCTAATTTTTTTTGGAGGGTTGACTATGAAGAAATTTTTATTTTCTAAAAGCTCTATTGTTTTTACGGCTCTTTTTGCGGGGTTGCTTTTGTCCTGTGGTTGGCAGGTGCCAAAAAAAGTTTCTATTAAGACGGATGCGGAATTTAATGCTTCTTTAGGAAAAGCTTCGCTGGATGTGAGTGAATATGTTAGTTCTGAGGCGCTTTTGTCTAAGGCAAAGGAGGCTTTGGGTACTAGTGTTATGGTTTATGATTTACAGCGTGATGCTTCAGATGACACTCTTACTTTGCTGGCTCACTATCCGCTTATGCAAGTGCCTTTTGATCCGTCGACTTACTTGTCTTCGCTGGATATGGATAATCTTTTGTCTTCATCGGCAATTTCTGACATTGACCAGACAATTTCTATTCCGGAAATTACAAAGTCTTTTGATATGTCAAAATCTGTGGATGATGCTATGAAAGATATTATGGATAAGGCAACAATTAACATGGATCCACAAACGATTGCTGTAAAGGAAGGGCTTCCTATTGGCAATTCAATTCCATGGACTGTTACTGTTGCTAATCCTTATGCAGAAGCTGTTAAGTACACAAGTGGTTCTCAGATGAAGGTTATTGTAGAAAGAACAGATTCGAATGCACTTTCTTCTGATTTTTCAGTAACGGTTGATCTTACGGTGGAAAATGCTTCTTCATCTTATACTTACAAATATGATGGTTATTCTGTAAGTGATGTTGACGCAACTGATGGCTGTACTGTTTACATTCCTTTGGATAAGGGATACATTCCGCCGGCACTTAGTCTTACTGCAGATATTAAATACATTGGCGGTACAAGTCTTGTTTCTCATACTTATAAAATTACTACGGCAGTTACAGAGGACACTTCAATTTCGCAGATTATCAACATTAATCTTGAAGGTGATCCAGATGATGACAGTGATGATATAGATATTCCTGTTGTAGAAATTGCCGAACAGACTTATGATTTGACTTCTTTGCCTGACACCTTTATAAAGGCTGTTGTTGGGGAAGGTTCTATTTCTATTGGTGCTCCGCTTCCGGATGGTTGGTCAGGGGTTTCCCTGGATTTGGAATCACTTACAATTTCTGGTGCGGGTCTTAGTCTTAATAAAGATGATTTTACAAGCACTGGTACTTCCGGTAAATTGATTTCAAAAACGGCTGATCTTGGCGGAAAGACAATTTCCACAACTTCTGGCAGTCAAGTAAGCATAAGTGGTTCTTTGAAGGTTAATTGTGATGGCGCCACTGTTGATCTTGAAAAAGGTAATGTTATTGATACAAAAACAGACCTTGCCATTACAAAGTTTTCGCAGGTGATTCTGGATCTTTCTTCTTTAGCATTCTCTTTGGATTCAAGTTCTGGAGCTACTATAGATCCGACTGTAACTCAGTATCTTAAGAAAATTAATTTTGAGCAGTACAAGCATATTACAGATACTACTTTTGAAACAAAAGAAAGTGATGGTTTTGGAATTAAGTGCAACGTTGTGAATTCTTTGCCAGAGGGAAATTCTATTCCTTTAACAGTAACTTCTAATATTTTTGGATTGACTGGAAGTGATGCTATTACAGGAACAATTGATGGAACTGGCAGCGCAAGCACTGTTATGGAAAAGAAATTCAATACTTGGAATGATATTGATGTAAAAGATGGAACAGTCGACTTTGCGGTAACTTTCGGGGCAGAAGGAACGGTTGATGGCACGGCCTACAAGAGTATTGTTACACTCAATGATATTGCTGCGGGAAGTGACTATAATCTGAAGGTTTCGGATGTTGAACTGCTTTGCGATTGGGATTCTGTAGAAGTAAATCTGGGTGATTCTTCAAAAATGGACGGAACGGCAGATCTTTCAAGTTTTTCACTTACAGATATGCTGGAAAGTTTTCCATTTGATGAAGATGATTTAAAGAAAATCAAATTTGAAAAGATAAACACTTTCTTCTATGCACAAAGGCCAGATTCAAGCGGTACTCTTGGTTCTTTGATAGGCGATGAAATTAAGATTGTGGGTAACATGTCTGTTTCTTATAAGGATAGTAGTGGTCTTGCTAAAAACGATTTCCTGCTTGGTTCAAGTACAGATTCATCTGAAGAAGTAAAGTTTGTGGACACCCTTCCATGGCCAGGTGATTCTTCTGTAACAGAACTTACCCAGGAAAATGCAACTGATTTAATTTCATATCTGGATGAAGGTAAGACAAGTTTCTATAAGGACATTTCGACAATCTTAAATGATTATCCTAGTGACCTTGTAATGAATTACAAACTGGGAATTTCTGGCGGTTCAAATATTGAACTTTACAGTTTCCAAGTGGAAAGCGCAAAATCTGAAGGAGGAACAAATATTTCTTTGGATTTAGTTTGCGAAATTCCTCTTAAGTTAAGTCTTACTGGCGAACTTGATTTGGATTTGAAGGATTTGATGAATAGCGGTGATTCTTCGTCAGAAACATCTTCTTCCGGTGAAAGTACTGCAACAGAAACAGACCTTCTTGGCCGCGAAGATGCTTCTACATGGGCAGACTTTGCGGATTATGCAGAAAGTATCAAATACTTTAGATTGACTTATACGATTACAAATGATGTTCTTGAAGGTTTTGAAGGAAAGGTAAAACTGACGGATTCAGCGTCTGGTTTAAACAAAGAAGCTCTTTTTGCAAGTGGCACCCAGACAATTGACCTTACAGGTGAAGAAATTAAACAAATAATGACCACCTGGCCATTTAATCCTCAGGTAAGGGTTGTGGTTGCAGAAGGAGCAACAGAAGCTTCTCCTTCAACATTTAAGTTCTTAAGGAGCGGAAGTACTTCTTCAGATTCGCTTAAGGCAAATGTGATTGCGACAGTTAAGATGGACAAAGATACTCCTATAACTGTTTGGCAAAATAGTGGTTCATCATCAGAAGGAGGTGAGTAATATGAAGAAATTATTGAGTTTAGTCGCTGCCCTCTGTTTAACAACATCTGCAATTTTTGCTGAACGCATTTTTGAATTTGGAATAGATGTTCTTGCTCAAGGAAACGAAAACTTTATGCCGTTAGAAGATATTTTTGTAGAAGATTTAGTTATAGATCTTCCTGCAATTGCGGATTCCATGGGGGATGAAGGTTTTGTTTTAGATGCGCTCTTTGAACCAAGCCTTTATACTAATTTTTATATTGGCGGATATGGAGTGGGAGCAAGTCTTAGTCTTGATGGTTACATGAAAGCTGGAATAGGAAAAGACTTCTGGGATTTTCTTGCTTACGGAAATAATGTGGAAGACAGTATAGAAGTTCCTGTTTCTGCGGGCGCTGAATTTTATGTGGAACTTGCGGTTCCGGTTAACTTTAAGATTGGAAAATTCCAGATTAAGGTGGCTCCGGCAGCATTTATGCCAGTTGCTTACGTGCCTAATCCGAATGCAAAAATTGTTGTTTCAACAAATTCGGATGGAAGCATGACAGCAGACGGAAGTGCAACATACACGGTTTATACTGCAACAGATATTTCAAATATTTTTGATAAAAACTGGCAGTTAAAGTCCGGGGCTTCTTATTCAGATTTGACAAAAAATCTTTCAGCTGACATTTGGCAGACAGTCGGTTTGGATATTGATGCAGAAGTGGAATATCCTTTGCTTTCTTTCCTGACCCTTGGCGGATATACTCACATTCCTGTCATTCCGGGCAGATTGAATTATTCAGCAACACAGACATTCACTGCAAATGCAACGCTTAACCCTGTTTTGGATTCCCTTCAGTCGGGCAGCAGCGTTTCTTATGATTACACATACGAATTTGGAGAATTAACATTTGGTAATGAAATATATTCTGTAAACCGTCCATTCAGGCTGGGCGTAACAGCGTGTGTAAAAGTGCCTTTTGTTGGAAATTTGACAGTGCTTCCTAAAATTGGTTTTGCAACACGAAATCCTTTTGGGGAAGACTACAATTTTGCGGAAAATTCTATGCTGGAATATTCACTTGGTGTGCACTACAGTTTGCTCAATATGCTCAACTTTAGTTTAACCCACGAATTTTCTAATCAGATTTTTTCGAATTATGCAGGATTTGCGCTTAACATAAGGATTTTGCAGTTGAACCTTATGGTAGGAACAAGTGGACCGACATTTGCTGAATCCTTTAGTGTTGAAGGATTAAAGGCAAAGGTAGGTATTTGCGTTGGATTCTAAAATAAAGGATTTTAGAATTTTACATTTTGGGCTCAGGCTTTAAGAAAAATCCATAAAATGGGTTTTGGAAGTGTCCGAAAAATAATTTTACAAAGGCCGTCAAAAAGAACTTTTGCTTTTGCTAAAGGGAGTCTTTAAAAATCCAGTTTTAAAGATGCCCTTAAATAAAAATTAGTCAAAGGCAAAGGAAGATTTGGCGGCTTTTTTATTTGCAATTTTTTGTGTGGCTGGAAGATTTTATCAATGTATTTTAAAATGATTTATTAATTTCATAAACATTATAGGGGGGCATTTGAGATAAGTGACTTTATTAAATTGGCTATTAATAGTATAATCTTGACCAAACTCTTTTATCGGCCCTGCTGATAATTTTATTAAAGGACAAATTGTGATGAACAAAATTATTGAGAAACGTCAGTTATCTGAAAACGTATTCTACATCAAGTTCGAAGCCCCTGATATTGCAAAAAATAGAAAGGCTGGACAATTTTTGATTGTAATGGTTGACCAGGATCTTACAGAGCGCATTCCTCTTACCATTGCAGATGCAAATGCAGAAGAAGGATGGGTGGCAATTGCATTCCAGCCAGTTGGTGCTTCAACATACAAACTTTCCAAATTAAAAGAAGGTGATTATCTGGGCGGAGTTTTGGGTCCGCTAGGAACGCCAAGTGTTATTGAAAAATATGATAGACCTGTAGTTTGCGTTGGCGGTGGTTTTGGTACGGCTCCACTTTATCCGATTGTTCAGGCTTTGAAAGCGGCAGGAAATAAAGTAATTCTTATTGAAGGTGCGCGCACAAAAGATCTTTTAATTTTTGTTGATGAGATGAAGGCTGTTTGTGACGAAGTAATCATTTGTACAGATGACGGTTCTGCCGGGGAAAAATGTGTAACAACAGTTCCTCTTGAAAGATTGTGCCAGAGTGATGTTCCACCTGCAGAAGTTATTGCGATTGGACCTCCAATCATGATGAAATTCTGTGCACTTACAACTAAAAAATATAATATCAAAACAACGGTTTCTTTGAACACAATTATGATTGACGGAACCGGCATGTGTGGTGGTTGCCGCGTTCATGTTGGTGGGGAAACAAAATTTGTTTGTGTAGATGGCCCTGATTTTGATGCTCATCAAGTTGACTGGGATAACATGATGATGCGCATGAAATCATTTAAACCGCAGGAAACAGAAGCCTTCCACAGGTGCAAAATGGAAGAAGAAGCTGCGAAACTTGAAAATGCGCAAAAGTAATTCTTAGGAGAAAAAGATGGCAGAATTTATTAGTCAGGAAGAGCTGGCAAAAACAGCAAATGAAGAATATAAAAAGCTCCAGGAAAAACTTTCAGCTGGAACTTTGACAAATAAAGACAGGATGGCAATTCCTCAAATGGTAATGCCAAGTGGAGAGCCAAAAGTAAGAGCTCGCCAAATGACAGAAGTTGCTTTGGGCTATACAAAAGAGATGGCTGTTGTTGAAGCAAACAGATGTCTTCAGTGTAAGAATCAGCCTTGTGTAAAAGGTTGTCCGGTAAGCGTAAGAATTCCAGAATTTGTTGCTGAAGTTGCAAAAGGCGAATTTAAAAAAGCTGCAGACATCATCAAAACAACAAATCTTTTGCCTGCGATTTGCGGACGCGTTTGCCCTCAGGAAAAGCAGTGCCAGGGTCAGTGTACGGTTGGAAAAGTTTACAAAAGCGCAGAAAAATCCGTTAGCATTGGTCGTCTGGAAAGATTTGTTGCTGATTATGAAAGAGAAAATAATTTAACAACAACACCGGAAGTTGCTCCTTCAACAGGAAAAAAAGTTGCCGTTATAGGTTCAGGTCCGGCAGGTCTTACTGTTGCAGCTGATTGTAGAAAAGCAGGACATGATGTGACTGTTTTTGAAGCTTTTCATAAAGCGGGGGGTGTAACAGTTTACGGTATTCCTGAATTCCGTCTGCCAAAAGCGATTGTTCAAAAGGAAGTTGATAATCTTGAAAAGATGGGCGTTAAATTTGAATACAACTATCTTGTTGGCCGCACATCTACTATTCAGCAGTTTTTTGATGAAAAGGGATTTGACGCAGCCTTTGTAGGAACAGGTGCAGGTCTGCCAAAATTCTTTGGCATTGAAGGTGAAAACTATATTGGTGTATTTTCTGCAAATGAATATCTTACACGCGCAAATTTGATGAAAGCTTACGAAAAAGGCGTTGCAGATACTCCATATTATGAAGCTAAAACAGTTGTTGTTTGTGGCGGTGGAAACGTTGCAATGGATGCTGCCCGCATGGCACTCCGCCTGGGAGCAGAAAAAGTTTATGTTGTTTACCGTCGTACCCGTTCGGAAATGCCTGCTCGTGCAGAAGAAGTTGAACACGCAATGGAAGAAGGAGTTGAATTCCTTTTCCTGCAAAATCCAACTGAAATCCTTGGGGATGAAGAAAGCGGACGCGTTAAGGGAATAAAGGCTCTTTCTTATGAATTGGGTGAACCTGATGCGAGTGGTCGCCGTAAGCCTGTTCCGGTGGAAGGGTCGGAACATGAAATTGCATGTGATGCGGTAATTGTTGCTCTTGGAAACAATTCAAATCCTTTGATTCCTGCAACAACTCCAGAAATTCATACAGATGCAAAGGGGCATATCATTGTTGATGAAAAACAGGAAACCAGCATGACAAAAGTTTGGGCTGGTGGTGACATTGTGCTTGGCGCTGCAACTGTAATCCTTGCAATGGGAGAAGGAAGAAAAGCGGCTGCAAGTATTAATGAATATCTTGCTTCAAAATAAATTTTATAAAAACTTCTGTCTTTCGTGAAGACAGAAGTTTTTTCTTTAAGGGCGTCTTTTAAGAAAATGTTAGGTGTTTTAATTAACTGCGCCGCGATTGTTGTCGGTTCAATTTTAGGTGTTCTGCTGACCAAAAAAATGTCCAAAAAAATGGAAGACGCAATTACAGTGGGGTCTGGATTTGTTGTAATTGTGATGGGAATGCAGATGGCCTTTAAATATGAGAATGTTGTTTATTTTACACTTTCTATTATTTTGGGTGGAATTGTTGGAACGGCAATAGATTTGGATGTAAAAGTGCTTAACCTTGGAAAAGCGATAGAGCGATTGGTCTACCACAAATCTAAGGAAGAGCAGTTGCTGGAAGAAAAGCAGCAAAGGACGGAAAGTCTTTTGCAAGAAACGGAGCTTTCTAAAAAGAGTTTTCCTCTTGCTTTTTTGAATGCGAGTGTCTTGTTTTGTACAGGAGCAATGGCAATTCTTGGGTCGCTCAAGGCTGGAATAGAAAAGGATTATTCCATCTTGATTACAAAAAGTATTCTGGACGGATTTATAGCAATTTCTTTTGCTGCTGCTATGGGAATTGGAACTGCTTTTTCAGCACTTGCGATTTTTGTATACGAAGGTGCAATTACTTTGTTGAGTTCCCTGGTAAAGCCTTTTTGCACAGACATGATGCTTAACGAATTGACAGGAACAGGCGGCTGTTTGATAGTAATGGTTGCTATCAATTTGATAGGACTTAAGAAAGTGAAAACAGCAAATTATCTTTTTGCGATGATTTTTACTGTTATTTTTGTAATTCTTGATCCTTACATAAAAAACATAATCCATTTTTAACGATTTATGATGATTTTTTTGAAATTTGTGATAAAATGTTCGGAATGGGTAGATAATTTTTGGGGGAGATAATGCTAGAAATTAGTGTTAAGAACAATTCACCAGCGGCAATCTCGGCGGCTATTAAAAAGATTCGTGAAATGGTAATGACAGGTGCTGTTTCAAAAACAACACCTGTGCATGTAACGATTGAAGCGGGGACTTACAGGGAAACAGTAAAATATAATCTTTCAAATCCTTTGATTATGGAAGGACCTGCAGGAGCAAAAGCTGATTCCTGCGAAATTTTGGCTGACAACTGTGAAGCATATAAGGCGGGGCTTGAAAATAGAGCGATTTTTGTTGTGGGACCAAATGCAACAGAAGTTACACTGAAAAATTTTTCTATTAGAAATACGCATAATAAAAGCGCAAATGATAAAAACACTTTAGCTGATTGCGCAGAAGCTTTTGTGTGGAATAATGAAAAGGGGCGGCTGTACGCTGAAGGATTAAAAATTTATGGTCGTCAGAATACGCTTTTTGTTAAAGGCTCAAGTTATTTTAAAAACTGCTGCATCGAAGGCGATAAAGATTTTATCTATGGGGAAGTTGAACTTGCTCTTTTTGAAGAATGTCAAATCAATCTTATAGAAGATAATCGTGGCGACTTTGAAGCAGCTGCTATAAAATCCGGAGCACTTGCTGAAAAGCCAGGATATGTTTTTCTTAATTCAATTTTTAAATGTACAAAGCGAAAGCACAATAAGGTTTTTGTTTGTCGTACAGAAGGAAAGGCTAGCCCTGAAACGAAAAATAATTGGGACAATATTACATTTATAAACTGCCTTTTTGATGAACATTATGATGAAGAGCTTATTAGTGATGATGATATGAATTTAGAAATATTTCCACGTGGAAACAGTAAGTCTGGAATTCGCGAGTATAATTCTAAGGTTCTAAAAGAAAATAAAAGTGTTGAAAATGCGGATACTGTAAACAGAAATGTAAAATGCTACAAGCTTACAGATGAAGATTATTTTAAATCTTATGCAAGCAGGTATTTGATTTTGAAAGATACAGTTTTTGCAGATTTGTTTTAAAAATAAGGGCTGATGATTTTTTTCACCAGCCTTTTTAATTTTGCTTTTTTAGATTTCGAGGAAATGAATTTAGAAGTCAAAGAAAAATTAAAAGAACTTGCAGACAAATATGAAAATAAGGATTTAAAAAATGATCCTTCAAAATACATGCATCTTTTTTCTGAAGCGTGCAATCAAGAAATTGTGGCTTTTATTTCTGCAAATCTTGCTTTTGGAAAACGAAGTCAAATTTTAAATCATATTGAAATTATTTTGGAAAGTGCAAAAGAAAATCCTGTGGAATGGATTTTGTGCGATGGATATAAAAAACTTTTTCCAGAAAGTGATGCTTCTTTTTACAGGGTTTATTCTTTTAATGATATGCTTTTGTTTTTTGATGGAATAAAAAAAATCCTTGTGGAAGAAGGAAGTTTGGGAAAGGCATTTGAAAAAAAATATTTCTGGTATTTAAAAAATAATTCTTTGAATGGAAAAATTTATCTTTCAAAAATAATTCCTTCTTTTTTTGACAAAAGATGTAAATTGCTGGCACATGGAAAAAATTCTGCGGCGAAAAAATTGAATATGTTTCTTCGCTGGATGGTTAGGGAAAATTCGCCTGTGGATTTAGGACTGTGGTCTTCCTGGTACAAAAAAAGTGATTTGCTGATTCCTATGGACACTCATGTTTTGCAGGAAGCGGTAAAGTTGCAGCTTTTAAAAACTTCTGCGTCTGGAAAAAAGATAAATGCGGATTTTAAAAGTACTCTTGCTTTAACACAGGAATTGAATCTTGCCTTTCCGGAAGATCCTGCGCGTGGCGATTATGCTCTTTTTGGTTTAGGGGTGGATGAGCAGAAATAATTCTTTAGCGAAGTATTCTGCCTGATGTGTTTCCGTGAGAAAGACGTTCAACTTCTTCAACAGATACCATGTTAAAGTCACCTTCAATTGTGTGCTTTAAGCAGGATGCGGCTGAAGCGAATTCCACTGTGTAAGAAGAATCTTTCTGCTTTAACTGGGCATAAATTAAACCGGCACAAAAACTGTCGCCTCCGCCAAGACGGTCTACAATCACCATGTCATATTCGCGACTAAAGAAAAAATCTTTTCCGTCATAAAAAAGGGCAGACCATTTATTTTGATTTGCATTGATTGATTTTCGTAAAGTGATGGCAACTTTTTTAAAACCAAATTTCTGGAAAAGTTTGAGAGCTACTTTTTTGTAACCCTCTTTGTTTAACTTTCCGTTTATGATGTCAGAATCATCGGCTTCAATTCCAAAAACGTCGCGCGCATCTTCTTCATTTGAAATGCAAACATCCACGTGTTTACAAATGCGGCTCATTGTTTCCCGGGCTTCTTCTTTTGTCCACAATTTGCTTCTGTAGTTAAGATCACAGCTGACCGTAAGGCCTGCTTTTTTTGCCTGAATACATGCTTCTTCACAAATTGCTGGAAGATTTCCACCTAGGGCAGGGGTGACACCCGTAATGTGAAACCAAGATGCGTCTTGAAAAATCTTTGGCCAGTCAAAATCAGAAGGAAGGGATTCTGCAATGGCAGAACCGGCTCTGTCATAAATGCATTTTGACGGTCTTTGAGATGCACCCCTTTCGTTAAAATAAATGCCAAGTCTTTTTCCGCCACGAACAATTTGTGATGTGTCAACGCCAAAGCGCCTTAGCGAATTTAAAGCAGCCTGACCGATTTCATGCGAGGGCAACTTCGTTACGTAAGTTGAATCAAGTCCAAAATTTGCCAGAGAAATTGCGACATTTGCTTCTGCACCACCAAAGGTAGAAGTCATTTTGTCTACTTGAACAAATCTATAATAGCCTTCCGGTTCAAGTCTGAGTAATAATTCACCAAAAGTAACAACTTTCATTTTGCACCTCCATAAAACATCTTTAGTGACAGGACTTCCATTTAAGATTATCGGAAAAAAAATTGATTCGGTTAAATTTAAAAAGGCAAGTCGGGAAAAAGGAAAAATTCGACTGCAGGCAATGATAAAAAATAGTGGCAGGGGGAAATCTGTAAAGGAAAGGTTCATAAAAAAACTGCAGCTGGTGAAAATGACACTGCAGTTTTTTAAATTTCAAAAATCAAAATAAAATTAATTTTTAAACTTCGCCTTGCATTTGAATGTAAATTGCATTTGCCAGGGTGGAAAGATTTTCTTCATTTGCGTTGGCTTTCATGGAAACAGAATACATAAGGCCTGGAACCGCATCCCACCAAATGCAAATTCCTAAAGAATCACCGTTTTCATCTGCAGTCCATTTTACCTGAGCTTCATTGTAAGAAACTTTGCAAACAGATTCATTTTTCCAGTCATAATAGAAACCAGAAATGTCTTGCAGTTCAAGCGCAATGGAAGGTTCAATTCTTGCACAGCAGTTTGCGCCATTCCAGACAAAATCCATTTGAGCTGTTTGCCCGCTGATTATTGAGTAAGAAATATCTTCTGCTCCTTCAGGCAGACCAAATTCTACACCTATTTTTTGCAGAATTTCTTCAGCATTTGATTTCTGAATGGGATTTGCAATTTGTGTGCTTTCTTCAGTCACTACTGCTTTTTTTGAGCCTTCATTTTTTTCACAAGCCATAAAAATCATAAAAGAAGCCAATGTTAAAAAAAATGCTACCATTTTTTTCATAAAACACCTCGACTTTCTCTCCTGAAAAATCAATTTATTTTATTGTCTTTATGGTGATTCGGCAAGCAAGGTTTGCGGCGATAGGATTTTTTAATTCACCTTCTATATAGCGTTTTATTTCAAGCAAATCTTCTGCTGCTTGAGGGGCAATTTTTACTCTGAACGGCAAAATTCTGGCATTTATAGCAAATAAGGCTTGTTTTTGTTACAATGGCAAAAAGTTTGATGTGTTCGGGAGGATTGCAATGCCTATAAAAATTAATTCTGATTTACCGGCGGCGAGTATTCTTGAAAAAGAAAATATCTTTGTTATGACAGAAAAGAGGGCGGCTACTCAGGATATTCGTCCGCTTAAAATTGCTATTGTGAACCTTATGCCTACGAAGGAAGTGACGGAAACACAGCTTTTACGGCTTTTGGCAAATACTCCGCTGCAGATTGAAATTTCTTTGGTCAGAATGGAAGGCCACCAGAGCAAAAATACAGATGAAAGGTATCTGGACAAATTTTATATTCCTTCCAGCGAAATTTATAATCAGAAATTTGACGGAATGATAATTACTGGAGCCCCGGTTGAACAGCTGGCTTTTGAAAGTGTTGATTACTGGAAAGAACTTTGCAAAATTATGGATTACGCCCGCAAAAATGTTTTTTCTACACTTTATGTTTGCTGGGGATCTTTTGCGGGACTTTACCATCATTATGGAATAAAAAAATATCCTTTGGCCCAGAAAATGAGCGGGATTTTTATGAATGAACGCAGAGTTGAGGGCGAACCTTTGCTGCGAGGTTTTGATGATACCTTCCCTATTCCGCAAAGCCGCCACACCACCCTTCACAAAGAAGATGTAGAAAAATGCAAAGACCTGGTAATTCTGGCAGAAAGTGCAGAAGCTGGAGTTACAATCGTAAAATCCCGGGACAACCGCGAAATTTTTATGACAGGTCACCTGGAATATGACACACTGACTTTGGCAGAAGAGTATTACCGCGACACTGACAAGGGAATGAAAGTGCCCCTTCCAAAAAATTATTTTCCTACAAACAACGTAAACCGCATGCCGACAAGTTACTGGCGGGCAACAGCCCACTTGTTTTACACAAACTGGTTAAATTATTACGTTTACCAGGCAACGCCTTATTCTATTGATGACATTAAATAGAAAACAATTGCTTTAGGAAAAATGTCTTTCTTTTCAAAAAACGCATAGCCCGCCGTGTAGTGGTTTGCCGAAGGCAAAGTGTGAAGCACCGAGGCGAATAGCCGAGCCACGGAAGGGCGGTTGAAGAAAATGCGGAATGCTTCAAAACTTTACAAAAATTTTCGCTTTATTGAGTAAAAGGGGTATTTATAGTAAATTCTTTTTATGTACGCTTTTAGGCTGGCTTTTAGAAATATTGTTTCTAGGAAAAGTTCGATCGTAATTATTCTTTTTATTACTTTTGCTATTTCGCTTCTCTTGATTTTTAATGCCATTTTTGATGGAACGGATTATGGTTTGGAAGAGGCTTACGCTCACAGTTATACTGGCGACCTTGTGATTGTTCCTGAGGCGGATTACCCTTTGAGTCTTTTTGGTGATGAAACTCCGGTTACTGGAAATTTTTCTACAATTCCTCTTTTGGAGTCCTATAAAAATGTAAAGGAGCTTGTGGAAGGTTGCGACTTGCTGGAAAATGTGACTTTTCAAGTGACTGGGGCTGGTGCAATAAATGTGAATGATAAAAATTACGATACAGTTCTTTTTGGAATTGATGCCCAGTCTTATTTTAAACTTTTTCCTTCAATTACTTTGCTGGAAGGTGATTACATTCAGCCGGGGCAAAATGCCATAATGCTTTCAAAAACTCAAGTGGAGGCTGTGAATAAAAAGGCTGCCTGTGATTTGCATGCGGGCGACAGGGTTAGGATTGCCAGTTCCAACGGAACGAATTTTTCTATTCGTCTTTTGGAAATTGCGGGGATTTATGAGTATAAAGTTTCTAATGCTCAGCTGGACAGAATTATGCTGATTGATGCCCAGACTTGCCGCGAGTTGATGGGGATTGATGAATTTTATGAGGAAATAGAAAACCTGGACGAAGAAGAAACTAATCTTTTGGAAGATGATTTTGATATTGATGATCTTTTTAGTGAAGATTCTGCTTTGTTTGTTGAAGATGCTGTGGGCCAGGATTCGCAAAAGGATTTTGAAAAAGAATTTATTGGAGATGAATCTGCGGCTGTCGATGGGGAATTTTTTGAAGAAAGTGATGCTCTGGAAGCTGGAAATGCTGAAGATGGTGTATATGTGCAGGCAGGAGAGTCTGCTTTTGAAAACCAGATGGAATCAGCTGCCTGGAATTTTATAATTTGTGAATGTGGTGAAAAAAATACAAAAAAAGCTATTTCTTACTTGAATGGGATTTTTAAAGAAAAAAATTATCCTGTTAAAGCGGTGGATTGGCGGACAGCGGCTGGTGGAAGCGTTTCGCTGGTAAATTACATGCGCCTTTTTTTAAACATAGGTCTTATTTTGATTATGATAACGGGTTGTATTGTAATCAATAATGCTTTGACGGTTCAGGCTTTAAACCGCATACAGGAAACTGGAACTTTGCGTTCTATGGGGGCAAAGCGTGCTTTTATTGCAAAGCAGTCTTTTTTTGAAACAGCTCTTCTTACAATAACGGCCGGAATCTTGGGCTGCCTGTTGGGGATTTTGATTGGCAGGTTGATTTCAGGAATCAGGGTGCCACTGAACAATTATTATTTAAAACAGCTTTTTGGTACAAACCTGGTTATTCGCGTTACGGGGAAAACTGTGTCTTTGTGCATGCTGCTTTCTTTGCTTTTGACATTTGTTGGCTGGTTGTTCCCTTTAAGAATTGCTCTTAATACCAGTCCTGTAACTGCAATGAGGAGTGCTTCCTGATGTTTTATTTGAATCTTAGCAAACAGTCACTTTTGACAAATTTCAGACAATATATTTCGCTTTTTCTGGTGACGCTTTTTGGGTCATTTATTATTTTGTTTACGACATATGTTTCTGACGGCATGTTAAAATCTGTAAAGGAAAAGGCTTTGCTGTATTATGGAGGGGAACTTCAGTTTATTGGTGGAGATTCTCTTGCTTTTTATAATTATGAAGAGCGCAGCCAGAGCCTTAAACCTTATTTTCCGGATGATGTTCAGTTTCTTGAAAGGATAAATCATGATGGGGCTCACACTTACCTTTATTATGAAGGCGCATATTCTATGGTCAGGTGTATTCAGGGAATTGATTTTACTAATCCAAAGGAAGCTGAAAATTTTGCGGCCTTCAATTATGCGGATGGAAATGCGGATTATAAAAATGGTGAACATACTTTGCTGATTTCTGAACAAATTGCACAAAAGCTGGGTGTAAAAGCCGGTGACATTATAACAATTCAAACTGAAGCAAAAAATAAATCCATAAACACAATGGATTTTACAGTCCGGGGTATTTTTATAGATTCCAGCATGTTTGGAAAATATACGGCTTATGTGGACATTTTAAGTTTGCGGGAACTGGGAATGTATGATGAAGGTTATGATAACCGCTTTGCAATTGCTTACAAAAACCATAGTCCTTCCACAAAAGAAATAGAGGCTTTGCAGGAAAGTCTTTCTGCGGAGTTTAACATGTATCCCCTTACGGACAATAAACGCGAATTTTATGACTATCTGGACAGGGATGATATAGAAAAGCCGGTTTATGCACTTATAACTTTGGATGCAAATATAAAAGATTTGGGTATGATAACAAGGGCTATAAAAGTGATTGTTTTGTTGATTACGATTATTCTTGTGGCTATTATTGCGATTGGTATTGCAAGTACTTACCGCGTTATAATTTTAAAAAGAACTGTGGAAATTGCGACTTACAGGGCTTTGGGAATGAAGACGAACGGCGTCAGGCTGGTTTTTATAACTGAAATCCTTTTGCTTCTTGTTTCCGGCTTTATTTCGGGGATTTTGCTGGCTTTTATTGCTTCGAAGGTAATAAGTATTTTTAACTTTGCTTTTATCCCGGCTTTTGATGTTTTTTTGAGTGAAGGTCATTTGGCTCCGCTTTATGGTGTTTGGAGCACATTGAAATATTTGTGTATTATTATTGTAACAACTCTTTTGATTGTTTTGTTTACAATTCAGAAGCTGGTCAGACTTAGTCCGGTAAAAGCTTTGGCAACAACAAACTGATAGTTTTATTTTGGGGTACAATTATGAAGAAATTAAGATTTATAACATTAGTTTTACTGGTACTTGCAGCGGGTAATTCTTTTGCGCAAAAACTTTCTGACAAGGATGCTGCAAATTTGTTAAAAAAGGCGGATGCTGCTACTTCTTTTGAAGGTAGTGATTTTGCTGCAAACTATACAATTGTTCAGGATAAACCAGGACAGGGTAAAAGTTCCCGCGAAGTTATTATGTACAGGCGCGATTCTATAAGTGCTTATACTATTTTGATTCAGTCACCGGCAGCAGACAAGGGCAAGGGTTATTTGCAAATTGATAATGGCATCTGGTACTACGATCCAAAAGACCGCCAGTTTGTTTTTACAAGTGCAAAGGAAAAATTTGAAGGGACGAATATTAATAATTCAGATTTTGCTCCACAAAATTACAGCCGCGATTATAAAATAAATTCTGCGGAATATATAAAGTTGGGTTCAATTCAATGTGTGCTTTTTGATTTGGAAGCACAGGTGAACAATGTGGCTTATCCAAAGTTAAAACTGTGGGTTTCAAAAGATGACGGTTTAACAAGAAAAAGAGAAGATTACAGTGCATCCGGTCAGCTTTTGAGGACAACTGCAATTCCTTCTTACCAGAAGTTTAAAAATCACAGTGTGCCGGAAAAAATGCTGATTGTGGATAATTTGCGCGGCAAAAAAATTGATGGCAAAATGCAGTATGAAAAAACACAAGTTACTATTGCTAATGTATCGTTTGCAAAACAAAAGGATTCTGTATATTCTAAGAAGTATATTGAGAGCATGAGTAACTAAATGAAATTTTCAGTACCAAAAGTTTTTTTATTTACATTTTTTTCACTTTGTTTTTCTTGTCCTTTGTGGGCGGGAAATAATTTAAGTAATACTGTCCACCAAAAGGAACTTTCTTATGAAGAAGAATTTCCTTTTGAGGATTTTGATTCTTCTGATGAAAGTGAAGCCTCTTCTGGTGAAGGGTTGCCTGTTTCTGGCAGTTCGGATGATTCTGATGCTGCAGGTGAAGAAAGCGGATCCACTGACGAAATGGAAGATTTTGATTCTCTTTTTGAAGATGCCCAGGATTCTGAAAAAACTGAAAGTGAACCGGTTGCAAATGTAATAAAATTTTTTGGTGACAATATTACCTTTTGGGGAAATTTTAATGCGAAACTTGCATACCTTCAGGGGGTATATCCAACTGTAAAGGAACATTATCCGGCTGCAAGTTTTTCTTCTTACATTGGAATTACAATAAAACCTTATAAAGATTTGTCTTTGCAGGCCTGCTTCCAGACAATCTTCCCTTCAATGGGAATTTCTGTTTACACCTACTATTTAAACTATGACATATTGGGTTATGCATATTTGACTTTGGGAAGAACAAGAAAGTCCTGGGGAAATGCAACAATTTTTGATACAAACATTTTGGATGATAAGGCAACGGATGATTATCCTGATGCGTCAATTTTTCTGGATGCGTCTGCATCGTCTTCTAAACCGACATCTTACGATTTGATTTTTACTGTTCCTGTTAAAAAGGGTCAATTTGAAGCAATTGCATCTTACGAAGCATTTAGTGAAGTTGCCTTGAGCCCGGACAACTTTGAAGGCGAAGTGATGTTTGAGTATCCGATTGGAAAATTTAACCTTGGCGTATTTGCAAAATACTGGAACCGTGTTGCGACAACACACAAAAATCCGGCATTGGGTTTTGAATTTACTGGTGAAGTGTTTGACATCCGCTTAACTGGCTGGGCAAGCGTGAATGTGGACTGGAGCGAAAGACTGGTTACTTATGCACGTTCAGTTGTGGGCATTTCGAGGGCCTGGCTGGATAATCCAAGAATGGGTCTTACATGTGAGTATGAATTTATTTACAATCACCAGCAGTCTGATGTTATGGATTTTATGCACTATGTTGGTTTTAAATACGCCTGGAGTCATGCAGGTGGTTCTATTGTTTCGCCGTCGCTTCAGTGGTTTTTGGGGGTAAATGAAAAGTGTGGTGTTGTTGCACCAAGTTTAACCCTTTCCATTTTGCCGCACGCAAAACTTACTCTTACCATGCCGATTTTTTATGGGGACCAGAGTGTTGAATATGGGGGAGCAACAATTTCTTCTACCGCAGAAAAGCCAGTTATTTTTTGTGCAGCCCTTCTTTCCTTAAGCGGTGATTTTTAAAATCTGTTTCTATTCATAAAAGCCTTGCAGTTGTGCTACGAAGCCGCTTTTTTTGCGAAGCAGGGAAAGTCTTTACAAGAAAACTTTTCTATTTAAAAAAGATATAGCCCGCCGTGTAGTGGTTTGCCGAAGGCAAAGTGCGAAGCACCGAGGCGAATAGCCGAGCCACGGAAGGGCGGTTGAAGAAAAGGCGGTATGCTTTAAAAAATAAAAAAATCATAATAAGTTTTTTGTGATATAATTGTGGCAGAGAGTTTTAAATTTCGCGTTTTTAAGCAAGGAGATTTTTATGAAAAAAATTATAACTATTAGTCGCGAATATTGTTCGGGCGGGCACACGATTGGAAAGCTGCTGGCCAAGGAATTGAACTTGCCTTTTTATGATAAAGAAATTATTGATATGACGGCCCAGCAGTCTGGTCTTTCGCCGGATTATATTCAAAAAAATGAACAGAATTTATCTTCGGCATGGCTGTACACTTTGCTTTTAGGGGCAAGTTATGCAAGTCCGACTTCATCTTCTTTCAGCCACAATGCGCAAATTCAAAATGTTCCTTTGGCTGACCAAGTTTTTAATGCTCAGCGTAAGGTTATTATTGAATTGGCAAAAAAGGGGCCCTGCATAATTGTTGGCCGCTGTTCTGATTACATTCTTAAACATTGTGATGAAATCAATAAAGAAGAACTTTTGAATGTTTTCATTTATGCACCTATGGCTGACAAAGTTGAACGTGGGGTGAAGGAAAAGCAGCTGGATTCTGCAAAGGCGGAAAAGGAAATTAAACTGGTTGATAAGCGCCGTGCAAATCACTACAACACTTTTACGGAAAGAACATGGGGCAACAGGTCGCACTACGACATAATGGTGAACAGTTCTCTTTTGGGACTGGAAGCTAGTGCGAAACTGATTGCTCAAATTGCAAAGATGTAGTTTTGATTAGTGACTTTTTAATGGCCTTCGACAACGGGCTGACTGTTTTCTTTTGACTTTTGGTCAAGGGCTTTCAGTTGTTCAAAGGAAGTGAGTGTGTATAAAATTTGATCTGCATTTTCACTTTCTTTGTCTGCGTCGTAGGCTTTTTGTAAAATTTCAATAAGTTTGTCGTAGTCTTTGCTGCCTGTGCCTGCCAAAACAAATGCTTCTGTGTAGTAAGCGGTTTGGGTTTGCGAAGGGGTTAAATGTCCTTCCTGACAGACTTTTTCAAAGATGTCGCTTATGCCTTTAAGGTTTTTGTTTTGGGCAGCGGTGATGGCTTCCATGTAGGCAAGTTCAAGTTCGTATTTGCCTAGAAGTTCTGTTGTGTTTTCTGGATCCAGGTTGGGGATTTCTGTGATTAGGTCGCGCAAGGGCAGGCGGTAATTTGCGTCTGTTGCTTCGTAGAGCGAATTTATTGCGTAAACTTTTTCACTGCCTTCTTTTGAATTGATTTCTGAAAGAAGAAATTCAATGTGGGTGATTTCTTCTGCTTTGGAAAAAATTTTTTCTTCCAGGCTGGATGCAGAATTTACTTTGTCGTCGGGATCCAGAACTGTCATTACGTAACCCTGCGGCGACAAAAGGTAAACCTGCGGAATTTGTGAAAGAGAATATTCTTGTCCCAGTAAAACGTTTTCATTTATGTTTTTTTTGTCTAAGACTGAATCTTCAAAATCATTTTCGTAGTCGATTTTAAAAACTATGTAATTTTTTGCAATCGTTTTATTAAAATCCTTGTCATTTAAAACTGCATTCGTAAAGTCTAAACTTTCCTGACTCCACTTGTTGCCTGTAAAAACCAAAAGAATTTTTTGATTTTTCTTTTGCGCTTCTTTTTTTATCTTTGAAAATTCACTTTCCTTTTTTGAACAGGAAGAAATCCCAAGGACAAAAATTAGAAGAAGAGATGTTAATAAAATTTTTACTTTGCCTGACTTAAACATAAACTTTTCTCTTTTTACTTGAAGTAAGAAACGCCTGCTGCAAAGATGTTTTGGCAAGTGTTTTCGCTTTCGTTTGCTATGTTTTTGATAAGGTCTAAGCTGGAACCGTTTTTGTCACTGCCCATTGTGCGTTCAGAGTGGCCCATCTTTCCAAGAACTTTTCCGTCAGGGCTGGTAAGGCCTTCGATGGCGTAGAGCGAGCCATTCGGATTGTCTGGTTCAGAAATGGATGGAATGCCTTTTTCATCGACGTACTGGCTGAAAACCTGGCCGTTTTCAAAAAGTGATTTGGCTTCTTCTTTGCTGATTACGATTCTTCCTTCGCCGTGGCTGACAGGAACAAGGTGTACTTTATTTTCAAGGACACTTTCGTTTAAAGCCCAAGGTGAAGTTGCGCTAACCATTCTTGTGCGGACAATGCGGCTTACGTGGCGGCCAATTTTGTTGAATGTAAGGGTTGGCATTTCTTCTTTTGGTTCAAGGATTTTACCGTATGGAAGAAGACCTGTTTTTATAAGTGCCTGGAATCCGTTGCAAATGCCTAGAACAAGACCATCGCGTTCTTTAAGAAGAGCCATGATGGAATCTGCAATCCTGTGTTCACGGATTACATTTGCAATGAATTTTCCAGAGCCATCCGGTTCGTCACCAACAGAAAATCCGCCTGGGAAAGCCAAAATGTTTGCAAGGTCAATTTCTTTCTTAAAGCTGTTAAGGCTTTCTGTTAAATCTTCGGCTGTTCTGTTTTTGAAAAGAAGAATGTGAGTGTCTGCACCGTTTAAGTTAAAGGCGCGGGCCATATCGTATTCACAGTTTGTGCCTGGGAATGAAGGAATGATGACTCTTGGTTTAGCCTTTGTCTTTGTGTTAAAGAGTGAAATTTTTGAACGTGCTTCTTTAAGTGACGGGTGTTCCTTGAGAGCCCATTCTTCAAGAGAAGGCTGTTTTTCTGCACCAGAAACTGGAGGGAAAACTGCAGAAAGTCTTTCTTCCCAAACTGCATTTATTTCATCAAGAGAAATTTCTACATCTTCAATTACAATTTTTGCTTCTGAAATTGTTTTTCCGATTTTTGAAATGCTGCCACTTTCAAAAGCACTTTCTTCTTCAAGGTTGGCCTCACTTTCTACAATGATTGAACCGTAAAGAGGGGTGAACAAATCTTCTGCAGAAGCGGCCTTTCCTAAAGCAAGAGCGGTTGCACTAAGAGGTATTTCTTCAAGGCAGGCACCAATTTTGTTTCCAAGTGCCATTTTGCTTACGGCTTCAGCAATTCCTCCGGCGTTAACAGGATAAAGTGTAAGGACTTTTCCTTCGTCGTTCAGTTTTTGCAAAACCTTTGCATTCTTTTTGAATACTTCAAAATCTGGTGCAAGTTTTTCTGTGTAAGGAACCTGGAGAATGTAAATGGAAGAGCCGGCTTTTTTGAAGGAACCGCTTACAACGTGCTTTACATCGTCACAATCGACTGCAAAAGAAACCAGAGTGTGAGGGACATTTAAATCTTCAAATGTTCCTGACATGGAATCTTTTCCACCAATTGAAGCTGTTCCCATTTTAATTTGTGCGTCAATGGAACCAAGAAGTGCTGCGGCTGGGTAACCCCATGTTTTTTCATCAACTGCTCTGCCGAAGAATTCCTGGAATGAAAGGCGGCAATTTTCTGGTTTGCCACCAAGGCAGGCGATTTTTGCTAATGAAGAAAGGACTGCGGTTTGTGCACCGTGCCAAGGAGACCATTGCGAAACGCGAGGATCAAAGCCGTAAGTCATAAGGCTGACGGTAGAAGTTTCCTGCGGCGAAAGGACTGGAATTTTGGCAACCATGCCGGCTTCTTCTGTGCCCTGATATTTTCCACCGTAAGGGAAAAGTACGGAACTGGAACCGATGGAACCGTCGAAGCGTTCACAAAGACCACGCTGTGAGCAGCATGCTAAATCCTTCATATTTTCAAGCCAGGCAGATTTTATGTCCGGAGAATTTTCATCTTCCTTGAGGATTTTTTCTACGGATTCAAGAGGGTGAACTAAAGGTGATTTTTCCGGGCTGGCTGGAGAAGAAATGAATGCACTTGCGTGGTGTTCTGCTCCGGCTGCATCCAGGAAAGAGCGGTCAAGGTTTACAATGGTTTTTCCACGCCACTTCATGACCAGTTTATTTGTGTTTGTTACGCTTGCAACAACAACTGCGTTTAAATTTTCATTATTACATGCTTTTATAAAAGCGTCTTTGTCTTTTGCCCGAACAACAACAGCCATTCTTTCCTGACTTTCAGAAATGGCCAATTCTGTGCCATCAAGACCTTCGTATTTTTTTGGAACGGCATCCAGGTTGATGTCAAGGCCAGGAGCCAATTCTCCAACAGCAACAGAAACTCCACCTGCCCCAAAGTCATTTGAGCGGCGAATCATTTTGCACAAGTGGCGGTTGCGGAAAAGGCGTTGAATTTTACGCTCTTCAACAGCGTTACCTTTTTGAACTTCTGCGGCTGCTGTTTTTACAGATTTAATGTCATGAACTTTTGAAGAACCCGTTGCTCCTCCAACACCATCGCGACCTGTTCCTCCACCAAGAAGAATAACAATGTCACCAGCTTCTGGTTCTTCACGCATAACCTGTTCGCAAGGAGCAGCTGCAATTACGGCTCCTAATTCCATGCGCTTTGCAACATAACCCGGGTGGTAAATTTCATGAACCTGGCCTGTTGTAAGACCAATTTGATTTCCGTAAGAAGAAAATCCCTGGGCAGCTTCACGGGTAAGCTTCATTTGTGGCAGTTTGCCTTTAAGAGTCTGGCTGACAGGCAGGGTTGGATCTGCAGCGCCTGTGATGCGCATTGCCTGGTAAACCCAAGCACGGCCTGAAAGAGGATCACGAATAGCGCCACCAATACAAGTTGCTGCTCCACCAAAAGGTTCAATTTCTGTAGGATGATTGTGAGTTTCATTCTTAAACTGAAGCAACCAGCGCTCTACAGCATCTTTTGAATCTGGTGAAAGAGGATTGCCGTTTTTGTCTTTTGTGTAATGAACATCAATATAAATTGAACAGGCATTTATTTCTGCACTGACTTCAAGGTCATCAAGTTTGCCGTGTTTACGAAGGAATTTTGCACCAATGCAAGCCATATCCATCAGAGTAACAGGCTTGTCTGTGCGCTCCTTGTAAAGATCCGTTCTAAGGATATTGTAATTTTCAAGAGAGCGTACAAAAAGATTCTGGTAGGGACCGTCTTCCACTTTGATTTCGTCCAACTGTGTAAGGAAAGTTGTGTGGCGGCAGTGGTCAGACCAGTAAGTGTCCAAAACGCGGATTTCCGTTAATGTAGGATCGCGGTTAATTGATATAAAGTAGTCCTGAAGGAATTTTATATCTGCAAAGTCCATTGCAAGGCCAAGTTCCTTTCGGTAAGACTCCAGTTTGTTTTCATCAAAAGAAATAAATCCTTCTACAGTAGGAATATCAGAAGGACTTACAGTTTGCATCTCTAAGCTTTCAGGTTTTTTGTCATCAGTAAGACATGAATCTACAGGGTTAACCAGGTAGTGCTGAATTTTTTCCACATCACTGGCAGCAATTTGACCTTCAAGAAGAACAATTTTTGCACAGCGAACTTTTGGCGCTTTAGAACAAACTTCCGCCTGAGACTTCATGCCCTCGCGAAGAAGAGAAAGGCACTGCTGAGCACTGTCTGCCCGCTGGTCGTACTGGCCCGGTAAATATTCCCAAATGATTTGAGTATATCCCGCTGGAATTTCAAGATTTTCCAAGTAGACCATGTCGCTTTGTGGTTCAGAAAAAATGCGTGTTGCCGCAGCTTTTGCCACCGCTTCCGAAACATTTTCTACATCATACCTGTTCAAATAACGAACAGATTTAACAGCATCAATTCCCAAAAATCCTGTGATTTCCGAATAAATCCTTTTAGCTTCATTTTCAAAGCCATTTTTTCTTTCAACGTAAAGTCTTACCATAATAGCAGATTATATAGATAACAAGTTGGATTTTCAACGTTATAAAAGCCATGAATATTTTCTTTATTTTGGAGCATCCCCTTTTTTGTTTAACTGCCCTTCCATGGCTCCGGCTTCCGCCTCCGGTGCTTCGCACTCTGCCTCCGGCAGCCCATTCCAGGGCAGGCTAGGCATATTTTAAAAAGTATTTCGTTTTTAAAAAATAAATAACTTTGAATTGCATTCTGCCACAGGTTACGGAGTGTCTTAAATGTATTTTAAACGGATAAATGCAGAATTTACTCTGAAAATGGAAATAATCATTTTATGACAAAACGCTTTGACAGGGTAAACGGAAAGAAACTGCACATGCAGACATTGGGAGCACTTGCGCATATAAATTACAATGAACCTGGTCTTTGCAGTTATGAGCAGGCAGCATCTTACATGAGGGAGTTAAATCTTTCAGCGAGCGAAAGCGAGCAGTTTTTCAGGAGAATGGTGTTTAATGTTCTGGCTGTTAATCAGGATGACCATGTAAAGAATATTTCTTTTTTGATGGATAAATCAGGAAAATGGAAACTGTCGCCTGCTTATGACATTTCATTTTCCTATGATATGAATAACAGATGGTTAAGTGCCCATCAGATGCTGATTAATGGAAAGAAGGACCATATAAAACTTGATGACATAATGAGCTGTGGCAAAAATATGGGTATTTCTCTTCCACGAATCAAATCTATAATTTCAGAAGTAAAAGAAACTGTTCAAAAATGGCCTTAATTTGCCGCTGAAACTGGAATCAGAAAAGAAATATACGAAGAAATCCAGGCAATAGTTTCAGCTACGCTTGATGGGGTTTTTGAATAATTGTTTTTTGCTGATTTTTAAAGTGTGCAGCCCAGATATATCAAAGCCCGTAAAAAAACTTTACTAAGTTTTTATGGGGAAGTAGAAATCTTTTTTAAGGCGCTTAGCCAGCCGTGGAGCCCCTTTAGTTGCGGAACGAAGTGGAGCAATGAGCGGGAGCGAAGGGCGGAAGGGCTGTTAACGTCAGGCGGAATGCTTCAAATTTAAAAAAATCTGGTGCAACTTATTTCTTGATTTTTTGGTCTAATCAAGGGAAAATTAAGGAATGGGAGAAGGCAAGGGATTTTATGAAAAAGCTTGGTGTTTTTGCGGTATTTTTTGTCTGTGCTTTTTGTTTTTCGTGTTCGGAAAATTTGGTTTCGCCACCTACTTCTTCGGGCGGGCTGTCAAATCCGGCTGCTTACAGTGATGCTGTTTTACCACCTTTGACGGTGCAGGCTTCTCATGGTGGTTATAGAAGTGTGGAATTAAGCTGGTCTGCTGTTAAAAATGCGGTTAAATATATTGTTTATTCGGCGGACACTCCTTTTGATTCTTTTGAGCAGATTTATATTACGGCTGGAAATGAAACTTCTTATTTTGCAGAAGAGGAAAGTGGTTCTACAAAATATTACTGTGTTTCGGCTGTGAATTATTATGGAACTGTTTCCAAAAAGAGTAAGGTTGTTTGCGGTACTTCTCTGGCAAATCCGGTTATTACGGAAATTGCTTCTTCTTCGGAAGGTTCAAGTGTGACTGTTTCCTGGTGGATGGACAACTGTGACGGTGAAAGTTATGAAGATTCGCTTGAATATCTTATAAGTGTTTACAATTCGGATAAAATTAAGCTTTCTGATTTTGATACAAGTGTTACGGATGGTTCTGCACGTTCGGTTCAGATTAGGGGGCTTTCTGCAAATACGGATTACTTTTTCCAGGTAGAGGCTTTTATTTCTGGCAGGGAACAAAATCATACTTTTAGTGATTTGACTTCTGCGGCTACGGCTCACAGAATTATTCCGGATGCCCCTCTTGATTTTACTGTCAGTCAAGGTTTGTCTGCAAAAGAAGTCAGGCTTTCATGGGCTTTGCCTTCTGCGGTGGAATATTATGATTCTTCTACAAATGCTTATTCTACAAATCCAATTTACTTTGTTGTAAATAGAAAACTTTCCGGTCAGGATGACAGTGAATATCTTCCTTTGGCAAAAATTGGCAGTGGAAGCGCTTCCTGTCTTACAATGAAATTTGATTGTTCCAGCACTGCAACTTCTGACCAGGGGCTTTTGCTTTCTGTTTATGAAGAGGGCAGTTGTCCTGAAAACTTTAGCGCTTACCGTTCTGGTTCGACTTTGACTTTTGTGGATGACACCTGCGAAAGGGGAAAAGTTTACACTTATATGGTTCAGTCTTACACGGACAATACAAATAAAACTTTTACGGGGGATTCTTCCAGAAGTCAGGAAGTTAATGGCTGGACAATAGGGGCTGCTTCATTTAATGTAAATTCTGTTATTGAATATTCTGATGATGGAAGTTTGATTTCCAGGGTGGATGCTGAATTTAATTTCAGCTTTAATCCTTATACGATTCAGTATACTTATGTTATTACATGCATAAAAACTTCTTTGGATTTGTCTGGGGTGGATGAAGAAAAAGTTGAATATTGTGCAGGCAGTGTGAGCCAGATAAAGTCTTATGTTCATTCTTTTGAAGATCCTGCAAGCGAGGCGGCTTACTACAATTACAAACTTTACATTTTGCCTTACCAGGCAGAAAAAGTTACCAGTCTTCCTGCTGCAGAGGATGCAATAGAAGTGCTGGAGGCTTTGCAAAAGGTGACTGTTACTGACAGTGCGGATGCAATTCCTCAAATAAAGAATTTTAGTGTGGCAGATGGATACAGTAATAAATTTATTCTTAGCTGGGATGAAATTTCTGGCGCAACTTATACTGTTACTTATGTTCCTGTAGAAAATAATATAGAAGAAACTTCTGTTACGGTTCTTTTGCAAAATGATGATTCTAGTTTGGATGGATATTACACCGTAAAAGATTCAAAAGTCTTTTATGAATGTCCGGCTGTTTCTGGGGATGTCAGGAAATTTGCTTTGACGGTAAATACTGGTTTAAGTACTTCTGAAAGTCTGGAAGAACTTTATTACACTTTGGGAAGCGTAAATCTGGTAGCAGCAGATGCGGATTATGATAAAATTACTGTTACCTGGCCGGCTGTACAAATGGCTGACGGTGATTATGAAGTTTCTGCAGTTTACAAAGGTACTGGTGAGGAGCTTGCTGTAGAGGGTGTTTGTTCTACCACCTGCGATGAGGCTGCACAAACATACACTTGTGTTTTAAACAAACCAGCAGGTTATGATAATCCTGCAATTTCCGGAAAGGCTGTGCAGCTGACAGTTACTGCTAAAAATTCCAGGACAGGGGACACAACAAATTCCTGTGTTGAAGTGCATACTCTGGGGCCTGCTTTGATAAATGCTGCTGCAAACACTTTGCCAAATTCGTCTAACTCTTTGACGCTCAGGTGGAGTGGGGTTGATGGAGCTGAAAAATATCTTGTTTACAGAATTATGTATTCGGATTCTTCTGCAAGTGAAATTGAAGCCTGCGATATTTATATTGTGGATGCTCAAAGTCTGGAAGTAAAAGAATTTAATGGTCAGTCTACACAGGATCGTGTTAGTCTAAAATATGGAAGTGGATTTTATATTCTTACGGACAAACAGGTGGATGCTGAAGAAAGTTATGGTTACCAGACACATCAGGAAAAAATTCAGTGGGGGCTTCCATTCGCTTATGTTGTTTTGCCTTTAAAGGCTGGTGGCAGCCAGAATGATTTTGCTTTTGAAGAAAAGTCTCTTTCTATGGCGGATTCTTCTGTGGTTAACTATGGCAGTCTTTCGGCTGTTACGACTGCAACTTATGGTTATGGATTGAACGTTAAGGCAAGCAAGGCGACTAGTGCTACTGTGGTTACAGTGGAGTGGGATAAACCTTACTTTAAGAATTTAACTCCAACTCTTTACAGAAGGCAGCTTTACAAAAGTGGTGCTGAATGGGAAAAAGTTGCTACTTTGGGACAGGGTCTTTCTTCTTACGATTTGCCGATTGCAAAAAAAGACATTCCTTACGCTTTTGAATATGCGGTCCAATATGAGGCTGCTTCTTCATGTGAATTTGTTTCTTCCTTTACAAAGGAACTTTCTGAAAAACTGGAAGATTCTCTTGAAAGTCCTCGCTACACTTATCCTGCAGGCGTAAAAGCGGAACCTTTGAATAAGGGCTATGTTCTGGCTCTTGCGGATTTTGAAGCCTGCTATGGCGGAGATGGAACTACTTTTGGTCACACAAGTTTCTACCAGGAAAACCTTTCATGGTCTGCATGGGATTACAATGTGCGCGCTTTGGGCCCGGATTCCTTTAGTGTGGATTTAATGAATTACAATTTGAGTAGTGACTGGAACACAATTTCTAATGTAGAAATTTCCAGTGATGGTGAAGAAAAGATTAATACTGTGAACACTTGGACGGATACAGGTGTTTCTGCCGGCAACCACAGTATTTTTGTAAAACCTCTTTCTCTTTCTTCAAGAAGTGATGGCATGGGAACAACGGACGGTCTTTTAAAAGTTTTGCGCGATGCAAAACATTACTATTCTGTGAATTTGACTGCAAATCATTCTGCAGCAACAATTACCAGCCGCCAGGGACATGACAATTCAATTTATGCATGCCGCCAGGTTAGTAATGAGGAACTGGCAAAAATGGCGCTTTTTGTTTTTGCATACGGATTTTATTTGAATGATGGAGGAGATGCTTCTTATTCAAACATTGCAGATCAATTTAAGTATGGTGGTGAAGGAACTCAATACGGCGAAAGCGGTTCGGCAGGCTTTACGGCAAGATCAAGAGGTACGACAGACTTTGGTATTGGAAAATTTAAGTTCTATTATACTTTCTTAAATTATGGTCCGTCACTTTATGCTCCGGCTGGAATATATGTTACTTCTCCGGTAGCTGTAACTTGCGATAAACATTTGGCTGGAATAAAGGGTGATGCAGATTCTTACCTTTATAAATTTAAAGATAGTCACGATATTAAAATTTCAAATTGTGACCCGAAAGTAGCTTTGGATTATTCGGCTGTAATAAACTTTACCTGCTCTGATAACAATACGCTTAAGGTAACAATAAGTCGTGCTTCTTCTGGTGCCGTAACATTAGTGGACACAAGTGACAATGCTACTAGAAAAAGATGGTTCCCTATGCAGATACATTCTGATGAAACTTATGAATTAAAGTCTACAACTTATGGCTGGTGGCCTTCAAACTAAGGGGATTGCTGAGATGAAAAAAATAAAAACTTTTTTTGTAAAACATTTTGCCCGGGTGGCCACCATTTTGCTTTTTTCCTTTTTAGCAGCTGGCTGTTATTCCTGGTGGGAAGATGAATATGAGTTGGACCCTGGAAAAACACGTGTCAGTTTAGGGGATATGCTTTATAATGCGGCAACCATAAAATCTTTGGAAGCACCGCGGCAGGTTCTTGCTTCACAGGGACTTTATTCGGGTACGGTGAAAATTCACTGGACGGATGTTGAAAACGCTGAATCTTACCGGGTAGAGCGGGCAACAGTTCAAGCGGACAATTCTGGAAATTTTTCTTTGCCGGAAGAAGATGCTTTTAAACTTGTCCAGAAACATGTTTATTCAAATAATTATTCTGATGTCATTCTTACAAGTCCTTCTGCGGACAACAGCGAATATTCTTACAGATATTACTACAGAATATCAGCTGAAAATTTAAGCAAGGGTTATGAATCTTCAGAATTTACTGACATAAATGGAAGTGACACTCAGGCATGTGGCTGGCTTTTAAAACCACCGGCAAATGTTATTGCGGACAAAGGAAAATCAACTGAAGAAATTTATGTAAGCTGGGACTCTGTAAAAAAAGCTTCTTCTTATGAGGTTTACCGCTCAACTGAAAATTTAACTGGTACTTCCCGTTCCATGGATTCTTTTCTTTACGTAACACTTCCTGCTTCACGTACAAGCTATTCAGATACTTCTGCAGAAAGCGGAAAGGAATATTATTACTATGTGAAGGCCCTTCTTTCGACAGGGTCTGCTTCTGCATGTTCTTCTGCTGCCATGGGCTACACTTTGACGGAAGGTGCGCCGGCGGCTCCAGATGGCGTAAAAGTGACAGACGGTTTTGCAAGCAGCACCAGCGAATTGAATGTAACCTGGAATGCAGTTGTCAGTGGAAATAAAACTGTAACTTATAATTTGTTCAGAAGTTCTTCTGAAAATTCTACTCTTGTTCAAGTGGCAAGAGGGCTGACTTCAACTTCTTACACAAATAATACAACAAGCAGTTCTTCAAAAATTGTGCCTGGGGTAAAATATTATTACTATGTTCAGGCACTTGCGACAGATGAAAATTCAAATGTGGAAAAATCATCTTTTTCGGATTCTGGAGAAGATTCTGAAAATCCGGCTATGGGATTTTTGTTAAGTCCGCCTTCTTCTGTGGACCTTGCTGATTGTGATGACGGAGAAAGTGTAATCATAAAATGGTCACCTGCCGTTGGTTATGACTTGCAGGAAAAAAATTACACTTACAATATTTATTATGATTCTGAACAAAATGGTTCCTATTCGGCTTTGCTTGAAAGTGGCATTACAAGTGATGAAGTGGAACTTGATGAAAGCGGATATTATTCATTTAAAGTCAGCAAAAAGCCTTTTTATAAAATTGCAAGCGTAAATGCTGCGGGGCTGGTGTCTGTTTTAAGTTCAGCTCTTGCTCCTTATCCAAAAGCGCCGGTGAATGTTTATGCAACAAAAACAGAAGGCGGTACTTTGGTTGAAGATTACGAAGCAAATACAAATGAAGTGTACCCGGTAAAAATCACATGGCAGGCTCCTGCAGACGAAAATCCTGTGGCATATAATATTTACCGTTCAACAAAAGCGGATTCTTCATTCCGAAAACTTAATGACGAAGCAATAAGCGCTTCTACATGTGTAGATGGAATTTTCACTTACATTGATCAAAACTCTACAGCTCAGCCTGGAAATTATTACTACTACAAAGTTGTTTCTTTGAATGAACTGGGAAATGGGAAAAAATCTAACAATCCTTTGACAGATGAAAATAATGACTGCAGGGGATACGGTGCACTTACACGCGACCAGTGGTTCCGCGAATACAATAAAACTGTTTTGAATTCGCAAAGCAAACTTACTCTTATGCACAAGGCAAATGATATGGATAAACTTGGTTCGGAAACCGTTAAAGGAACTATTTCCGGCAGTCTTTCTTACAAGGCAGCAATTGCCGGTTTGGGAGCTGAAATCAAAATGCCATATACAAACTATGCTGACTTCTACATAAACGACGATCCGTCTCTTGGAGTTTATTTCTGCATAAATGGAAATACGGATACAACTTCGAATATGAGTGCAAATGGAAACATGAGCGGTACGGTTATTTGTACTGGAATGTATCCTGGAACGGCAGGTTACGACAAATTGGAAATAAAAAACGGTGCTGCGGGTGGCGGATATTATGCTGTTACAACAAGGGATTTATCCGGAAAGGAAGTTTTGTCTTCGGGACAGGTCAACTGGAAAGTTGGTGAAGAAAATAGATAATAAATTTGAATGGGGTAAATTATGAATAATTATGGAAAAAGAAAAAATATTTTTGTGCTGTCGATTTTGGCTTGTGCTTTTTTTGTAACAGTGCTTTCTTCCTGCTACACACCAAATCCTCTTTATGGAACATGGACGGATTCTAACGGAAACCAGTATATTTCTTTGCTTGAGGATGGAACTTTTTCAGCAAAGATTTCAAATTCTGATGATTCAACAACTGAATATACTGGCGAGTGGTCTACTGTGGACAACGTTTTGATTTTGAATGTTAAGGGTGCAACAAATTATCAGCGAAATGTTATCTGGAGTTTAAATGGGGCAATTCTTTATTTGGATTGGACTGCAGAAGATAATTCTGTAAAAACTGTTACCCTTTATCACACAGCACGGTAATTTTAAAAATGCTTGTTTAGGAATGGAGCTGACATGAAAATAAAAAAAATAATTCTTACATTCTTATTTCTTTTGTTAACGGCAATTATTTTTGCCCAGGGAAAATCTGGCGGTGAAAATTCTGCGGAAAAAGATGATGGTCAGGAAAGTGATTTGGGGATTACAAAAGCGACTGAACTGCCACCAGCATTTGTTGCCTGGAAGAATACAAAACTTTCTTTTGCAGAAGGTTTGTCTTTTGCACAAGTTACGCGGATTGAAGCTAATGAAAAATCGCCTGACTATGTTTGGGAAACAATGATGGGTGGAGCATTTCTTTCTGTTCGCACAAATGATTTGAGTATTTTTGATTTTGTGCTTACCCTTTCGGCTTACTATCCTTTTTACAATGCATTTAATGGAATGCCGCAAAAAACACACAACATGTTTAATTACGCCATAGATGGATTTTTTGGCATTCTTTATACCTACGACAGACTCAGCTGGGTTAACATAGACGGCGCTATTGGAATGCATTACATGTATCAATTGACGGATGAATATCACATGAATTATCTGGGGCTGGGCCTGATGCTGGGAATTCAGTTACCGCTGACAAGAAGGTGGTCAATTGTTGAACAAAATTATGTTTCTTTTGACAATCCAAATTTGGGCAGTAACAAAAAAGTGCAGCCTTTTGATGGTTCATATCAGTATCACATAAATTTTGGATTCAGGTACAGCAAGAAGGTTTTAAATAATTATCATTATATTGGAAAATAGTTTTTGGAATTTTGAAGGATTTTTTTATGAAGAAAATTTTTTCTGGAACATTTTTAGCATTAACTTTTTTGAATTCAATTTTGCTTTGGGCACAAAATTTTTCAGGGAAATCGGAAGAAGAAAAATTTTTTGTGGAATACACCAAGGAACAAATGGCGACTCAAAATAGAATTCAACTTTTGCAGAAAAAAAGTAATCTTGCAAAACTGGGAAAGGAAGTTGTTCAGGGTAAAAAAAGTGGCACAATCAATTATGAAACTACTGTTGAAGATATGAAAGGTGTGTGCAATATTTTCTGGAAAGATTTTTGTGATGTGAACGGCTGGATTTTTGACGGTAATGTTACTACAAGGGCAAATGTTTTTGGAAATGGAAAACTTTCTGGTACGATGAAGGTTTCTGGAAAGTACAAGGGAAAAATTATTTACGACAATTTGATTCTTGAAAATTATACGGCGGGTGGCGGATATTACATTGTTCAGCTGGAAGGAAAAGAGCCTGTTCAACTGCCATACACCTGGTATGAATACGCAATGACTCATTAAAGGGCGCCTCTAAAAACAGCAATTTTTAGAGATGCCTTAAAGACTTGACCCCTTTTTTTAATACATATAATTTTAAACGATGACAGACACAGAAAAACTTTACATTGAATTATCGGTTTTGCGGGATAACCTTCGGTCAAAAAAGAAAACAAAAATTTGCACAGATGATGCTTTAAAAGAAATTGTAATGATGCAGCCTCGAAAGATTTCGGATTTTGAAAGCATTTCAGGAATTGGGAAAGTTTTTATAGAAAAATATGCGAATGATTTTCTGAAGATTTTAAATAAATATTATCAAAAGGAAGAAGGTCAGCAGACTGTAAAATTAAATAAAAGTTCTTTAAATACGCTTAAGGAACTTGAAAAAAAACTGGTTAACATAAACAAAAGAAACCGGCTACTTTACATGCCAAAAGTTAATGCAAAGTACACAGTCGATTTGTATCGTCCTGCCTTTGATGCAAGAAAAATTTGTTTTTCCAGCGGCAAAGAAATAACCGTAGCAAAAAATACTGATCCGGATTTTAAAAAACTTGTTTCTCTTTTAAGGGCAGCAAAACGTAATTTACGCGACAAAGGACAAAATAATCTTTTTCTTGCATATCCTTTTGTAAAAGGTCAACTTTATTCTGCAAAAGATAAATTTAATATTCGTGCACCGCTTGCACTTTTTCCGGTAAAGGAGGAGCGCACTGCAAATTCCATAAAATTAAAATTTGACAGTGACCGTGAAGCTTTATACAACTCAACACTGATTATTGCAAACAATAAATTCAACAACATAAATAAATCTTTTCCAGAAGTAGAAATTGAAGAAATCAAAGATGAAAATTTTATTGGAAATCTTTTGTCCTTTTATAAAGAAAATTCTCTGGAAATAAAAAAAGAATCTTTGGAAGAAGAATTGCATGCGCTGGAATCTTACACAGCAGATACTTTCCCGGAATACAATGGCGGGGAATTATTTTTTGAAAATGCGATTGCTTTGGGCCTTTTTGAAGTGTGTTCGTCTTCAATCCAAAAAGATTTCCAGCAAATTGCTTTGGATGGAAAAATAAATTCTCTTTTAAATAATCTTTTGATGCCTGTTGATTTTAAGCCTCTGGAAAGGGAAAATTTATTTGATGTACCTGAAGAAAATATTTTTTACATTAATAATTTAAATGCCGCACAAGAAACAGTTTTGACAGCACTTGATAATACGGATGAACTGGTTGTGCAGGGGCCACCTGGAACGGGTAAGTCGCAGACAATCACTTCTTTGATTGCCTCTTACGCAAACCAGGGGAAAAAAGTTTTAATGGTTTCGGAAAAAAAGACAGCCCTTGATGTTGTTTATTCCAGGCTTGGTGATTTGTCAAAATATGCTCTTTTGATTGATGATGTTAACAATAAGGAAAATTTTTACAGGCAGCTTTCACAAATGCTTTTGCTTGAAAAAAAACTTATGCCGGATGAAGAAAAAATTCTTGATGCCGCAAAGAATGTTACAAATACTGTTAATCATTTAAAAATAATTTCTGAAGATTATTACAAGACAGATGCTTTTGGGGTGGAGCCTTATAAGCTTTATATAAATAATTTTTATAAAGACATGAAAGATGAAAGCGTTTTTAAAAAAGCTTTTATGATAAAAGAAGCCCTTCCTGCACAAGCGACCAAACTTACTTTTCCACAAATTCTTGAAGCACATAATATTTTTTCTGATAAAAAAAATATTTGTGACGCAGAAAGTTATATTTGCAAAACAAATTTTTTCCCATGGATGAATTTTATTCGTGAGGATTTGACTGATTTTGAATTTTCGGAAATGAATTTGGAATTTAAAAATATTACTTCTGTCTTTGATGAAAAAGTTCATTCTGGAATTTTAAAAA
>CAVJHV010000006.1:7996-45763 GCA_963649315.1 Treponemataceae bacterium | reverse complement strand
CCGCAACTTGCTCACGCGCGGTCCTCAGCCTTTGGCTTCGGACGGCCTTCGGCCTTGCTGCAGCGCCGGCAACTGTTTTTTTCCTTCAGCAAAACTGCACCTTACAAAAGAAATCCTGCTATAAAAATTCCCCCGTACAAAAGAACCATAAAAACAGAAATAATTTTTTTTCCCTTCTTTTTTTCTTTTAAATCAACTTCCAGATTTTTTGCACAAAGACAGGCTTGAATTTTTTTTAAAATGTTTCCATTTTCTTTTTTGTAAAATGCCTGCAGGGCAAAATAATAATTCATTGACATCTGCAAGATGCTGTCTTTCTTAAAATTTAAATTCCATGCGCACTGGGAAAGAGCCATAGCCGAAGAAAGTTTTAAAGACTTTTCTAAAGCTTCTTTTAAAGCCTCCTGTGTTATGGCAAAGGGACCGATGGAAAATAAAACCCTGCCTTCAAAAGAAAAAATGCCTGCTAAAAAAATAAAAATCCACATCATCACATGAGGAAAAATTCTTACCTTCCTGCCGGACAAAATCTGAAAAAGAAAAGAAAAAATCATGCAGGCTAAAAGCAGAAAAATATTTTTTTCATAAAAAACTACAGCCGAACAAATAAAAATACTTGCTGCCGTAAAAATGTTATAAAAAGTGTCACTGGATTTTTTATTATTTTTCTTTTCGCTCTGGCAAAGTTCCTTTTCATTTTTATAAATTAAAGTTGGGCATCCATCTTCCATTTTTAAAAGGTCTGAAAAAAAAGCTGTTATTAATCCGAAAAAGGCAGAGAAAAAAAGCATGGGGCCTGAAAGTTTAAAAGTTCCTTCCGTTAAATAAAAAGAAACCAGACACAATTGCACCAGGGCAGAAATGGCAGACCCCAAAATAGAAATGCCGTAAATGGAAATCCATTTGCCCTTAATTTTAAAAAGGCCGTACATAAAAAGGGCAGATGCAAAAGACTGTGCTAAAGAAATTAAAAGAAAAGGCGAAAGAAGTGTCCCTGAAACAAAAGAAGTGATTATTGATTTTAAAAGTGTCAGTAAAAGAAAAGAAGGAAATGGCAGATTTAGTGAAAGCAAAATGGCAATGTTGGAAAGGCCCACTTTCATAAAAGGTAAAATGCGTGGCAGCATAAGTTCAATGTAAGAAAAGAAAAGGGCAAGAGAAGCATAATAGGCAATTTGTTTTTTACTGGGATATTGCATCTACTTCTCCTTCAAAAGTTTTACCTTCTTTTACGGCAATTATCTTATTTGGCAAACAGACAAGGGTAGAAGAAAATCCTTCCTTAACACAAGTTTGATTGGGGCAGGGCGAAGAAATAATTCTTGCCTTCCCGCCTAAGATTTCAATTTGTGTAATGCCCAGAGGCCCCTTAAGGTCATAGACTGCATTTTTATTCAAAGGGTAGCGAAAACTTTCATTGTTCGCTGTAACTTTTAAATAGGCGGTCGGCCTTGCACTAAGGCAGGTAAGGTAAATGGAAAGGGCAATAATAAAAATAAAAACAAAAATATCAAAGGGGCGAATTTTTTTTTCCTTTAAGCTGGCCTTTAAAATTTCTGCCTATAAAATACTGCAAAAAAAGAAAAAAAACAGTAGTATAAAAATATGATTGTAAAGGAATGGATTTTAAATAAAGAAGATCGTCTGGATTTATTTTTGCGCGGCAAGTTAAAGGAGCTTTTCAAAGATGAAGAACTTTCCAACAGTAAAATCCGCCGCTTAATAATTGCAGGCAGCGTTTTTGTAAACGGCAGGCAGTGCCGCATTCCTTCTTACACACTTTTCCCTTCTTCAAAAGTAAAAGTTTCTATAAACATGGAGAAACTCTTTTACCAGAAAGAAAATGCTGACATAGACTTTACCCTTACCGCCAGTGACATTTTGTACGAAGATGATTTTTTAATCATAGTAAATAAGCCTGCCTTCCTTCCCACCGAAGAAACCTTTCTTGAAGGCAGAAAAAATCTGCACCAGTGCCTGGTAGAATATCTCTGGTCCAAAAATCCCAGCTTAAAAAATCCTCCATACGCCGGCATCATGCACCGCCTGGATCTTGAAACAAGCGGTGCCATTCTTTTTACAAAAAGCCGCAGCGTAAATCCACAAATACATAAAATTTTTGAAGAAAGAAAAATAAAAAAACTTTACACCGCAGTCTCTTTTGCCCAGGGAAAACTTTCCCCCCTTGTAAAAAAAACTTTCACTTACGAAGCATACATTAAGCGCATTTCAAAAAAGTCCCAGGCTTGCAAAATGGGGATATGCAAAAAAGAAGATGAAAATGGTCTTTTTTCTTCAACAGATTTTAAAATTCTTTCAAAAGACAAAGACGGCTTTTACTACATTCAGGCCACTTTAAACACTGGTCGCACCCACCAGATAAGAGTCCACCTTGCCAGCCTGGGGCTTGCAATAGTCGGGGACCAACTGTACGGGTCACAAAAATATTTTTTGGACAACAATAAGCGCATTATGCTCCATTCCACCCTGCTGGAATTTGCCCACCCGGTAAGCGGCAGTCTTTTAAAAATTTCAGCCCCCCTGCCAGTTCATTTTAAAAATCCAGCAGAAATTGCAGGCCAGGACGGATACTAAAAAAATGCCATTAGGTTTACAGCCTTCCTAATCTTCAAAAGAACCGCTTTTTATTTCTTCAGAAATTCTTTTCCAGCTGTCATAACGTAAAGAAGAAATTTTTCCTTCTTCCACAGCCTTTATTATGGCGCAGTCTTTTTCCTGAGTGTGACTGCAGCTCATTCCAAAAGCGCATTTACCAATGAAAGGTTTAAAATCCTTAAAATACAAAGGCAAATTTTCTGCAGAAATATCATGCAGCAAAAATCTTCTTACCCCGGGCGTGTCGATTATGTCTGCCTGGCTGCCCTTAAGTCCTCCCATCAAAGCTTCGTCCAGCTGCAGGTGAAACAAAGTCCCCTTAGTTGTTGTGTGAGTGCCCTTGCCATATTTTTGCGAAAGGCTGCCGGTTTTTAAAACAACATTGTTATCCAAAACATTTATAATGGAAGATTTTCCAACACCAGACTGACCAACAAAAGCAGAAAGTTTGTTTTCGATTAAATGGGACAATTCTTCAATGCCTTCACCGCTTCTGGCAGAAGAGCGGATTACCTTGTAGCCCACATCTTCCCAAACCTTAAGCTGTTCCTGGAAAATGTCATCCTGGGCAGCCGGCAGGTCATATTTATTGCAGACAATTACGGCTTCAATTCCCTCGTATTCAGCCTGTGCCAAAGCCCTGTCAATAAAGCGGGGACGGAAGGGAGGTTCGTCCGGCGTGGTAACAATTAAAAGATAATCAAGATTTGCTGCTAAAAGTTGAGGCTGTCTTTTTTTTATATTCCACCTGACAAATTCATTTTTCCGGTCAAGGACAGACAAAATCAAGCCTTTTTTTTCTTCAAGACTTTTTTCGTCAACTTGCACCTTGTCACCGGGCGCCAGCGGATTATAGTAACCATTTGCTGATTTTAAAATTTTCCCCTTAATTGAACAGTCCCGGACAAGACCATCGTCACATTCAACTTGAAAAACATTTTTACTGCCGTTTAAAATTGTCCCATGCATATTTTTTGAATTCTTATGCAAAAAAATATTAGTGTCAAGATATGAATTTTTATATGGGCGTGCCGGCACAAAGCAAGCTTCGTGCCGTCGCTATGTCCAGGGTTCCGCAGCACTCCGGCTGCTCCATTCCCCGTCTTGCCTGCGTCAAGCCGGGGAACGCCTTCGGCGCCCTTCCCAGCGCTCACGCAGTTAAAAAGACAAAAGAGCAAAAAAAAAGACTTTCTGATTTTGCAACCAGAAAGTCCTTTGCGGAGAACCTGACTTGAACAGGCACAGCTCTCGCCACTAGCACCTCAAGCTAGCGTGTCTACCAATTCCACCATCCCCGCATTCCGAAATGGATAAAAGTATATTATAGATTTTCCCATTTTCTGTCAAGAATCTTTTTCGAAATTTGCAAAAAAAAATCTATTTTTTTTCCACACGCAAAAAGGCTGCAGCAGTTTTTGCGAAGCAAAAAGGCGGAGCGTTCTTATTTTTACCGGGAAATCCTTTTTTGGGGGCGCTTTTTCTTTTTAAAAAAACATTTCTATTGACTTTCTGGCAAGCGTAGACCGAGCGTCAGCGGGCTGCGGAAGGCTTTTCTGGAGGTCCAGTTTTGCCCAGAAAATAAAAGAAAATTTAAGAGAAAAAAGAGAAAACCGTTTGACTTTGGCGGGACCAGGATTTATACTGTAAGGCATAATATAATCCCTATGGAGGCCTAAATGGCAAAGGTAGAATTAAAGGGTATTGGTAAGATTTATGACGGTGGCGTTCGCGCTGTTCAAAATGCCAATATCACAATCGAAGACCGCGAATTTTGTGTATTCGTAGGTCCATCTGGATGCGGAAAGTCAACAACTCTCCGTATGGTTGCAGGTTTGGAAGACATCTCTGAAGGTGAACTTTACATCGACGGAGAATTAATGAACGATGTTCCACCAAAGGACAGAAACATCGCCATGGTATTCCAGAACTATGCTCTTTACCCACATATGACTGTTTATGACAACATGGCTTTCGGTCTTAAGATCCGCAAAATGGACAAGGGCGAAATTAAGCGTCGTGTTGACGAAGCAGCTGCAATCCTTGGTTTGGAAACATATCTTGAACGCAAGCCAAAGGCTCTTTCTGGTGGTCAGAGACAGCGTGTTGCAGTAGGTCGTGCAATCGTTCGTGATCCAAAGGTATTCCTTTTTGACGAACCATTGTCTAACCTTGATGCAAAACTCCGTGTTACAATGCGTGGAGAAATTTCTGCATTGCACCAGAGACTTCAGGCTACAATGATTTATGTAACTCATGACCAGATTGAAGCTATGACAATGGGTACAAAGATTGTTGTTATGAAGGACGGTCACGTTCAGCAGATTGGTGAACCATTGTACTTGTACAACCACCCAATCAACAAGTTCGTTGCCGGCTTTATCGGTTCGCCTCCGATGAACTTCCTTACTGTTACAATCAAGAAGGAAGGTGACAAGATTGTTGCTGATGAAGGTTCATTCACATTGACACCTACAGCAGAACAGCAGGAAGCCCTTAAGGACTATGTTGGAAAGGAAGTATACTTTGGTGTACGCCCTGAAGACTTGGGTTACCTTGCAGATGCATCTGGTGAAAACGTTATGCAGATGAAGGTTACAAATAAGGAACCTTTGGGTGCTGAAACACACCTCTTCCTTGCTACAAAGGGTCAGAACATTATTGCCCGCGTACAGGCTTCTTCAAAAGAAAGCTTTAAGCTTGGCGAAACTGTAAACTTTAGACCTACAATCGAAAGATGTAAGTTCTTTGCAAAGAACCCTGAAGACCTTGATGCAGAACTCAACATCTGTGAAAAGATTGAAGCTCCATGGCTTGTAAATGCTCTCACAGGTGCAATTGGTTACGAAAAGGTAACTTCTGAACATCTTGAAGATCCTGAAGCTGCTAGAAAGGCTGCAAAGGAAGCAAAGAAGGCTGCAAAAAAAGCTGCTAAAAAATAATTTAGCACAATTTTAGCCAATAATATCAGTCGGCTTTTTTAAGGCTTGATTCTTAGCCTCTTTAAGGAGATAAAATCCGGCCTTGAAAGCTGATGAATTATTCCATAGCCGTCAGATTCATTTTTTGAAGTCTGGCGGTTTTTCTTTTTTAAGGAAGCCAGTAAAAATTGTAATTTTTAAGGATTCCCTTAATTCGGCTTTTTATCACTTTTAATTACTTTTTATTACTTACAATCACTTGTAATCATAAGAGAAATAATTGTAAAATCCTTTTTCAGGGGAAATCATGTTAAAAGAAAATTCTGTAGTTCTTTATAAAAATTCTGCGGCTCTTATTGTGTCTGTCCTGCCTGGTCAGAAATTCGAAATCAAATTCAAAAAGGAAGGCTCTGGCTCTGCAAAGGCTGCTGTTTTTGAAAAAGTGAATGTAAGACAAAAAGATTTTATTCTTTTGTCAGAAGGTCAGTCTTCTGGTCTGGAAAAAATTTTTGACTTTTACGAAAAAGAATGTCCGAAAACGAAAGAACTTTATAATCTTGAAAGCACGAATAAAATTGCCTGTGCCATAAAAGAAGCCTGGGAACTTTTAACTAGCGATGAAGAAAGTTCAGAAGCCCCTGTTTCTTTTGAAGATTTGGTTTCTCTTTTTAACGGCCAGACTGAAGCAGATAAGTCTTACGGATTTTACAGGTCTTTAAAAGACACACTTTATTTTTCTTTAGATAAAAAATCTTTTGACGACGGAAAACTTGTTTTTATCCCCAGAAAAAAGGAAGAAATTGACGCCCTTGTAAAAAAATCAAAAGAAAAGGAAATGGAAGGTCAGGTAAGGGCTGCTTTTATTGACCGCTTGAAGAAAAAGAAACTGGACCTGCCAGCAGACGCAAAGTTTATGAGCGACGTGGAAGCTTTGGCTTTGGGTAAAAGTGACAAAAGCAAAACTTTGCACGAAGCAAAAATGGCAGAAACTGAAGAAAATGCCCACAAGATTCTTTTGCAGACAGGCATCTGGGACATTACCAGAAATCCTTTTCCTATCCGCTGGGGCCTTTCCACAAAGTCTGCAGACCAGGGGCTTGCTGCTCCTTTGCAGGATGAAGAAAGAATTACAGTAGAAGGCAGGGCTTTTGCCATAGACAATGCCTATTCTTCTGATCCGGATGACGCTGTAATGTTTGACGGAAAATATCTTTGGATTCACATTGCAGATCCTGCAAGTACGGTTTTGCCGGACTCTCCAATAGACAAGGCTGCCCGCCAGAGGGGGGCCACCCTTTACTTACCGGAAGGCCCTGCCCGCATGCTTTGTGAAGATTCCCTGGCAGATTATGCCTTAGGCTTAAAGGAAGAAAGTTTCGCTTTGAGTTTCCGCCTTTTGCTGGATGACAAGGCTGAAATTCAAGACTGCAGCGTTTTTAAAAGCCGGGTAAATGTGGTCCGCTACACTTACGAAGAAGCAGACAGTCTTAAAGATTCTGCTGACTTAAAAGTGCTTTTTGAAATTGCAGAAAAAAATATTATTAAAAGAAATAAAAGCGGGGCTGTCCAGATTGATTTGCCCGAAGTTCACATCAGTGTGGACTCTGCAAGTAAAAAGGTCTCTATAGAAGAAGAAAAACATTTTTCCAGCCAGGACATGGTTCGCGAAATGATGCTTTTGGCCGGAGAAGGGGCCGCAAAGTTTGCCTTTAAAAACAAAATTCCATTCCCTTATGTTTCCCAGGAAGAGCCTGACATTCCAAAAGATTTGCCTTCAGGCCTGGCAGGTGAATTCCGCAGAGTCAGATGTATGCGAAAACGAAATGTTGGTGTGACTCCTTCTATGCATTGCGGTCTGGGTTTGAATATGTATTCCCAGGTAACAAGTCCCCTGCGCCGTTATTCAGATTTGATTGCCCACCAGCAGTTGCGTTCCTTTATAGACAAAAAGCCCCTGCTTGACAAAGACACAATGCTCATGCGCATTAGTGAAGGCGATGCAGGTGCCATGGCCGCAAGAAAGGCTGAGCGAAAAAGTTCCATGCACTGGACATTGGTTTACCTTTTGCAAAATCCTTCATGGCAGGGCAGGGCAGTTTTAATAGACAAAAATGCCGGTAAGGGGCTGCAATTTTACATTCCATCTTTGGACCAGCAGTTTTTCCTTAACATTTCAAAGAACCTTGAATTGAATGAAGAAATAATTGTCGGTGCCCGAAACATAGACATTGCTGAGCAAAAAGTTGATTTCTTTGAAATTTAAACTTAGTGCTTTCCTAAAACTTCTTTTATTTTTTTTCAGGAGATGCCGCCATTCCTAAAGGCCATGCGCGGTTCCGCTTTCGCTCCATTGCACAAAGAAAGTCAAAGCTTCCGCTTAGCCTTTCTTTGTGCAACCTGCCCCTGGCAGGCCGCTACTGTCCGACTAGTGCTTGCGAAAAAAAAGATTTTTTTTATTGCTAAGCGGCACTTAAGGGCATCTGTAAAAAAATCATTTTCAATTTTTAAAGGCCCCCTTAAAAGTCATTTGAATAAATATACAAGTTTTTGTATAATCTGCCATTATGATAGTAATGAAATTTGGTGGAAGTTCGGTGGCGAATGCACAACGCATAAAACACGTTGCGTCTATTATTCAAAGTTATGAAAAAGAAAGGCCTCTTGTTGTTTTGAGTGCCATGGGTGACACAACCGATCACCTGCTGGATGCATCTGACATGGCTGTGCAGGGAAAAGTTGACATTAAAAAAATTGAAGACTTGCATTTTGAAACAGCAAAAGAACTTGGCGTTGACGCTGAAGAAATAAAAAAACTTCTTGATGAATTAAAGACTTTACTGACTGGAATCAGCATGTTAAAGGAATTGACCAAGCGCACAAGAGATTATCTGGTTTCTTTTGGAGAGCGCATGTCTGTCCGCATGATGAGCGCTTATTTAAACAAAACTGGCTCTCCTGCAAAATTTTATGATGCCTGGGACATTGGTATGGTCAGCGATTCAAATTACATGGCTGCTGAACTTTTAGATGAAGTCTGGCAAAACATTCCAAAGGCTTTGGCTGCTTATAAGGATGGCAGCCAGAAAGAAATTCCAATCATTACAGGTTTTATTGCAAAAGATAAAAAAGGCATTATCACAACATTGGGCCGTGGCGGAAGTGACTTAAGTGCAACCATGATAGGTGCTGCTTTAGGTGCGGATGAAATTCAAACATGGAAAGATGTTGACGGCATTATGACAAGCGATCCCCGCCTGGTAAAAGACGCTAAATCTGTTGCAGAAGTAACTTACGAAGAAGCCCAGGAACTGGCAATGTTTGGCGCCCAGGTTTTGCATCCCCGTTCAATGATTCCATGCCGCAAAACAGGCACCCCTGTCCGAGTAAAAAATTCTTACAATATTTCAAGTCAGGGCACCCGTATTGTTGAAGAACATTCCGGACCAAAGCCTTTGGTTACTGCAATTACCAGCGTAAAAAATATTAACCTTATAGACATTGAATCCAGCCGCATGCTTGGAGCCTGTGGTTTTCTGGCACACGTTTTTAACCAGTTTTTAAAATGGAATATCAGTGTTGATGTAATTGCAACATCTGAAGTTTCTGTTTCTTTAACAGTTTCTGCCAAAAATGATTTGACAGGTCTTGTTGAAGATTTGCAGAAGGCTGCCAAGGTAAATGTTAAAAAAGATAAGGCTATTGTTACAATCATTTGTGATGCAAAACATTCAAGTGTAATTTTAAGCCGTGCTTTTGCTGCCCTGGAAAAAGAAGGAATCAACGTGCAGATGATTTCCCAGGGTGCTTCAAAAGTAAACATTTCGTTTATTGTAGACAGCGGTGAATGTGACAAAACAGTTATTGTTTTGCACAAGGCACTTTTTGATTAAGGGGCACTCTAAATTTTTTGTTAATTTTTGTTGAATTGAGGAAAATATGAAAATAGCTTTAGTTGGATACGGAAAGATGGGCCATATGCTGGAAGAAACAGCTTTGTCTTTGGGACACGAGGTGGTTACCAGCATTGATGTTATTGCAGAAGATGCAAAAGTAAAAGTAAATGCTGGCGACGGTCAGGCTGTGGCCCAGGCTGTAAAAGAAAGCGGAGCCGAAGGTGTAATTGAATTTACCCACCCGACTTCTGTTATGACAAACATCCAGGCCCTTTTGCCTTTGGGACTGCCTCTTGTGGTAGGAACAACCGGCTGGTCAGACAAAATTGATTTTGTAAAAGAGCTGGCAAAAAAATGTGACGGCACAATAATGCATTCAGCAAATTTTTCAATAGGTGTAAATCTTTTTTACAAAATTGTGGAAGAAGCCAGCCGCCTTGTAAGCAGCTTTGACGAATATGACACAGCCCTTTGGGAAATGCACCACAATCAAAAAGCGGATTCTCCAAGCGGTACTGCTCTTGAACTGGCCCGCCGTGTTATGAAGGGAAACTCAAAAAAAACTGAAATCGTAACTGACGCTTTTCATTCAAAGCCGCAGTCAAATCAGCTGCATGTGTCTTCAAGTCGCTGCGGAAGCGTGCCTGGCACCCATACAGTTTTCTTTGATTCCAAGGCAGACACCATAGAATTGACTCATACCGCAAGAAGCAGACAAGGCTTTGCAAGTGGCGCTGTTCATTCCCTGGAACGCCTTTATGAAGGTTTAAAGTCCGGCTCTTTAAAGAGGGGGTGTCTTTACACATTCGATGATCTTTTTTAAATCAGCCTAGCCGCGATGGGAGTGAGCACGAAGTGCGTGCGGAGCACCGGAGCGGCAGCGTAGTCACGGACAGCGCGTTAACGTCACAGGGTGTGCTTCAAATTTAAAAAAATCCACAAAAAAAATTACAAAAAAAATCAACTTTGCGGGAATTTTTGCCGATAAAAAAGTGTATGATTTTGTCTGCAGAAAAAGTTAAATGTTCAAAAAAAATCTTCTCTCTTTTTTTACTTGCATTTTTTTCGCTCTCACTTTTTGCAGAAAGTTACAGGCATGAAGTTAAAAAAGGCGAAACTTATTACGGAATCAGTCGCGCTTACGGCATCAGCGTGGACGAACTTTTAAAGGCAAACTCTTTAAAAAAAGATGATGTTCTGAAAATCGGCCAGCTTTTAATAATCCCGGGAAAAGAAGTTGTTGCAAAATCTTCTTCCGGAGAAAAAACTTCTTCTACAGGCAGCGCCTCTTCATCTTCTTCAAAGTCTGCGTCTTTAAATGAACTTTCTGTAAAAAATCCAGACTTAAAATATGACACCTACATTGTTCAAAAAGGCGACACTCTCTGGCGCATAGCAAGCAACAACGGCCTTAAAGTAGACGAACTTAAAACTATAAACGGAATGTCAGGTGAAGTGAGTTTAAAAATCGGGCAGGAGTTAAAAGTTCCTTTTAAAGAAAAAGAAGCAGAAAAGGAAATTTTAATTACGGATTTAACTGTTTCGGATCCAAGAAAATATTCAGAAAAAACAGGGGATTCTTCTTTGACATGGCCGGTAAAAAATCCGACTGTTACCTACACCAAGGGCAAGGTGTCTGGGGTCCAGCTGTCTGCAAAGAAAAACGAAAATGTTACATGCATAAGAAGCGGTAAGGTTATGTATGTTGGAAACTACAGGGGCTACGGTCAGGTTGTTTTTATTCAGGCAAATACTGATCACGTTTACGCTTATACGGGGCTGGGCACAATCAAAGTCAAAAAAGGTGACAGCGTTTCTTTTGGAGACGTGATTGGAACAGCCGGTACTGACAGCATAAAAGGCACTTCGCAAATTTCTTTGATGGTTTTTCAAAAGTCAAATCCTATAGATCCTGCAAAGGCTCCACGCGGTTAAGGGTATTTCAAAAAAGTGAAAGCTGGTCGCTTGCCTTTACCTGGTTTTGTGAAGGTAAAGAAAAGTCCTTTTGCTTATTCATTGTGTCTTCAATAATCTTTTTAAAAATTTCCATGCAGACTCTAGCGTCATCGTGGGCGCGGTGGGCAGACAAAACGTTTACATTAAATCTTTTTGCAAGTGACTGAAGTCTGTACTGGCCTTTTTCTTCCAGCTGAGCAAGTCCCGGCCAGGCCCATCTTGCTAAGGGCAGGGTGTCTACTGTCAAGTTTTGAAGTTCATTTATTCCACTACGGCTTAATTCTGTGTCAATAAAGGCCAAATCAAAAGGTGCATTGTGGGCAAGAAGAATGGCGTCTTTACTTTCAATGTAATTCAAAAAAAGTGGAAGGGCTTCTTTTGCAGTCGGGCAGTCTTTCAACATGTCTTCGTTTATGTGGGTGAGTTCTGTAAGAGAAGGCGGAATGGGGCAGGGTGGCTTTACAAGTAAGTCGAATGGTTTTCCAACAAGCCCTGAATAATTAAATTTGATAGCGCCAATTTCTATGACATAATTGTCACTTGCTTTAAGGCCGGTTGTCTCTGTGTCAAAGGAGATGAAAGTCTGGCCGCTGTAGAAAAGTTTTGCAAGGTGCTTGTAGTCCTTGAAAAGTTTGTAGTTAAAAGGATTACTCAATTTTTTTCCTTTCTTTTTGATTTTGATTAATGTGTGATGTGTGCGTTCCTGGTTATCTTAAAAAAATCCAGCAGACAGGCAGCCTGCCGGATTTTCTTTAAGCGGGTCCTTAAAAATTGCGATTTTTAGAGGTGCCCTTATTTATATTGTCTTATTTTGCTGCGTCAAGAACTGCATTAATTTCTTTTGTAATTTTGTCGCAAAGAATGTCTGCTTCTTTTTTAGCCTTTGCAAGACCTGCATCAGTTTTTTCTGCGACAGGTACTGTAGAGTTAATGTAGAACTTAATCTTTGGTTCTGTTCCAGACGGGCGGGCAGAAACAATTGTGCCACTTTCAAGGAAGAACTGAAGAACATTGCTCTTTGGGAATGAAAGTTCTTTCTTTGTAGAAGGATTTGACGGATCAAATTCGATTGACTGCTGGATGTCGCGAATCTTGACAACTTTTTCACCGCCTAATTCTTTAAGGCCTTCTGTTCTCAGCTTTGTCATTATGTTGCCCATAATAGCTGGTCCCTTTACGCCCTGGAAGTATTTTGAAATAGCCCTGTCTTCAAAAAGACCAAATTCTTTGTAAAGTTCGTTGAGCCTTTCAAGTAAGCTTTTGCCCTTGCTTGCCCAGTAAAGTGTCATTTCTGCGCACATTGCAGCAGCAGAAACGCCGTCTTTATCGCGGCATTCTTTTTCTACCAGGTAGCCGTAACTTTCTTCAAGTCCGAATACATAATTTTCTTTGCCCAGCTTTTCCATCTGGCCTTCTTCGTATGCAATCCACTTAAATCCGGTAAGAACTTCCTTTAAAGTAACATTGTAATATTCTGCAATTTTGTCTACGAAAGGACTTGTTACAATGGAGCGGATCAAAACTGGATTTTCAGGCATCTTTGAAAATTCTTTCTTTGAAAGAAGAACATAATCTGCAAGAAGGGCTCCCATCTGGTTGCCGGAAACAAGAACGTACTTTCCATCCTTATCAGGGAAGGCTGTACCAAAGCGGTCTGCGTCAGGGTCTGTTGCCATTACGACATCTGCCTTTTCTTTTTCTGCAAGTTCAACAGCCATCTTGAGTGCAGGAGCTTCTTCCGGATTTGGCTTTTCTACTGTAGGGAAGTCACCGTTTCCTTCGCGCTGTTCTGGAACTGTAATAACATTCAATCCTAAATCACCAAGAACTTTTTCTACATGCATTGCACCTGTTCCGTGAAGAGGTGTGTAAACAACTTTTACGCTGGCAGCCTTTTCCTTGATAAGCTGAGGGCGGTAAAGGTTAGATTTTATCATCTCCTGGAATTTTTCATCAATTTCCTTGTCGATTAAAACAATCTTTCCTTCTTTGATGGCCTGGTCCCTGTCCATAAGTTTTACCTGGCTGACGGCATTTACTTCATCAATGATGCCCTTGTCATGTGGTTCAACAATTTGCGCACCATCTGACCAGTAAACCTTGTAACCATTGTACTGTGGAGGATTGTGGGAAGCTGTAACAACAACACCTGTCTGGCAGCCCAAAAGGCGGATGGCATAACTGAGTTCTGGTGTAGGACGCAGGCTGGTGAAAAGGTAAGCCTTTATGCCGTTAGCAGCAAAAACTCTTGCAGTGATGTCAGAAAATTTATCATGATTGTGTCTTGAATCATAGGCGATACATGCAGACAAAAGGCCTTTTTTTGCTTCTTCAGGGAAAGCCTTTACCAGATAATTTACAAGTCCCTGGGTTGCCTTTGAAATGTTAAGGGTATTCATGCGGTTTGTTCCGCCGCCCATTACGCCACGAAGTCCGCCTGTACCAAATTCAAGACTCTGGTAGAAACGGTCTTCAAGTTCAGCAAAATCGTTTTTTCCGATTAATTCTTCAACTTCACTGCGGAACTTTTCATCTTTTTCTTCCGCAATGTACTTTCTGGCTCTTTCAAGAATTTCCTTTTGATCCATTTAAGATACCCCTTATATTCTTTTTTTGATTTGCAAATTTTTTTTAAGAACTTTTCTTAAATTTTACAAAATCAAAAAATTGCAAAAATTTATTTCCTTGAAAAATATAACAGAATGAAGAATATTATTCAATTTTGCAGAGTAAAAAAAATTGTTATAGGAAGCCTCTAAAAATTGCAATTTTTAGAGATGCCCTATAGTCCCATTTCTGTGGGAAAAAGAGGGGGTAAAAAATCAGTCTTTAAAAATTATTTTTCACAGTCAGCTTCTTTTATGAGGGAACTTTCCCAGGAAAGAAGGAAGGCTTCTTTTTCCTTTTTGTCACCCTTTACATCGCACATAATTCTAAAAATATTTTCTGTGCCGCTCGGTCTCATCCATATAAAAGAGTCAGCTTCTTTTTTTTCATCATAAAAAATGATTTTTAAACCGCCATTTGCATTGTTCCAGTTGGAGTCGCTTTTTGCTTCCTTTGTGCCGTTTGGAATAAAGGCATGATATTTTTTTATTCCGTAATTTTTTAAAAGAAAGTCTTTTTTTTCTTTAAAAGATTTTTCAAATAAAAGGCGGAATCTTTCTTTTAAAAGCCCCTTGTCTGATGACTGGATTTTTAACAGGGCCCTTTCTTCACTTACGCCCGTTGTTGTGTAGACAGGCAGAGAATCAAAAATGTCCTGCAGGGTAAAGTCTTTTTTGTATTTTCCTTCCTGGCCGCTTTTTTCGCACCAGATATGAAAAAGTCCCTTGTGCAGACTGCCGTCTTCTGCAATAGTGTCGCGAATGGAAAGCAGTTTTACAATTGCAAAAACGCTTGAAAGGGGATCACGAACACTTGAAGGAAAAGTGATGTTGCCACCGTTAGAACCTTCCCCAAAAATTCTGGCCTTGTAATTTTCATTGCGCTTTTCACGTGCCAGATTTACAACATTGGCTTCCCCGACTTCTGCGCGAAAAACTTTTGCTCCAAAAGCCCTGGCAATTTCTTCAATGCGCATTGAAGTAGGGCAGTTTACGCAAATGGCAGTCTTTTTTCTTTTTTCAAAAAATCCTTCGTCGTCCAGATAGGCAGCTTTCCAAATGCCGTAAGCCGTTTCTGCCATAACACAAAGGGCAAAAATTTCCTGTGCCTTTATGATTTTAGCCTCTGAAGATTTTTCGTCCCAGTAAACAAGGTTGCCGCGGTCTCCATCACAGTCAGGCATGTAGGCCAGAATGGCATTTTTATTTCCTTCATTTTGCACTGCCGTCATCTTTTCCTGGGCATAAACAAGATTTTCAGGTTCAGGGATTATTTCGTGGGCAATTTGACCTTCCTGGTCATTAAAAGCAATAAAACCTAAGCCTCTTTCCTGCAAAAAACATTTGTCTATAGAAACGCTTCTTGCGCTGCCATTCATGTCGCAGACAATGTCAACAGAATTTTTTGAAAGATAATTTGAAATGACTTTAAAAACTTTTTCCTGATCTTTTTCCTTTTTGCTGCCAGTAATAACTTCCTTTATAAAGGCAGTGTATGACAAAAGACTTTTTTCCTTTGCCTTCTGACTTTCCTTTAAAATCTTTTCACATTCCTTTTCATCCTTTGGGTCAGATGAAATTTCCCGGGCATGTTCTTCTGCGTTGTCTGCCTGAAGCCTTTCTTTAAAATCGTCTGCAAGAATTTTTGCTTCCCCGGCATTTATGACACCGCCTTCATTTAAACCGAATTTAAAACCATTATGACCTATAGGATTGTGGCTGGCGCTGACATAGCAAAAGCCGTTGAACTTTTTTGAATAAGCCATAATTTCAGGAGCGCTTGCCGCTTTTAAATACTGGACTCTTATTCCAAAGTGGCAAAAAACCTTCAGCATGATTTTGCAAATGCTCTTTCCAGTAGGCCTTGTGTCCCTTGCCAAAACAATAGTTGGAGATTTTTTCTTTGTTTTTTTGATTAAGTACTGACTGAAAGTTTCTGCAATGAGGGCAACAAGCTTTTCGTTTTCACTGCCAATATTTTCGCTTTTGTCATTTTCATTTCCGCTTTGGGCAAAAACTTTTCGCCAGCCAGAAGCAGATAAAATCATATTGCTTTCCATTTTGTTTTCCTTTTTAAGTCAAATTGGGGTTACCCCCTGTAAATTGTATTTTTTTAAGATGCCCTTAATTTAAACGTATATAATGTAAAAAAATCAAGTCACCCTTTAATGTTTCCTGTAAAAGGACATCTGGTAAAAAATCATTTTCAATGCTTTTTTACCAGATGTCTTCGAATTTTAAGTCTTTGAAATACAAAGACTTAAAATGTCGCGTTTTCATAGTTGCCTCTAAAAATTGCAATTTTTAGAGGCTCCCAAAAAAAGCCACCCCTTTAGTAAAGAAGTGGCTTATTTTGATGTCAGGATAAGTCTAGCTTTAGAGCTGCCCCTTATTTTTTCGGAAGAGGATAATTTTTTATATCCGGCAATTCGTCCAGGGTAAGAACGTAATCGCTTAAGTAAACCTCTTTTTTGTGGGCAGCCGTGTTGTGGGCTTCTCCTTCCCAGAAGTTACTTTCGTTAGTGCCACTGGCGTCAGTGTCATTCCATGTCATAAAGTAAAGCCACCATGCCAGATCTTCCTGCAAGGCGTCAGGGCTTGGAATGTTGCCGTTTTCCGTAAGGGCCACCATTTTAGGATTATTATCCGGATCATCGCACATGTAATAACATTCGTTAAATTTATCCAGCTGAGACCGGTAATTTTTTACATAAATGTCATACCCCACAATGTCCACATATTCATCACCCGGGTACCAGTCCTTGTCCTGGGCATTACAAACCCATATCAAATTGTGCAGGCCCTTTTCCTTTGTAAAGTAATTGAACATGTGCTTCCACAAAGCCTTGTAGGCATCCGCTCCAGAGCCACCCCACCAGAACCAGGCATTTCCATTACTGCCGGCTGCTTCATGCATAGGCCTCCACAAAACAGGCACCCCGGCATCCTGGAGTTTTAAAAGCTGCTTTGCCACCTTGTCCAGGCATTTATTGATTTGAGTCAGTTCCTTGCCTTCAACAAGCTTGTCCTTTTTAGAATCATAAGGAATCTTAAATTTTACTTTTTCCAGGTAAAAATCCGGCCAGCCCGCAGAAACGCTAGGATCCCTCCAGTGCCAGCAAAAAGTTACAATGCCACCCTTCTGCCACCATTTAATAGCTTCTTCAGTCTGCTTAATGCCGTTACCAGAAGCATTTGGTGTGTAATTCATAAAGTCATAACCCATAAGGGCCGGGTATTTTCCCGTATCTTTATAAACCTTTTCTGCCATGTCAACAGAATCTTTCCATGTTAAGTCCATCTGACCCGAAATAATTTTTTTACCGTAAGTGTCACTTAAAAAGTGCATAAGGCGCACAGTGTTTTCAGTCGCATTCTTGTCCACCGGGAAGGGCGAAATTTCCGGCAGCCAGTCATCCTGGGCGTAGGCAAGAAAACCAGTCATCAACATAAAAATTATTGAAATAAAATATTTTGCTTTCATATTTTGATTATCCGCCTTAAAAATATTTCTGTCAATTTTTTTTCTTTTGATTTTTTTTCTGGAGATGCCGCCATTCCCAACGGCCATGCGTGGTTCCGCTTTCGCTCCATTGCAGCAGGAAAGTCAAAGCTTCCGCTTAGCCTTTCCTGCTGCAACCTGCCTCTGGCAGGCCACTACTGTCCGACTAGCGCGCCTTGCCAAAAAGCAAATTTTTCTAATGTTTAGAGATGCCCAGAATATAGCGATGAAGAATTTAGTGAAGAATGTTAAAAGATGGGCTTGATCATATTAAGGGATTTAAAATTGGAAAGACCTGCTTGGAAAAGAAAGTCAATAAGTATTTTTTTTATGGCAGAACCGGCTTTCTGTTTTTTCAGGGACGCTTGCCGGCGCTATAGCAATGGGGCTGGCTTGCCGGCCCCAGTCCGAAGGACCGCGCGCAGCAAGTTGCGGCAGTGCCGTCATGAAAGAAGCTTAGCCAGAGAAAAAAGAAAATGCCTTTCTTGAAGTTCTGGCCTTTTTGCCTTATATTTTGCCTATGACTTACACAGATTTAGAAATGCCAAAAGCTGGTGACCGTGTGGTGGTTGGGCTTTCCGGTGGCGTTGATTCTACTTCAACGGCGCTGATGTTAAAGGAAAAGGGCTGCCTGGTTACTGGTGTGACTATGGCTTTGTACAATAATGATTTGCCTGTGTTGCCGGAAAGTCTTGCTTTAAAAGACAGCTGCTACGGGCCTGGCGAAGTGACTGATATTGAAGAATGCCGTTCTTTTTGCAAGGAAAATGATATTCCCTATTATGTTATTGATGTCCGGGAGGCTTACCAGAAACAGGTTCTTGATTATTTTAAAAATGAATATCGCTCTGGCAGGACTCCTAACCCCTGCATACGCTGTAACCGTTTTATAAAATTTGGTGCCCTGCTTTCTGGTCTTGAGTCCATGGGGCTGGAATATGATTATTTTTGTACCGGCCATTATGCAAAACTTGTTCGCCCTAATGAAGCTATAAAAAATTTTTACGGGGAAAATGCCAGCGGTGACGAAAGGGGGCTTTCAAGACCGCCTTTGCTGCATGTGGCAATGGATTTGACTAAGGATCAGGCTTATTTTCTTTACAGGATCCCTTCTTCTGTTTTGGAAAAAGTCCGCTTTCCTTTAAGTTCCATGGCAAAAAAAGATGTTTTTGAATATGCCCGCTCTAAGGGCCTAAAGGCTGCTGCCAGGGAAGAAAGCCAGGATTTTATTCCGGATGAATATCTTGATGAAATTTTTAAAGACCAGCCTTCTGTTCCTGGTGATATAATCGATTTGGATGGAAAAGTTCTGGGCCGTCACCGTGGAATTGAACACTATACGATTGGCCAGCGGAGGGGGTTGGGGGTAAGTTCTTCCCAGCCCTTGTATGTGGCAGAAATTGACAGCAAAAAAAATCTGATCGTTTTGGGTAAGGACAGTGATTTGCTTTGTTCAGGTCTTATTTGTGATGATATGGTATGGCCTGCTGATTATGAAGCTGATGTTCCTTTTAATGCCAAGGTAAAAATAAGGCTGGCTTCAAAGCCTGTTGATGCCACAATCGAACCTTTTACACAAAAGTGCCCGGGGGAAGATTTTAATGGAAAGGCTTACAAGGTTACTTTTGCCCATGCCCAGCGGGCTGTTGCTCCAGGCCAGTCTGTTGTTTTTTATATGGACGGCGTAACCTTAGGCGGCGGGATTATTAAAAAGGCGATTAAGGCTTGTTAAGGGGAATGTTTACGAAAGAGGTGACCGTTTACGAAAGTGGTGACTGTTTACGAAAGCGGTGGCTGTTTACGAAAGCGGTGGCTTCTTTACGAAAAAAGTGCCAGTTTACAAACCAGCCGCTCTTTGCCAAAACAGGCGCTCTTTGCCAAAACAGCTGCCAGTTTACAAAATATCTGCCACTTTCCAAACCAGCCGCTGCTTTACGAAAAAAGTGCCAGTTTACAAACCAGCCGCTCTTTGCCAAAACAAGTGCCAGTTTACAAAATATCTGCCACCTTCCCAAAACAGTCGCCCCTCCCCTAAAATCAATAGACTTCAATTTCAAAAGAACTTGTCTTTGTGCGTCCGGTTATGTCTTTTAACGTTACAGCAATTACATTTTTGCCACGGTAAAGTCTTGTAGAAGCAAGAAATTGTTTTTCGCTGTCAGGGTAAATTATGGCAGCATAATATTCATTTTTTCCTGCCAGGCAAAGGCGGCCCTTATGTTCATGGATTGAATCGTAGCTGATTGTGTCTACCGTGTACCCGTTTACAGAAAGGGATGTTTCAAAAGGAACGGCGTCAGTCTGCCTGTTTTTGTAAATTCTGTAACTTGCGCTTGGCAGGGAAGTCACTTGGTCTAACTTGTAAAGTTTTCCGTTTTTGTCCTGCAAAAAAAGATTTTCTATGGTCAGTTTTCTTTCGCGGCCAGTTCGTGGAAGAACAAGCTTTGGGTTTATGGCAGTTTTGTTTTTTAAATCAAGAATTTGAAAGTCAAGGCCGGCCTGTCCCTTTTTCCATGCGCTCTTTCCGGAAGTCCCCAGATAAGATCCCTTTATAAGAGTTTTTGCACCAGAAGAATAATCAGGCAGAGAATCTTTTTCCAAATTTGAATAAACAGTGTAAATGTCCTCTGCGTGTGAAAGAATAAGGGCATTGCCTAAAGTGGAATTAAAGCCTGAAAAAGCGTCATCATTTTCCTTTATTTGAAGAATGACTTTGCCGGCTTCACTTGAATAAACTTCTTCCTGACCCTGAAAAATTATAGAAGTTTCCAGGGTGCCGCCCCTGTACTGACCAAAGTTTGAAATAATGGTACCTGCTTCCCTGTTTTTATTAGGCCAGTCAAAGGCAAATGAAAGGGTGGGAATCATAAAAAAAAGAAAAGCAGGCGCAAAGCGGGCCTTCAATTTTTTTCCTTTTTTAGAGATATTTTTTTTATTTTCAAAATTTAATTTTTTCATCAGCATTTTCCTTTAATTTTGATTTTTTAAGTCGCTTCACAAGGAGCCAGCCAGATTGCCTATTTTCTTGAAAGCGTTAATCTGGAAATTTTACCATCGCGGCCAAGAAAAACATTGTTTTCACTCACTTGAATAAATGCGCTTTCTGCATTAAAAGCAAGTTTTCCTGCAAAGTGATTGTAAGGTTCAAGGAAGGTAAGAGTGTATTCATTTTTTTCTTTTGTAAGAAGAAAGGCTACTTTATTGTCACCGCTAAATTCCAGCTGCTTTACAAGACCAGGAATTTCATATTTATAGGATTTATAGTTTTTCAAATTTACAATGCCAAGACCATCTGTGTAATCGTAGTAAAGGATATTGCCGTTAAACTTCATAAATGTCTGTCTTGTAAGGTCTTTGTCAAAATGTTCAGTGTAAAGAATTTTAGGTTTTCCATCTTCCTGGCAGGCAATTTCTACCCTCTGCCTGTCAAGGCCTGTAATGTAAGCGCATGTTTTTCCGTCATCAGAAAGAGCCAGCCCGTAAATAATATTTACAGAAGAGCCTCCCGGAATAAAATCCATTTTGAGGCTGCCATTTGAATCAAAAACTTTTATGCTGCCATCAGCGTATCCTGCAGCCGTTCCCCCCTTGCTGGAAGAAAGGGCTGTAAGCGGTGAATAAGATTCCTGCAAAAACAATTCATTTCCTTTTGAGTCAAACTGGGCCAGCGAAGTGCCACCCGGAAGCAGAACGTAAATTCTGTCCTGACTTAAAAAAGGAAACCCTTCTTCATTAATATATGAAACTTTTTTCCCATCCGGACTGTAAACATAAAAAGCGTTAGAGTCCTCACTGTAACTGGTCCAGTAATTTTCTGTAATACAGGCCTTGTAGTCAAAGTCGTACTTTGAATAAATTTTTCCATCCTGACTAAAATATCCCATTTGATTTTTAAATTTAAATGGAAGAAGCTCTGCTCCCTTAGCTGCAGAAACTTCATCATCAAAAGTATTAATAGTCCAGTCAGCCTTAAGGTTGTATTCCCTGGTTAAAGGCTTTGCCGCAAAAATTATATATAAAATCACAAAGGCAAAGGGAATTATGATAAGATGCGCAATTCTTTTTTTCTTTCTCATGATTAGAAAAATATAGTAAAAGGGCTAAAAACTTACAAGACTTGTTTTTTTTTCTCTTATGGAGAGAGTGCTTTTCGTAACGGCTTTAGCTTGAAACTTCGCACTTCGTGCTCGTTGCAGGTACTAGAGTTCCGGCTTTCGCCTCCATGCCTTTGGCATGCTGCTCCAATCCAGCTAGTGGTGGATTTTGAAAAAAGACAAACTTTTTTTTGCAACAAGAAGAGAAAAGCTATTTAAAAAAACTTGCTTGAATATGCGGAGCGGAGGTTATAAAAAGTGAGACATTGGAGCTTGCTCCAGCTGAGCCAGTGGAACACCTTCCCGACGGGAGTGCATTCAAGCGAATTTTAAACCAGTATATTTTTTAATTTTACGAAATCCTTTTCCAGTTTTCAAAATACTCCTAGCCGGCCGTGGAAGGGCCTGGTGCCACGAAGTGGCACTGGAGCGGAGCGGAACCCTGAAAGGGCCGTAAAACAAAAGGCGGCATGCTTCAAAAAAGAAAAAATAAAAATGACCTTTATTTGCGAAAGGAATTTGTTGACAAATGAAAGAAAACCTTGCAAAATATTACTGTATAATACAAAAATATCTCCTGAAAAATGGGAAAAAAGGAACTGTGATGGAAGACGATATTCTTACTATTGAAGAAGTGGCTAAATATCTTCGTGTCAGTGAAAGGACGGTTTATGACTGGGCACAAAAGGGGGAAATTCCTGCCGGTAAAATTGGAACTGTCTGGAGATTTAAGAAGTCTGAAATTGAAAAATGGGTTAATGACAGGCTTTCTTCTGGTTTAAAGACTGATAAAAGTCAAACTATACAGATTAAAAATATTCTTTCGCCTGAAAGGATTGTTTTTTTGAACCACGAAACTAAGCATGATGCTCTTGTTAAACTGGCTGAAGTGTTGTCTACGGCTCCACAAATAAAGGATGGCCGTGAGCTGGTGGAACAGATTCTTAAGCGCGAAGAGCTTATGTCTACTGCTATTGGCCGCGGCATTGCTATTCCTCACGTACGTCTTTCTTCTGTTACGGATCTTGTTATGGCTGTGGGAATTTCTAAATGCGATATTATTGATTTTCAGTCTATTGATGATGTGCCGGTAAGGCTTTTGTTTATGCTTGCGGCAGCTCATGACCAGCACAGTTATTATTTGCAGACTATTTCTTTCCTGAGTTCAAAATTAAAAAATTCACAGCTTATGGACTCTCTTTTGCAGACAGAAGACCGTCTGGAGGCTTACCGCTTGCTGATTGAATAGCATTTTTTTTGAGGGCATTTTATTTTTTGAGAAGATGCCCTTTTTTTTATCGATTTTATTTTTAATTGATTCAGGACCTGCCTTTTTATGGGAACTGGACTTCAATCCATTCGCTTTGATTGTCTTTGTCTGCAGATATTTTTCCCCATGTCAGACCTTTTGCGGTTGTTTCCCCCATCAAATATTTTTTTCCGTTAACGGTGAAGGCGTGGCCCGGGTGGCTTGAAACAAAAGCTGCCATGGCATGTGAATAGGTGGCGCTTACAAAAATAATGGCATCCTGGTTCATGTGGGTCAAAAGAACGGCTAAGAGCATGCTTCTTGAGTCACAGTCGCTGCCGCTTCCCTGGACAATTGCCAGTGGCGAAATGAAGTCTGAGTATGTTTTTTCCCTTTCGTAGTCCATTTCCTGTGTCCAGTTTAAAAGTTTCTGGGCCAGATCTGTTTCGTCCCTGCAGTCCGGGGAAAGGCTGTTGTAAATGTCAAAAGCGCACTCTCTTAAAGGTCTGTAGCAGTCTTTAAAAATCATTCTGTAGTAGCGCTGCCATGCTTCTTTCCATGTGGCTTTTGTGGAACACGCTTCTAAGACTTTAAATTCCCGTTCGACCAGGGCTTGATTTATTTTTGCGTCATTTTCATGGATGTAACTTTCTATTTCTTTACCGCCGATTGTAAGGCTGACCTTTTTCTTTTCGCCTCTTGAGGATTCATTGTATTTGTAACTTGTGTAAAGACCGCTTTGGTAATAAGAACCTGCATCTATAAAAACACCATCCAGCAGACTTGTCAAAAAGTCATCATATTTGGCAGCAGTATTTTTTTCACACCATGTGGCAAGAAATAAATTGCCCTTGTCATAGGGTATGGTGAATGTTGCGGCATAGCCTGAAATTTCTTTTCCGGATATTTTACCGCTTATTTCAGCAAGGCTGCTTTTTTGATTTCTCCAGTCAACAGTGGAAGAAGAACCTTTAAGGGAAAGTTTTGAAAGTGTGTCATCCATGCATCTTTGGTTTGAACCGTACCTTTTGTAATTGTAAATTCTTATGAGTGCAGTTAATGGGAAATCCTTGTTTTTCAGGAGTATGCTTTTTCCGTCACTTGTCATGTCTTCCACATAAAAACCTTCAGGAAAGTCAAATGCAAGATCCTGGTAGCCTTCAAGGCCTAATCTTTCAGAAAAAGAAAGGGCTGCTGCCATAAAGAAAATGGAAATCAGTAAAATTTTTTTTATGCTTTTAAAAAACATGCTTGTCATTTTTTTCTACCTCAACTATATTTCGGCTTATGAAAGCTATTTCTGTAATTTTTGAAAACGATGAAATCCTTTTGGTAAACAAATGCTCAGGCATTTCTGTCCAGGGGGGCAAAGGAATTTCACACCCATTAGATGAAGAACTTTCAAGGCAGCTTGGTTACAAAATACATTTAGTTCACCGCTTAGACAAGGACACTGAAGGAATTTTGATTGTGGCAAAAAACGCAGCTGCTGCTTCAAAATGGACAAAGCTTATTTCTTCAAAAGAGGTGCAAAAGGAATATAGTGCTGTTTCTTTTGGTCTTCCAAAGGTGAATGGAAAGATATTGAAGGAAGGTCTTTTGGAAAGCAATATTGAAGCTCATGGCAGGGAAGTTTTTGCAAAAACATATTTTTCTGTTTTAAAAAGCACGGATGTCATTATTGAAAAAAAAGTGGAAGTTCAGGAAGGGGCTGGCGAAAAAATTAAAATGCAGCTTTCCTTGATTAATTTAAAACTTGCAACAGGCCGCATGCACCAGATTAGAATCCAGCTGGCAGAAGCGGGGGCTCCTCTTTGCGGGGATGATTTGCACGGAAATTTCAAACTGAATAAAATCCTCAGAAAAGAAGGCTGCAAAAAACTTTGCCTGGCTGCCAGAAAATTGACAATTCCTCTGGAGGGAAAAATGCGCACTTTTGAAATTCCTCTGCCAGATCACATGCAAAGCCTTATTGACAGATTTTTTTAGAATGTATATATTTAGTTAACATTTTAACAAACATTAAGATGGAGCCCCAAAAAAGGCTCCTTTTTTATTGTTCAGGACTTTGTCTTTTATAAGGAGTATTTTTTGGAATATAAAGCACTGTCAGAAATTCCTTACTTTTTGGAATGTCAGAAAACGGTCGAAGCGGAAGGTTATACTTTAATAGAAATTAGCGTTCAGCCTCATAAAAATATGGTTCATGTAAGCCTTGTCATTGCAAATAAAGATGCTAAAAAAGACATAGGCCTTAACGACTGTTCAAAAGTGCATCATGCTTTACAGCCAAAACTTCTTTATTTTCTGGGAAAGTCCGAAGATGATTTTTCAATGGAAGTTTCTTCTCCCGGTCTGGAGCGCAACATAAAGAATGCAGCTGAGTTTGCCTTTTTTATTGGCCGCAACATCCGTGTCTGGGACAAAAATTCAAATGATTGGGTAAAGGGGATTATTAAAGCTTGTGATGAAAAAGAAGTCACTTTAATCCTTCAGGATGATGAAAGTGAAGTTTCATCAGAAAATACAGCTGAAAAAACTCTTGCCTATACTGATATAGCAAAAGCAAAATTTATTCATTTATAGGGGGCCAGTATTATGGCAGTTAAGGGAAAATCTAGAAGTAAGGCAGCTAAAGAATCAGAGATGGCTGGAGCCGTAAAGGGGCTTTTGGCAAAGGGAATGACTGAAGAATCAATCAAGACTTCTGTTGAAGCAGCTCTTAGGGCAGCTTTTAAAAAGAGATTTGGTACTATTGATAATTGTGTAGTTCGTTTTGCTGATGATCTTTCATGGGTGAAAGTTTTTGCAAGAAAGGTTGTTGTTGACGGAGTTTATGACCCTTCTCAGGAAATTGAACTTGAAGAGGCAGTTGAATTGAATCCGGATGCTGCTGTAGGGGATGAACTTGAGATTGAAATTGATCCTAAGGTTGAATTCGAAAGAGCAGCTGTTTCCCAGGGTAAGCAGATTGCTCACCAGGGCTTGAACGAAAATTACAAGGACGCCCTCTATAACGAATATAAGTCAAAACTCCACCAGGTGATTACCGGTTACTTCATTAAATATGGCAGAAATGATACAATTTTTGTAAATGTAGGAAACGGTCTTTTGGGTAAGGTTTCTGCGGACGATGATGAAAAAGCGGTTGCAGTTGAAGGGGTTTTGCCAAAGAAATTCCAGAGTCCGCGTGAAGTTTACGAAAAGGATGACAGAATTCAGGCTTATGTTACAGAAATTAAAAAGACAAATTCTGGAATTCAGGTTGTTTTAAGCCGCTCAGATCCAGAACTTGTAAAAATCAGTTTTGAAAATCAAGTGCCTGAAATTTCAGACGGAATTGTTCACATTTACAAGGTTGTTCGTGAAGCAGGTTACCGCGCTAAAGTTGCAGTTTATTCAGATAAAATTGATGTTGATCCGGTTGGCGCCTGTGTTGGTCAAAAGGGTCAGCGTATTCAGAATGTAATTCATGCTTTGGATGAAAAAATTGATGTTTTAAGATATGATGAAGATCCGCATGTCTTTATTGCAAATGCTCTTCTTCCGGCAGAAATAAACAGGGTTGTAATTACAAATCCTGAAACAAAGGAAGCAAAGGCTATTGTTTCAGATTCGCAGTTTTCTATTGCAATTGGTAAGGGAGGACAGAATGTCCGTCTTGCAAATAAACTCTGCGACTGGAACATTGATGTTATCACAGAAGCTCAGGCTGCTGAAATGGATCTTACAGAAAGTCAGTCACGCAAGGTTGCCCAGCAGCTTTTTACAGATACACCGGAAGAATCAACAGACGAAACTGTTCTTGTTTCTACGCTTGAAGGCATTGACCCTAGAGTTGCAGAACTTATTAAGGGCAGCCAGTATGATGATGTTGTGGCTTTCCACGATGCAGCTGCAGATTCTTCTATAAATATGCCTGGTCTTTCTCAGGAAGATATTGATGCTGTAAATAAGATTATCTTTGAAAACTTTGAGTTTGAAGAAGAAGGTCCTGCCGCAGAAGAAGAAAATCCTCAGACAGAAGTCAGTGAAGATGAAAGTCAGGAGGAAGAAGGTCTTGTTGAAGGTGATGAATTTGAATGCCCTGAATGTCACTCTGTAGTAAAATATCATTTGGGTATGACAAAGTGTCCGGAATGTGGAGTTGAACTGGCTTTTGAGTAATGGCGGGTTCAAGGGAAAAGAGTCAAGGGAAAGGAATAGCGTATGGCGGAAAGTGAAAACAAGGAAGAAAAAAAACTGGAAGTTAACTTAATCAAGAAGGAAAATAAAAGCGATGGTCAGCCTAGGGGGGAGCCTTCTTCAAGTGCTGCTTCTCCAAAAAAGAAGGTTCTTGTAAAAAGAAAGATTGTAAGCCCGGCCCCTGCTGCAAGTCCTGCAAAGGAACCTAAAAAGGACGGTGTCAGGGTTGTAGCCAAGAAGGCGAGTGTAAAAACTCCTAAAACAGAAGATGTTCCTTCTCCAAAAGAAGAGTCAAAGACTGAAAATCCTGCTGAAACAGAAAAGTCTGCTGTAAAAAGTCCAGAAGTAAAAAGTGAAGCAAGGGCTGCAACAAAGGATGAAACTAAGGCTGAAGTTAAAACAGAAGCTAAAAATGAATCAAATCAACTGCCTTCACAGACAACTGCCCAAAGCGTAAACAGCCGCGGTCAGACTACTTTTGAACTTCACAGCGTGCGCCCTAACGTAAAGGCCGGAAATTTGAGCGACAAGCCTCGCCGTCCATACCAGGGCAGGCGTGATGGTCAGGGTGGATTTACAGGTGCCCAGGCCAGGGAAGGTTACCAGAGCCGCGAAAGAGAAAACCGCTCTTCTTATGGAAACGGTCAGGGTGGCTACGGCAATCGCCAGGGTGGATATGGCAACCGTCAGGGTGGTTATGGTAACCGCCAGGGTAATTACAACGGTAACCGTCAGGGCGGATTCAACAATGGTCGCCAGGGTGGCTTCCAGAGTAACCGCCAGGGTGGATTTAATAACAGTCAGGGTGGACAGAGACCTTCATTTAATGCTGCCCGTCCAAATTCTTCTTTCAAGCCTGGCTTTGGAGCTGGCCGTTCTTTCGGAGATGCTTCTCAGACACTTGCTGCAAAGTCACCTGCAAAGAAACAGTTTAAGGGTAAAAAGCAAGTCTACAGAAAAGACCGTGAAGAGGAATTTTCAGAGGACGAAATCAATCAGTTCAAGAAGAAGGATACAACTCCAGTTTCTGTTGTTCCTGAAAGCATTGATATTATGGAAACAGTTTCTGTTTCTGATCTTGCAAAAAAGATGAATCTTAAGGCAAGCGAAATTATTGGTAAGCTTATGTCTATGGGAATGATGGTTACAATCAACCAGTCAATCGATTCGGACACAGCTACAATTCTTGCTGATGAATATAATTGTAAAGTTCACCTTATTTCACTTTATGATGAAACACTCATTGAAAGCGACAAGGGGGTTGAAGGCGGAGAACTTACCCGTCCTCCAATTGTTACAGTAATGGGTCACGTTGACCACGGTAAAACAAAGACACTTGACGCCATTCGTAACGCTCATGTTGCTGAAGGTGAAGCAGGCGGTATTACACAGAAGATTGGTGCCTATATGGTTTCTACTCCAAAGGGTGACATTACCTTCCTTGATACCCCGGGTCACGAAGCTTTCACAATGATGAGAGCGCGCGGTGCTCAAATTACAGATATTGTTGTTCTGGTTGTTGCAGCAGATGATGGAGTTATGCCTCAGACTCTGGAAGCAATTGACCACGCCAAGGAAGCAAAAGTTCCTATCATCGTGGCTGTAAACAAAATTGATAAGCCGGATGCAAACCCTGACAGGGTAATGACTCAGCTGTCAGAAAAGGGACTTACTCCGGAAGCATGGGGGGGTGACACCCAGTATGTAAATATTTCTGCATTAAAGCGGGAAGGTATTGATGATTTGCTTGATGCCATTTTGATTCAGGCTGAAATGCTTGAGCTGAAGGCCCAGTATGACTGTCGTGCAGAAGGTAAAGTTATTGAAAGCCGCATTGACCAGGGACGTGGTGTTGTTGCATCCGTAATTGTACAGCGTGGAACTTTGCACACTGGAGATCCTTTCGTTGCAGGAATTTACGCCGGCCGTGTAAGAGCCCTCTTTAATGATAAGGGGCAAAAGATAGAGCAGGCTGGCCCTTCAACTCCAGTGGAAGTTTTGGGAATTGAAAGCATGCCAAATGCAGGCGATCCATTCCAGGTAACAGAAACTGAAAAAGAAGCCCGCGCTTATGCAGCAAAAAGACAGGAACTTAAGCGTTTTGAAGCAGCCAAGGCTGTTAAGAAAACATCTCTTGACACCCTCTATGACGATATTGCTGACAGTGAAGTCAAGGAACTTAAAGTTATTATTAAGGCCGATTTGCAGGGGTCAGCAGAAGCACTCAAATCTTCTCTTGAAAAACTTACAACTAGGGAAATTCGCCTTTCTGTTATTCACTCAAGTGCCGGTGCCATTAATGAATCAGATGTTACCCTGGCCGCTGCCGATTCAAATGCAATTATTATCGGATTCAACGTTCGTCCTACTCCAAAAGCAAAGGCTCTGGCAGAAGAAGAACAGGTTGAAATCAGAAAATACAATATCATCTACAAGTGTGTTGAAGAAATTCAGCAGGCTATGGAAGGTATGCTGCAGCCGGATACAAAGGAAGAAGTTACAGGTATGCTGGAAGTGCGCAATACATTCAGGGTGCCAAAGGTTGGTCTTATTGCAGGATGTTACGTTACAGACGGTATTGTTAAAAAGACAAGTAGCGTAAATGTTATTCGTGATGGTGTTGTTAAGTTTACAGGTAAAGTTGCTTCACTCAAAAGGTTCAAGGACGATGCAAAGGAAGTTCGTGAAGGATTTGAGTGCGGTCTTGGTATAGAAAATTATCAGGATTTGCAGATTGGTGATCAAATTGAAGCATTCGAACTTGTAGAAGTTAAAAGAAAACTTGGACAGACGCTTGTTGAGGAAGCAGCTGAAAAAGAAAAGCACGGCGCTCCTGTGGAAAGCGAATCTGACTAGTTTGGATATGGCTCTAAAAAGGAAGCCCTTAGAAATTGTGTTTTTTATGGGCAGATTTTAAGGAATTTTTAGAGCCTGCTTTAGAAGGAAATATAATGGGACAGTACAGATTACTGCGCTTAGGCGAGCAGATTAAGCAGGAAATTGCAACAATGATTGTAAGACGCGAAATCAAAGATCCTCGCGTAAACGAATTTCTTACAATTGAAAGGGTTGAAGTGTCCGCTGACCTTTCATACGCAAAAGTTTTTGTTTCATCTTTTATGGATGACAAGGCTGTTGAAAGAGGAGTGCAGGGCCTGCAAAATGCGGCCGGCTTTATTCAATCTTCAATTGCAAAAAAACTTTCAATTTACAAATTTCCTAAATTTACTTTTCTTGCTGATTTTTCCATGCGTAAGGGTTACGAAATGGTTCAAATCCTTAATGCTTTGGAAAAAGAAACAAATGAAAGAAAGACAGGTGGTGACTTGAATACTTCTTCAAGTGAAGCAGAGTCTTTCAAAAAAGAGGCAGAAAATCCTGATGGCAAAGAATAATAAAAATCATTCTAATCCTTCAGGAATGCTGCTTCTGGCAAAAAGGAGCGGTATTACTTCTTTTTCTTCGCTTTTTAGCGTTAAGCATGCGCTGAATACGGAAAAGGTTGGCCACACCGGCACTTTGGATTCTTTTGCTGACGGCCTTCTTGTGGTTTTAACGGGGGGCCTTACTCATCTTGTTCCTCACATAACTTCTTTTAAAAAGAAGTATCTTGCAGTTGTTTGTTTTGGAAAAGAAACAGACACTTTTGATCCCTCTGGGGCTTTTACAAAAAGCGGCAAGGCTGTTACGAGGGCTCAGCTGGAAAGTGTAATCGATGAATTTTCCGGGGCCCTTTTACAGACGCCACCTCTTTATTCTGCAGTGCATGTTGACGGAATGCGTGCTTCGGATTTGATGAGGCAGGGTAAAGAAGTAAAAATTGAAGCACGGCAGATTTTTGTTTACGAAAATAAACTTGTGGATTTCAGGGAAGCAAGTCAGGATGATTTTTGCTCTTACGCTCTTTTAGAAATTACCTGTTCTAAGGGAACTTATATCCGGGCCCTTGCCAGGGATATTGCTTTGCGCTTAGGAACATGCGCTCACCTTTGCGCTTTAAGGCGAAGTGCAATTGGTCCTTTTTCTTTAGAGGATGCTGCTTTAAGCGAAGAACTTGAAGATTTTACAATTGATTTTGCTTTAAAAAATGAAGAAAAAATGATTGCCCTTAACGAAAAAATCCTGCTTGATAAAAAGGAAAATGCAGGCAGGGGTAAGGCAAAAAGAATTCTTTCGGATGAAGAAAAAGAAAAATCAGAAAATGAAAACATAAAAATCCGCAGCCACTTTATGTCTTTTACAAAGGAATTAGCTGTTAAATGCGGTTTTGAAGCGGATGAAATTAAGGCGGAGGCTGAAAGTTCATTTTTAAACGGCCGGCCTCTTTCGCCTTCCATGTTTGACAGAATTTATATAAAAAATCCTCTTGAAAATCCTGCAGAAAAAAATGAATACAATTTTGACAGAGAGTTTGCCGTTTTTTACAAAGACGGAACTTTTGCGGGAATGGTAAAAAAAGAAAAGCACCACCTGGCCTATTCATTTGTTGTGCCCAAAAAGGATTTTAAAATTTTAAAAATTTCATGGGCAAATTTGCTGAAGGGGGATTTTCCTCTTGAATGGAAGAAAAGGGGAACTGCTGTTTCTGTGGGCAGTTTTGATGGTTTTCATTCAGGCCACAAGGCCATTTGCCAGAAGCTGCTTTCTAAGAAGGAACTTGTTCCGGGTCTGGTAACTTTTTCTTCGTCAGCAAGGGCTGTAAATAATTTTTATGAAGGTGACATTTTAAGCCTTTACCAGAAAATAAATCTTTTTCAGGAAGAGGGCTTTAAGTTCGTTATTGTCATTGACTTTTCTGATGATTTCAGTAAAATTAGGGGCGCTGATTTTATGTCACTTCTGCTGGATAAAATCAATGTGAAATATCTGGCTGAGGGGCAGGATTTTAAGTGCGGTTACAAGGCTGCATTTACAATGAAAGAACTGGAAGTTTTTGCCAGAGACAAATCTTTCCTGGTGGAAAAAATCCCTGATGTCCTTTATGAAGGGGAACGCATTTCTTCTTCCAGAATCAGGCTTTTGCTGAAAGATGGCAATTTTCTGCCTGCTTCAAAAATGATGACAAGGCCTTTTTCTTACGATTTGGGTAAGTCGCATTTTGAAAAAGAGACTTCTCTGGAAAAGGCGGATGCCTGGTATGCTTTTGAAGCAAACGGGTTTCAGCTTTTGCCCAAAGATGGTAACTACAAAGTTACGGCTCTTCTTTTGCAAAAGGGATCATGTGATTTAAGTCTTTTTCAGACTATTGCATGTCTAAAAAAAGAAGAAAGTGAAAATCATGCAGAAAAAATAAAAATGCTTTTGCCTGACGAAGAAATGGCTTCAAGGTTAAAGGCAGTGACTTTTGTCTGACATTTTTAGGAATCAATACCTAATGTTGCTTTGTCATTATGGCTCGGTAACATGGTAATTAAATAATAAGGAGTAAGTTATGGCACTTACAAAAGAAACAGCTGCTTCTATCGTAGCAAAGTTCGGTGCAAACGCAAATGACACCGGCAACGTAAAAGTTCAGATCGCATTGACAACTGAACGTATCAAAGAACTTACAGCACACTGCAAGGCTTTCCCTAAGGACACAGGCGCTTCCCGTGGTCTTTTGAAAGTTGTTGGTGCACGCCGCAAGCTTTTGAAGTACCTTCAGAAAACAGATCTTGAAGGATACCGTGCTCTTATCAAGGAACTTGGAATCCGTAAGTAATTGATGGATAACTGGCAGCTCTGTTGGCAGGAAGAATATTTGAAGTCAACAGACTGCCTTTTATTTTTAAAGGTAATTCCGGCTGTTCAAACGGAATCTTCCTGAGGAATCACTGTGTCAATCCTGATTCCTAAAAGAAAAGAACAAATAAAGAAATAAGGAAAATTTTATGGTAGAAAGAGTAAGTCGCAAAATTGGCGATCAGGAACTCATCCTTGAAACAGGAAAAATTGGAAAACAGGCTAACGGTTGTGTTTACGCGCAGATTGGCGGAACAGCTGTTATTGCAACAGTGTGTGCTTCTCACGAAGCAAAAGAAGGTTTGGACTTTGTTCCTGTAACAGTTGAATACAACGAAAAATTTTATGCTGCCGGCAAGATTCCTGGCGGTTTTGTAAAGCGTGAAGGTCGTCCAAAGGAAAAGGAAATCCTTGTAAGCCGTTTGATTGACCGTCCTATGCGTCCGCTTTTTGAAGCATCATTCGGCCGCGAAATTCAAATTGTTCCTACATGTGTTTCAGTTGATGGAGTAAATCCTCCTGACATTCTTGCAGTTATTGCTTCTTCAGCAGCTGTAAGCATTTCAGACATTCCATTTCATGGCCCGGTTGCTGCCTGCCGTGTAGGTTACCTGGATGGCGAATACATCATAAATCCAACTTATGAACAGATGGAAAAGGTTCAGCTGGAAATTGTTGTTGCCGGAACAAAAGACGGTTTTACAATGGTTGAAGGTGGAGCTAATGAAGTAAGCGAAGAGATAATGCTGGGTGCTTTGGAAAAGTCACAGGCTTTTATTACAGACATGTGTCTTTTGCAGGAAGAACTTGTTAAGCTGGCCGGTAAAGAAAAGCTGCCTCTTCTTCCTATTACTGTTGAACTGGCAAATAAAGAAGCTATTGAGGCAGAAGCACTTCCTCTTATGCAGACAGCATGTTTCCTTAAGGGTAAGGTGGCCCGCTCTGAAGCTGTTGAAAAAATCAAGATGGATATTGCAGACAAATATTCCGAACAGCTTGAAGATCCAATTCAGGCTAAACTTTTTGGCGCTTTGTTTGATGATATGCAGTACAATCTTTTGCGCTCAAGTATTCTTGAAAAAGGTTTGCGCATTGATGGCCGTGGCACAGAAGACATCCGCCCGATCACATGCGAAATCAATGTTTTGCCTCGCCCTCATGGTTCAGCACTCTTTACCCGTGGTGAAACACAGTCTCTGGCTGTAACAACTTTGGGTACTGCCCTGGACGAACAGGTTTATGATGATATTGAAGGTGACAGAAGTGAAAACTTTATCCTTCATTATAACTTCCCTCCATATTCAGTTGGTGAAGTTGGAAAACTTACTACAGGCCGCCGCGAAATTGGTCACGGAAATCTTGCACGCCGGTCATTGGCTCCAATGATTCCTAGCCGCGAAGAATTCCCTTACACAATTCGTGTTGTTTCAGAAATTATGGAATCTAATGGTTCTTCTTCACAGGCTTCTACATGTGGCGGCTGTCTTTCACTTTTGGCTGCCGGCGTTCCTATGAAAAAGATGGTTGCCGGAATTGCAATGGGTCTTATTACTGATGGTCCTGAATACAAGAAGTATGCAATCCTTTCAGATATTCTTGGTGAAGAAGATCACCTGGGAGATATGGACTTTAAGGTTGCCGGAACACATGACGGTATTACAGGTTTCCAGATGGATATTAAGATTGCAGGTGTTTCTATGGACATTATGCGCAAGGCACTTGAACAGGCAAAGCGCGGTCGTGAACACATTCTTTCTATTATGGAAGCATGCATCAATAAGCCTCAGCCAATCAGCCCATACGCTCCAAAAATTGATTCACTCAAAATCCCTGTAGATAAAATTGGTGCTCTCATTGGACCTGGTGGAAAGAACATTAAGGCTTTGTGTGCCCAGTACAGTGTTACAATCAATACAGATGATGATGGTACTGTTACAATTTATGGAAAGACAGGAACTGCAACTGATGCTGCTAAGAAGGCAGTTAAGGGCATTTGTGAAGATCCTGAAGTTGGAACAATTTACCAGGGAACTGTAAAGCGCATTATGGATTTTGGCGCCTTTGTTGAAATTTTGCCAGGTAAGGAAGGACTTTGCCATATTTCTAAACTGTCAAGACAGCGTGTAGAAAAAGTGACAGATGTTTTGAAGGAAGGTCAGGTTATTCCTGTTAAGCTTCTTGAAGTTGACAAGATGGGCCGTCTGAATCTTTCTTACATTGATGCAATCGAAGCTGGAAAATAAATTTTTTTTAGCTGATTAAAGGGACTGTCTGAAAAATCACAATTTTTAGATAGGACTTTGGAAAGGCCTGTGCTTTTTAGTGCAGGCTTTTTTTTGTAAGGGCATCTTAAAAAAATATCCTTTATAGAAAAGCAAAGCTTTTGGAAGTGATAATATTTTTTTTGAGAAGTGAATGTTAAATCCGGAAAGAAAATGATTGAAAGAAAACTTTTAAAAAATAACATTGAACTTGTTGCGGAAAAAGTTGATGGAGCAAAATCCTGCGCTGTAGGTTTCTTTTTTTCATCAGGCTCGCGCTTTGAAGGAAGAGGTGACAGGGGCATAAGTCATTTTACAGAACACATGCTCTTTAAGGGAACAAAAAATTTTTCTGCAAAGGAACTTTCTCTCGCTTTTGATTCCATGGGCGCCCTTATAAACGCCTATACCGAACGTGAAGAAGTTTGTCTTTTTTCTGTGGTGCCCTGCCTTGAAAATAATTTAGAAAAGGCTTTGGACTTGATGTGCGACATGAGCGAAAATTGCATTTTTCCGGAAGATGAATTCTTGAAGGAAAAAAAAGTTGTTCAGAGTGAAATTGAAAGTTTACGGGATGATGCTGATGAAAGCGCCCTGGATGAAGTGGCAGCCTTTGTCTGGAAGGGGGCAAGCCTTTCAAAAACAATCGGGGCCTCTGTAGAAGATGTGGAAAAAATAAATCGTTTACAGATGATTGAATGGTATGAAAAATATTTTTTGCATGGGGAACTTTGTATTTTCCTTGCAGGAAATTTTGATATGGAAATGATTCTTTCTAAAGTGGAAAAATTAGGAGTCCACAAAAAAGTTATAAAAAATCCTGAATGTCATTTTAATGAAAAAGTTTTGTGGAATGCAGGAACTTCTTTTGTAAAGGCTGATTTTTTTCAGGAACAAATTTATTTGCTTTTTCCTTTTGATGCAAATCTTTCGGAAAGGGAAAGTTACTGTCTTTCACTTTTGAATACAATTGCAGGTGACTGTCTTTCCAGCAGACTTTTTTCTGTGTTGCGTGAAGAAAATGCTTTGTGCTATAACGTTTTTTCTTATTACATCATTTACGAAAATGCGGCTGCCTGGTGTGCCTGCCTTTCGGCAGAAAAGAAAAATATTTTGAAGGCTGCAAAACTTTTGCTTAAGGAAGTGAGTGATTTTACGGTAAGACCTTTTAGTCAAAGCGAAGTTGAAAGGGCAAAAAAACATTTGATTGGAGAAGAATTGCTTTCTGCAATGGACTGTGAATATCTTATGAGGCGAAACGAAAAGAATTTCAGACAGAATATTCCTTTAAGAAATTCCAGTGAAATTCTTGATTTGATAGAATCTCTTAAAAAAGAAGAAGTAAATGCTCTGGCAGAAAAAATTTTTATTGCGTCAAAAAAGGCTTTGCTTTTTTATGGAGCAGGATTAAACAGGAAAACTAAAAAAAATCTTCTTGAGCTGGCAGAAAATTAAGGACAGTTCTAAAAAGTTGAAAAATGGAAGAAATCCAAATAAGAAATTTCAAATCTACTTTTAAATTGATTTGTGATAATGTATAATAAAGAGGCATCTTAAAAAATTGTAATTTTTCCAGGAGCCCAAAAGTCAGGCCCTTTCTAAAAATACAATTTTAAGGGCAGAATAAAAAAATTATTTTGAGGAATTTTATGGATAAAGTTGAAGTTAAATGTCTTTCAAAAGATGGAGCTGTGGTTCCGTCGTATAAAACTGCAGGTGCAGCTGGTGCTGATGTTTGCGCTTTGCTTGATGAAGATTTAATTTTAAAAAAAGGGCAGAGGTCTCTTATTCCAACAGGTCTTTTTTTTGAAATTCCATTGGGGTATGAAATTCAAGTAAGACCCAGAAGCGGTCTGGCTTTTAAAAACGGCATTACTGTTTTAAATACCCCCGGGACAATTGACAGTGACTATCGCGGTGAACTGAAAGTGCTTTTAATAAATCTGGGTGAGGAAGATTTTACAATTAAATCTGGTGACAGAATTGCACAGATTATTCTTTCCCCTGTAACTATTGCGGATTTTAAAAGTGTTCAGTCAATCAGTCAGACAGAAAGAGGAGCCGGCGGTTTTGGAAGTACAGGCTTGAGCGGAAAATAATTTTTTATGGAAGAAAATTCAAAAAGAAAAAGAAAATCAATTTTTACTCACATAAAAGAAATTCATGCTGAAAGGAAAAATGAAAAAATCTTTGGAGGTGCAACAAAGCTTTCTCTGTTCAGATCCATTTTGCTTCATTTTAAAAACGAGGCTGACCGGGAAGGAAATATAAGGCGCAGCGAAAAACTTGCAGGGCGAATTGAAAAAATTGATACCGTAAAAAATAATGTTTTAGTCAAATACATTTGCAAGGAACTTTTTATGTTTTTCCTTGTCTTTTTCTTTATCTTCTTTGCAATCTTTTTTGTAAACCAGCTGCTGCTTGTGATTCAGACTCTTTTAAGAAAGCATGTACCCTTCTGGACTTCAGTTCGCTTGATTTTTTACTACATGCCGCAGATTGTTTCCCAGTCTGCTCCTTTTGCAACCCTAGTAGGCTTTTTGGTTTGCCTGGGCCGCATGGTAACTGACAATGAAATTTTAATTTTTCGTGCATCCGGTTTGCGCTATATGAAAATTTTTTTGCCGGTAATTTTTATGGGAATTATAATTTCACTTTTTTCTTTTTTGATGAACGATTATTTTTTACCGCTGGGAAATCAAAAAGCACAAAAGCTGATGAAAGAAATTGTTGCTTCAAATCCGGCGGTCCAGCTGGAAGCACATT